>NZ_JBHGAR020000023.1:0-50220 GCF_042611115.2 Sulfitobacter sediminivivens
ATGGAGCCGGGCGTATGCCCCGGCGTTGGCAACAAGATCATGGACCCGTCACCAGCGACATCGTGGACGCCTTCGAATTCTTCAAAAAGCGGGTCATCGCTTGGCTCAAAGGTGATTTGCTGCCACTTGGCCCCAGAAATCTCGATATGTTCGCGCAAAATCCATTCCTGCTCGGGATGGGGTTCGGACAAAATCCGCCACTCGCGTGCGCTCACCAACAGATCAGCTTGCGGGATTTGGGCAATGCCCCCGACATGATCAAAATGCAGATGCGAAATAATCGCTGTCTTGATATTGCTTGCCGCGACACCGGCCGACGCCAACACATGGTCGATACGATCGTTGTCGGTCAGGTCGAAATGAAAGATACGTGGAAGCAGAAAGCGCCCGATCGCTTGTTTGATGTACCCTTTGTCAGACATCACACGCGGGTCGATCCCCGTATCGAACAGCACCCAACCGTCGTAATGTTCAATCAAGAAGGCTTGGAGCGGCAGCGGAACCCAGCTTCGTCCAAAGAACACCCACCATAGCTGCGGCAGCTTACTGCCAAAGCGGTGTTCCTTGTGCTGTTCGCCGCGCCCGCATTGCAGGACCCGAACGGATGAGATCTGCGGTTCGGATGCGGGCGTCGAGACAATCTGTTTTGATCGCGCGACAGTCATGACCGCTCTCGCGCCTTGCCAATCTCCTTTTCGATCATCTGTTCTGTCACAGCGAACCGCCTTGGGAACACGAATACGAGCGCTGCATGAATTGCCACGGCAAAACCCCAGCCCAGCATTGGCCAGTGGAACCAGATGGTGCCGGAGGAAGTCACGAAGTTGATGATCGCAAGAAACAGAATGACCGCGGCATATACCGATAAATGCGTATAGAAACCCATCTTTGCTTCAACGCGTTTCTTTGCTGATTGGTATTCGTCAGAGCTCTCCATAGCCCCCTCGTCTTGATTGCATTTTGATTGGCTTTGATTAGCAGACCGAGGGACTTCCAACATTGAGCAAGATCAATGTATCCAATGTGGTCGGGCGCTATCTGGGGTACTGTCAGAGCAAACCTGCTTGAGGCGGGCAGGGCGGTTTCGTAGCCTCGTCGGATGACCAAACCTGATCCAATTCGCTATTTCAAAACGAACCGAGAGATTAATCGCCTGGCAGTGGTGATGTACGTCCGGTTCCCGCTGTCCCTTCGCGATGTGGAAGATCTGCTCCACGAACGTGGCATTGATGTCAGTCATGAAGCGGTGAGATATTGGTGGCACCGGTTTGGCCCGCTATTCGCTGCCGAGATACGAAAGCGCCGGATTGAGGGTATGAAATCCAGTCGCTGGCGCTGGCATCTGGATGAGATTTTCGTGAAAATTAACGGTGAGCGGCACTATCTTTGGCGCGCCGTGGATCACGAAGGCGAGGTTCTGGAGAGCTTCGTGACGAAGACACGGGATAAGAAGGCTGCCTTGAAATTTATCAAGAAAGCAATGAGAAAGTACGGCCGCCCCGAGTGATCGTGACCGACCAGCTGCGCTCGCACGGCGCTGCGTTGAAAGGGGTGGGCGCAGCGGACAGGCAAGAAACTGGCCGCTGGCTGAACAATAGGGCGGAGAATTCACACCTTCCGTTTCGACGAAGGGAGAGGGTGACGCTCCGTTTCAGGCCCATACGGAGATTTCAAAAATTCGCCTCGGTCCACGCCTCGATTTACAACTTGTTCAACTCGGAAAGAAGCCTCCACTCACGACCCAACTTCAAACTCAGCCGCGCCGCCGCTCTGGCCGAGTGGCGAGGACTCGGCGCGGCATAAGGGACAACCTCACTGTCCTTATGGAGACGGGTTCGAATTAGTCTGCCAGCACCATCGCCAGTGTCTGCATTACCGGCAGATGTGAGGCTTCCACAGTGCGGATAATCTCAAGCTTCTCGGAGGCGGGATATCTCATACCTCTTCCTCCCCATCCCCGATCATGCTTTTTTTGAGCAATCTGTTCTCAAGGGTCAGTTCCGCGACGACCTCCTTCAAGGCTGCGGATTCCGAACGCAGTTTCTTGACTTCAGGTGATGTCGCTTGGCGCGCTGTTTCACCCGCCAGACGGTTCTTCCCAGCTTCAAGGAACTCCTTCGACCAGGAGTAATACAGGCTCTCGGCGATCCCCTCACGGCGGCAAAGCGCAGCGATACTCTCTTCACCACGCATACCCGCCTCACCACGCAAACCCGCCAACACGACCCTGATCTTCTCTTCAGCAGTGTAATGCTTGCGCGTCTTGCGCTTGATGCCCCTGACCAGTTTGTCAGCTGCATCCTTCGATGTTCCGGATTTCTTATTCATCTTCGCTCCATAATGGCTTCGATGAACCAGAAATCCTCCGTTACTCAAACCCCTAAATCTCTCCGGCAGGTGCTGACGTCAGACATATCCAGACTAAAGGAATGCCTCTTCTTGGTCATCATCGCGGAAATACGGCTTTGCATGACAGGGCCCGAAAGAAACTCAGCGGATTGCCGTTCAGTTAACAGAGATCTTAGTGCAGCCAATCCCGCGGCTTCGGTTCCCTGACCTATAAAGTCGAGACCGATCTTTGTTACGAGACCAGCGCTTGAAAACCGACCATGATCTACCAAATTGCAACGAAAGCGTTCTTTTTGATCAGACAATGGAACTGAGGACTCTACATCCATGGTTTGGCCCTTTCACCTAAAACGTGGCACTCAATAGCACCAAACTCAAGATATAGCTGATCTATTTTACCTTGCAAACACCGAAGAAAAGTCAGCTGCCATGCAGCGCCGCAACCGTCTTGAGCGATGAAAACCCGTAAAGCGCCTCAAAGCCTTTTTCCCTACCATGGCCTGACAAGCCAGTCCCGCCAAACGGAAGTTCAACACCGCCACCAGCCCCGTAATTGTTCAAGAATACCTGTCCCGCGCGCAGCTTTTTGGCCAGCCGCATCTGCCGCGCACCATCTCGAGACCAAACCGACGCCACGAGACCAAACTGTGTCCCGTTGGCAATGGCCAAGGCCTCCGTCTCATCGTCAAAAGGGATCACAACCTGCACCGGGCCAAAAATCTCTTCCTGCGCCAGAACGTGATCAGGGGGCACATCCGCAAACAACACGGGCGCGACGTAAGATCCACCTTCAGGCGCAGAAGCCGAAACTTGCCCCTTCGCAACAAGATTCAAATCGCGACCCCGATCCAAATAGCCCTCAACAATTTCTTTTTGGCGCTTTGAAATAACCGGGCCCAGATCAAGATCATCCATCGCGGGCCCAACACGCAGGTCAGTGTACATTTGCGTCATCGCTTCCACGATCTGATCATAAATCTGCCGCTGCACCAAAATACGCGACGATGCTGAACACGTCTGGCCGGCATTTTGAATTCCTGCGTTGACTAAGAATGGCAATGCCACGTCGATATCCGCATCCTCAAACACCAGCTGCGGCGACTTACCCCCCAATTCCAACGTCAAGGGCACCACATGGTGCGCTGTTGATTCCTGAATCAGTTTCCCAACATCAACTGACCCAGTGAACGAAACATGGCGCACCAGCGGATGTTGGGCCAGCGCATTGCCCGCCTCTGCCCCGAAACCCGGAACTATATTCAATGCCCCCTTCGGCAGCCCCGCAAGGCGCGCCAGCTCTCCAAATGCCAACGCGGTCAGACAAGCTTCCTCCGCCGGTTTTAATACAGCCGCATTGCCCATGGCCAGTGCCGCCCCAACAGACCGCCCAATAATTTGCATCGGGTAATTCCACGGAATGATGTGCCCAGTAACCCCGTGTGGTTCTCGCATAGTATAAACCGTGTAGCCGTTCAGATACGGAATTGTCGCACCATGCACTTTGTCCGCGGCACCTGCATAAAATTCCATGTACCGCGCCAAGGCAACTACATCTGCGCGCGCCTGCTTTAGTGGCTTGCCCACGTCATGCGCTTCAAGCTCGGCCAACTCCTCAGCGTGATCAAGAATAATTGCGCCGATATTATGAAGCACTCGACCGCGCTCTGCTGCGCTGGCTCTTCCCCAGTCACCCTCAAGAGCGGCCTGCGCAGCCATCACTGCGATATCTATGTCGTCTGCTGTACCACGGGCAATTTCGCACAATACCTCGCCATTTGACGGGTTGATCACCGGTACCCTTTGCGCTGAACAACCAGGCACCCATTCATTGTTAATAAAACAAAACGCTGGATTATTGCCGAGTAGTTTCATTAGTTGTAACCTGTGTTGGTTTCTATTTTTTCGTCAATCGATCTTGCGGTCAATTCTGCAGACGCGTTCAGAAGACTCATTTTTTCGGTCAAAGTCTCAGAGAGAGTCCTTTGGTATTCTCTTTCACGCATACCTTCAAACTCCCTTTTTCGGTTTTGGTGTTCTTTGCGGCCATCTATGTCCATAACTCAGCCAGCGTTAGATAATTTGGGGGAAATAGGGCAGTTCGGAAATGGAAAAAAGTGGGACTTCCAGTTTCCAGAGGTTCCGCGTTGAATATCGGAACACACCCGGTCAAAAGGGTGATTGACAGTGTGCAAAATGGGCCGCAATTGTCGATTTTCCGATACCAGCTTTTTGTGCGCCAAATGTGTTCCGTGGGTTTGCGGTTAAATGCTTGGTGGCAATGAATTTGTCGAGGTGCCCACCGATATCCGCGGATATTGTGGCATTCAATTCAGTTTGAGTAGACAACTATCACTTCGGTTTGCTTGACCGTGTCTTGGTCAGTCCATCGGGTGAAATCAAGCTAGGTTGCCTAAACAACCTAGCCATTCCGTGACGAAACTAAAAAAGTACAAGGTGTGATTGCAGAACTCAGTTTTTATGTCTCTTAGTATCAAATAATTGGTTAATACTCATCGCCTTCCAGACGGGATCGCTTCTGCGCGAATATGAAATCATGCAATGTTCGATCGGTGAGCATTGCGTCTTCTATCATCGATACCCCGTAGTCTGGCTCATTGACGGCGTAACAGTTCGGCCGTCAATGGTGTTTGAGAAAAAAACCCGTCAGCTGGCTAGTTGGATTCTTCGCCTTCGTCCTCAACCTCAGGTCCAACCGAAACAAGGTAGGTCCAGAGGTCCACTGCATCTTCGGCTTTCTTGAGCTTGAACGACATTCTCGACTTGGCTCCGCTGTCATCCAGATATTCTGCCAAGAACTTCTTTGGGTCCGCGACGTACTTCACAAAGCTTTCTTCGTCCCACATCAATCCGGCTTCGCCCGCCGCGACAATGTGATTCCCGAATTTGAAGCCTTCGGCGGCTCCTGCAGCCCGCGTGTAGATGCCATAAAGGTTCGGCCCTGTTTTGCCGCCCTTCTGAATGACCGTTTCGTCATCCGCGATGATCGCATGGCAGGATTTGCATTTCTTGAAGACGTTCTCACCTGCGCTGGCGTCTCCAGTTGCGTGGCCATCGGCGAACAACGGTGCGGCGATTGTAGACAGGCCAAGGGCCATGGTTGGCAGTAATTTCATTTCTCTTTCCTCAATTCTTCGGATCACCATCCTAGATGGACTGGTCATCATGATCATAGATCATATCACCGCATGATGTCTGCGACATTAGGACGCCACGATTGGGTGGCAATGTGCAAACCCAGATGAAGCATGCTAACACGCCCATGAAATTTTAAAATGATAGCAACCATGTCGTCAAATCACGCGAGAACATAAAGGCCATGGCAACGATGATTCCAACATGGGTGGATGGCACGCTCCAACCCTTCGAAAAACTTGCAGCGCACCAACAAGGTTTGCGGCACAAGGCGGTATCTGTATTTGTGGTTGCGGGTGAGCACGTGTTGATCCAGCAACGCGCACTCAATAAATACCACACCCCGGGCCTTTGGGCGAATGCCTGCTGCACCCATCCCGAATGGGGCGAGGATGCAATGACTTGTGCCTTGCGGCGTCTTGAACAAGAGCTGGGCATAAAAGGCATCGTTCCGCGTCATTGCGGGCAGGTCGAATACCGGGCCGATGTGGGTGCGGGCTTGATCGAGCACGAACTGGTTGATGTCTTCTTGGTGTCCGCCGATCTTGACCTGAGCATCACACTGAACCCGGACGAGGTG
Organism: Sulfitobacter sediminivivens; assembly: GCF_042611115.2. Lineage (NCBI taxonomy): Bacteria > Pseudomonadati > Pseudomonadota > Alphaproteobacteria > Rhodobacterales > Roseobacteraceae > Sulfitobacter > Sulfitobacter sediminivivens. The sequence goes on from NZ_JBHGAR020000023.1 coordinate 6,083, forward strand.
ATGGCGACGCGGTGGCTTGAACATGATCAACTTATCACGGAATTGGCGGGTAATCCTGACCGCTTTACCCCTTGGCTAAAGATCTATCTGGCAGAGCACAGTGACATGATATTTGGTGGTGTCAGTGCCGACACAGCCCAAGGATTGTAGGAAGATTGAGTTGAGATCATGACAGAGACGTTCGAAACTGAAAAAGCGCAAGCCGCTGTATGGTTTCTCACCTTGCGGGATGAAATTGTTACCGCGTTTCACGCGCTGGAAAACCGTCATGAGGGCAGAGCGCCAGCGGGCCGTTTCGAGGTGCGCAAAACCACACGATCGGCGGATGATGGAACAGATGCTGGCGGTGGCGAAATGAGTGTGATGCGCGGTGGGCGTGTTTTCGAAAAAGTCGGCGTGAATATTTCGACAGTCTATGGAACCTTGGGTGCGCGCGCACAGTCGGCGATGGCCGCGCGCAAAGGAATTCCCGGAATGGTCGAAGATCCGCGATTCTGGGCGTCTGGTATTTCGCTGGTGGCACATATGCAGAACCCGCATTCGCCAGCGGTCCACATGAACACACGCATGTTCTGGACACCACATTCATGGTGGTTCGGCGGCGGTGCCGACCTTAACCCCTGCATCGAATACGCTGAGGACACGGCACATTTTCACACTGAGATGAAGCGCGCCTGTGATCCACATGGGAGCACACTTTATGCTGAGCTTAAGGCGTGGGCGGATGAGTATTTCTATATTCCGCACCGCAAACGGGCGCGTGGGGTAGGGGGCATATTTTATGATGACCGCAATACCGGTGACTGGGCGGCTGATTTCAAGCTAACCCAGGATGTTGGCACCGCGTTCCTGCCGGCTTTTGTGCCGCTGGTGGACCGCCGCCATCAGACGCCCTGGGACGATGCCGACAAGGACATCCAGTTGCAGCATCGCGGGCTCTATGCAGAATATAATCTGGTCTATGACCGGGGCACAAAATTTGGTCTGGAAACAGGTCACGATCCAGAGGCCGTGTTGATGAGCCTGCCACCCATGGCCAAGTGGTATTAACCGCCCCTGACCGTATCAATCATCAGCTGCACATTTGCGGGGTCCGCATCTGGCGTGATCCCGTGACCAAGGTTGAATATATGTGGACCATTCGACAGTGCCTCAACAATGCGCCGTGTTTCTGACACCAATGCGTCGCCGCCCGTGACCATATGCTTTGAGGCCAGATTGCCCTGAACGCATCCATCGGGCTGTACGTTCTCGGCGACCCATTCCGCACTCACGGCATCATCGACGGCGATGCAATCCGCACCAATCGCAGCATGTGCACCTTTGTACCGTTCGCCCGCACCACGGGGGAATGCGATGATAGGCGTATGGGGATGTACGGCCTTGATGCCTTGCACAATCTTTCGCATCGGCGCGATTGAATAATCATCAAAATCAGTGCCTTGCAGTGATCCGGCCCAGCTATCGAACAATTTTACCACTTCTGCACCGGCTTCAATCTGTGCATTCAGATAGACGATTGTGGCCTCAGTAATCCGATCAATCAGGCTGTCAAAAACGGCTTTGTTTTCGGCTTTCAATGCATGGGCCGGACCCTGATCAGGGGTCCCTTGACCTGCGATCATATAGGTGGCGACGGTCCACGGTGCCCCTGCAAAACCGATCAGAGTTGTTTGCTTGGGCAGCGCCTTGGCCAGAATGCCAACGGTCTCATAGATCGGGGACAGATGGTCATGGATGTCATCAATGGGCTTCAATGCGTCCAATTCGGCTTGGCTGGTGATGGTCGACAACCGCGGACCTTCGCCGGTTACAAACCACAGATCAGCGCCCAAGGCCTGTGGGACCAAAAGGATATCCGCAAACAAGATCGAGGCATCAAATCCATAGCGGCGGATCGGTTGTAGTGTGACTTCAGCGGCAAGTTCTGAGTTGTAGCAAAGCGATAGAAAATCACCCGCCTTGGCACGGGTTGCACGATACTCAGGAAGGTACCGGCCTGCTTGGCGCATCATCCATACCGGTGGGGTGGGCAGCGTTTCCCCCGCCAGCGCGCGCAAGATGGTTTTTTGAGATGTCATGTCACTAGTTCCCAGGAATTGATTTTGGCGCACCATGCACTTTGCCAAGGGCGGGGTACAAGTGTTGTCAGTGCCGCAGTTTGGCGATGGGGGGTGTTTCATGCATTTTGAATGTTCAGTGCGGGGCAGGGAGGTCTTTGGTAGGGGCGCGGGATCGGCATGCCGGTTCTCATCTCAGACACAGTTTTCCACTTACCATGTGCCACGATGATCGGTACTAAAAGAGAACTGCCCATTTTCTGCCGTTGGAAAGTAACCGTCGCGAGTATGTTTTTGACCAAACGCCTTTTGAGATCTGCCTTTGTCGGCCGCGCTGCTTTGGCACAGTCTGATGGCTGAAGGGTCGAAATCGCCCAATGCGTCAAAGCCCCCGGCGGAGGATGGTTTTTATGGTGCGTCAATGCTCGCGCGGGCGGCCCGTGGGTCTACTTGGACGGCTCTCACCTTTTTTATCTCACAGGCGGTGCGGTTTGCTGCAAACCTGATACTTGCGCGCCTGTTGTTCCCAGAGGCATTTGGGATCATGGCGCTTGTTACCATGCTGTTGGTCGCGCTGACGCTCGTGTCTGACATGGGCATTTCCCAGTCGATTATGCAGAGTAAACGAGGTGATGAGCCTGCTTTCATGGACACCGCCTGGACCATGCAAATCATTCGAGGGGTTGTTTTGTGGCTGGCAGCCTGTGGGTTGGCACTGCCAGTGGCAGCGTTTTACGACCAGCCGGATATCGCAGTGATGTTGCCAATTGCCGCGGTGTCGCTGGTGTTTGCGGCGCTGGAACCGATACGCGTTGAAACAGCAAATCGTCATTTGGTGCTTGGGCGGGTGACGGCGCTGGATCTTTTGTCCATAATCACCGGCACCGTTTCGATGGTCCTCATCGCCTGGGTCACCCATTCAGTCTGGTCTTTGGTTGCCGGTTGGGTGGTGACCGCAGCGGTTCGTTTGGCGCTGATGTGGTTGTTCCTTCCGGGTCCGGGCAACCGTATTTATTGGGAAAAGCGTGCCGGATCAGAACTGTTGAATTTCGGGATCTGGATATTTCTGTCTTCCATTTGCGGCCTGCTGGTGTTGCAGGGGGACAGGGCCATATTGGGTAAGTTTCTCAGCATAGATGGGCTTGGCATCTATAATATCGGTATGTTCCTCGCGAGCTTTCCGCTGATGTTGGCGATGACGGTCACATCTCGCATTCTGATCCCGCTTTATCGCGAGCATCTGAAAGACGAAGACCTGACCGCCCGCAATCGCCTGTTTCAATTGCGGTATGTTCTGACAGGGGTGATGATCCTTGGCCTGTTTTGCTTGGCGTTGATGGGCCCTTGGATTGTTCAGACACTTTATGATGATCGTTATCTTGCTGCGGGCGGCATCATTGTTGCCCTAGCCAGTGTACAGATGATTACCGTGGTGTCGCTGACCTATGATCAGGCTGCCCTAGCAACCGGGGATTCACGCGGGTTTTTTCTTGTCAGCGTGACCAAGGCGCTCCTGACGTTCGGAGGTTTCTTGATAGGGGTCATGATCATGGGCCTTTTGGGGGCGATGATCGGCCTCGCATGCGCCATCTTGCTGTACTATCCCTTTAACGCCGCACTGGCGCGTCGGCATGGTGCATGGGATGGACGGCACGATCTGATATTCCTGCCACTGGCACTGCTGCTGGGTGCCATCGCGGTCTGGGTGAACTTGCCAGATATCAAGATGCTGATCCCCGGATCAGCTGGGGCGTTTCACCTTCGCTAGCCAGTGGGCTGGCGCAGTTAGATCAAAAACTTCATTAGGCAGGGATGAAGAAGGACCGACCACCCAACAGTCTGTGCGGAAACGTCCAAACCAAGATCAACTGTGCTGGTCGCGTATGCAAAATGGCAACCTAAAAAGAAGTTGCTTAGAATGTGTTAATTCCGTCCTTACGACCCACAACCAGTTCCCGGTTGAGAGCGCCGGCAACTTCTGATTGGTTCTATCCATTTCAGTGATGCAAAGCAGTGCCAATTGGTGCGGTGGGGACAACCTGCTGCAGAGGTACGCCGGATGTGTTAGCGATAACTACATAATAGAGCGCTGAATGCACCCGGATGAGTTCTGTACATGCCAGCGCCATATCGCGAGAACCCACCACTTCTGATGTTGAATGCACAACGGCCCTGAGCAACTCCACTAAACACAGGGACTCATCCCTCCAAGTTGAGAAGTGGAGATGAACTACCCATGTTAGTTAAACAACTGCGGGTGCTACCCCAGACGAACCGACCTAATCTGCCCCAAACAGGTCGCGCGTAAAGACCTTATCCGACACATCCGCCAGATCGTCCGACATGCGGTTGGCCAGGATTACGTCGCAATCTGCCTTGAAGGTCGCCAGATCACGTTCGACCCGCGAGTGAAAGAAATGTTCCTCTTTCAGTTGCGGCTCATAGACCACAACCTCAATACCCTTGGCCTTGATCCGTTTCATGATCCCTTGAATGGAGCTGTCGCGAAAATTATCAGATCCGGTTTTCATGGTCAGCCGATACACGCCGACTTGTTGTGGTGACTTGGAAATCAGGTGATCGGCGATGAAATCTTTGCGGGTGGTGTTGGCCTCTACGATGGCGTTGATCATGTTTTGCGGTACAGCGCTGTAGTTGGCCAGCAGTTGTCTTGTGTCCTTGGGCAGGCAGTATCCGCCATAGCCAAATGAAGGGTTGTTATAGTGATCGCCGACTCGAGGGTCGAGGCAGACGCCCTCAATGATCTCGCGGCTCGACAGAGACTTTGAAAGGGCATAGCTGTCGAGTTCATTGAAATAGGCCACCCGCATCGCAAGATATGTATTTGCAAACAATTTGATCGCTTCGGCCTCGCCTGAGCCGGTGAACAGCGTTGGGATATTTTCGTCAATCGCACAACTTGTCAGCAGTTCGGCAAATGCGCGCGCCCGGTCAGAGCGTTCACCGACGATGATCCTTGATGGATGCAAATTGTCATACAGCGCTTGACCTTCGCGCAGGAATTCAGGTGAAAAGAGGACATTATAGATCCCCTGTTCGGTGCGCAAACGTTCAACAAAGCCTACTGGAATGGTTGATTTGACCACAATGACTGCCGTGGGCGCAATCGCACGCACGTCAGCGATCACCGCCTCGACGGTGCCAGTGTCAAAGTAGTTGGTTTTGGGATCGTAGTTCGTTGGCGTTGCAACGATCACGAAATCCGCCCCCTCATAGGCTGTGGCCTTGTCACTGGTTGCGGTCAAATTCAGATCGCCACGCGCGAGATAGGCCTCGGCTTCGGGATCCACGATGGGAGAGCAACCCGCATTAATTGCATCCACACGATCTTGCATAATGTCGACGGCAACCACAGTATATTTCTGCGCCAAAAGAACCGCATTGGACACACCAACATAACCCAGGCCAGCAATCGCAATTTTCATGTTTCTCTCCGTAGGACGAGCTGCCCGCGGAAAAGGGGCAGGAAAAGTGAATATCGCCGAAACTCCTACAAGTTTTGGGTGTGACTGACCACTGCGGATTTTGGGGGTAACCAATGCTAGATAAAATCTAGGCCTACCTTCAGGACATCGAGCGTCCAGACCCCTGCAAAATTAGACACCCTTATCTTGTACCATGTATAGTTGAGCGAGCGGACCGCCTATCAACTTCCGAATGGGAGCAGGAGCGTGGACAGGCACCTCCCGACTTGTTAAGCAGCGGGTGTTTTTGAGTTGTTCAATTAGAGAGATTTTACATGCAGATCGAAACCACGCCTCTGTCCGGTATTGTCATTGTGACCCCTGCGCGGTTTGGTGACAACCGCGGATTTTTCTCTGAAAGCTACAGTGCCAAGGTACTGGCAGAACACGGTATTACGATTCCGTTTGTGCAGGATAATCATTCCTTTTCGAAAACCATGGGTACCGTGCGTGGGCTGCATTTTCAGGCCCCTCCACATGCTCAGGACAAGCTGGTGCGCTGCGGTCGCGGGGCGTTGTTTGACGTGGTGGTCGATATCCGCCGTGGATCACCCACCTATGGGCAGTGGTTCGGTACTGAACTCAGCTTTGAAAACGGGCGGCAAATTTTGGTGCCCGCTGGCTTTGCGCATGGGTTCATCACCTGCACATCTGACACCGAAATCATCTATAAATGCTCTGACTATTATGCGCCCGAAACCGAGGGGGCGATCCGCTGGAATGATCCGGACCTTGACATCAATTGGCGACAGGGGGCGGGGCAGGGGAACCTTGCGGCCATTCTGTCCGACAAAGATGCCGCGGCACCCTTGTTTGCCGACCTTGACACACCTTTCGCATATGAGGGCTGACAGATGAAGCTTTTGATTACCGGCGGGGCCGGATTTATTGGCTCTGCTGTTGTGCGCCTTGCTGTGAAACAGGGGCATCAGGTCGTGAACCTCGATGCACTGACCTATGCCGCATGTCTCGATAATGTCTCGTCTGTTGCGGACAGCCCGCTTTACAGTTTTGAGCACGCCAACATCTGTGACCGCGAGGCGCTGACGCGGATCTTTGGCACGCACCGCCCCGATCTGGTGATGCATCTGGCGGCAGAATCCCATGTGGACAGATCCATCGACGGTCCGGGTGCCTTTATCGATACCAATATCACTGGCACCTATACTTTGCTTGAGGCCGCGCGCAGCTATTGGCACGCCGAGGGGCGGCTGGATACATTTCGGTTTCACCATATCTCAACCGACGAGGTTTTTGGTTCGCTCGGCGCAACAGGGCAGTTTACCGAAACAACGCCCTATGATCCGCGCAGCCCCTATTCCGCGTCCAAGGCCGCGTCTGATCATCTGGTCCGGGCATGGGGTGAGACCTATGGGTTGCCTGTTGTTTTGACCAACTGCTCGAACAACTACGGCCCATACCATTTCCCGGAAAAGCTGGTGCCGGTGGTGATCCTCAAGGCGCTGGCGGGGGAGCCTATACCGGTTTATGGCAAGGGTGATAACGTCCGCGACTGGTTATATGTTGAGGACCACGCCGATGCCTTGCTGACCGTTGCCGCGAAGGGCGAGGTTGGGCGCAGCTATAACATCGGCGGTGAAAACGAGGTGACCAACCTTGATCTGGTCAAAATGATATGCGCAATTCTGGATGACCGACGCCCGACCGGCGCACCCCATGCCGAATTGATCACTTTCGTGCCTGATCGTCCGGGTCATGACATGCGTTACGCGATTGACCCTTCCCGCATCCGGGATGAACTTAGCTGGAAACCCTCAGTTACAGTAAGGCAGGGTCTGGCGCTTACCGTCGACTGGTATCTGATGAATGAACCATGGTGGCGCGCGCTGCAAAACCGCGAGGGTGTGGGGCAGCGGCTGGGACAAGGATGAACGTCTGACTTGTGACGGCGATAGATTTGTTGGCGATCCAAGGCCCAACGAAAGGGACCAAGAGTGCATATACTGGTATTTGGGTATAACGGGCAGGTGGCCACGGATTTGCGCGCACTGGCGGCAGAGGATCTGAAGATCACTGCGCTGGACCGGGACGCGGCTGATCTGACTGATCCGGCGGCATGCACTGCGGCAATAGCGGCCCATGCGCCAGATGCAGTGATCAATGCGGCGGCCTATACCGCCGTGGACCGTGCCGAAGAAGACGAGGCGACAGCGCAAATCGTCAACGCTGATGCGCCCGTTGCGATGGCCCAAGCCTGTGCCGCGCTCGATATTCCCTTTGTCACTATTTCAACCGACTATGTATTTTCTGGCGCGGGTCACGTGGCCTGGACACCACAAGATCAGCCAGATCCGCAGGGCGCTTATGGACGCACCAAGCTGGCGGGAGAACAGGGTGTGGCGCATGTGGGAGGCCGTTGGGCAGTGCTGCGCACATCTTGGGTCTTCTCTGCGCATGGCACCAACTTCGTCAAGACCATGCTGCAACTGGGGGCCGAAAGGGACGCCCTGAAAGTCGTATCAGATCAGATCGGCGGACCCACCGGTGCCGCCGAGATTGCCGCGGCGTGTGTTGTCATTGCACGAAAGCTTTCGCAGGATGCAGATGTCGCAGGCATTTACCATTTCTCGGGTGCGCCGGCGACCAGTTGGGCCGATTTTGCCCGTGCGATCTTTGCCGGGGCGGGGCTGGATTGTGCTGTCACCGACATTCCGTCCAGTGCATACCCGACACCTGCAAAGCGGCCTTTGAACTCGTGGATAGAGTGCAGCGCCACCACCGCCACATTTGGCATTCCGCAGCCGCAATGGCAAAATAGCCTGACCGCGATCCTGACCCAACTTTCCCAGCAACAAAACGGGACATCCTCCTCATGACCAATACTACCAACCGCAAGGGGATCATTCTTGCCGGTGGCTCTGGCACCCGGCTTTATCCGATCACGGTCAGCGTCTCCAAACAATTGCTGCCGGTCTATGACAAACCGATGATCTATTACCCGCTTTCAGTGCTTATGCTGGCGGGCATCCGCGAAATCTCGGTGATTACGACGCCGCAGGACCGCGCGCAGTTTGAACGCGCTCTGGGGGATGGTAGCCAATGGGGCGTGAGCCTGACATATATTGTGCAGCCCAGCCCCGATGGCCTGGCGCAGGCCTATATTCTGGCTGAGGATTTTCTGGATGGGGCACCTTCTGCGATGGTGCTGGGGGACAACATCTTTTTCGGCCACGGCTTGCCCGAACTTCTGGCCGAGGCTGACAATGAGGAACGGGGCGGCACTGTCTTTGGGTACCGTGTTGCCGATCCTGAACGCTATGGTGTGGTCGATTTTGACGACGAGGGCCGCGCGCGCCAGATCATTGAAAAACCTGAGGTGCCGCCGTCAAATTATGCGGTCACGGGCCTTTATTTCCTTGATGAAGAAGCATCAGACCGGGCCCGCAAAGTTGCGCCATCGGCGCGCGGAGAGCTGGAAATCACAACCCTGCTCGAAAGCTATCTTGATGAAGGCATGCTGCGGGTGAAACGCATGGGGCGCGGATACGCCTGGCTGGATACCGGTACCCATGGCAGCCTGCTGGACGCGGGCAATTTCGTGCGCACGCTGGAAATGCGACAGGGGCTGCAAACAGGCAGTCCTGACGAAATTGCGTTCAATCAAGGCTGGATTTCAGTCAAGGACATTCAGGCGCGCGCCGAGATGTTCGCCAAGAACGAATATGGCACATATCTGATGGGATTGCTGCGCTAGCACCTAGATAGAAAAAGCAGAGCTGCAAGGTGCCCCGCGCGCCTGATGTCGCACATGCAAAATTTCCTACGCTCATTCAGGTTCATCTAAGAGGCTGGGCAGTGCAACTGTTGTCTGAGCTCATCAGGCGGCAGTTAACGACCTGCATCTGCTTGCGTCGGCACAACTTACGTATAATGTGCAAGTTTTTGTTAGCAACGCATAGTTGTGAGTCCGCGTTTATTTCACAAGACACTGAAGAGCGTGACTGTGTGCCAAGATTTAGTTGGTCGATAACATACTATGTTGCCAATTATGCTAAGGCCCACAATGCCAATGTTGATTCACTAGATGCATGCCTTTTTAGATAGTTAGTTTATCGCAACTGCGAAAGCCGATCCCGGGAAATCGCTTTGTATTATCGACCTAGAAGCTTCTTTTCTTAGTAAGTTAGGATTGCAGATTTTTCGTGCTTATACGCGTCGATCGATTGCACCAGCCGACGCGTTGCGTTGATATTTCTCAACTTCAATCACAGCGTTCCAGACCAATGTGACCTTGTCACTGAAAGCCGTGGTCGGCGGCCCTAGATATGTATGCAAAGTACGAATGGAGAAGATGATGACACAATATCCAGTAAATATGCACGTTCACCCTGAAATAGAGTCATTTTTCGACCCTCAGACCAATACGATCAGCTATGTGGTCATGGACCCGGAATCGACGTCCTGTGCGGTCATCGATTCCGTGATGGATATCGACTATGCGGCAGGTCGGATCACGCATGACCATGCGGATGAAATCATCGCCTATATTGAAAAGCACAAGCTCAAGCTTGAGTGGCTGATCGAGACACATGTGCATGCAGATCACCTTTCTGCTGCCCCCTACATTCAGTCCAAACTTGGCGGTAAAATCGGCATTGGTGACCAGATAACCGTTGTGCAGGATACCTTCGGCAAGGTTTTTAACGAGGGCACCGAATTTCAACGCGATGGGTCGCAGTTCGATTTGCTGTTTAAGGATGGTGACACTTACGATGTTGGCGGGTTGACCGCGTTTGTGATGCACACGCCCGGACATACACCGGCGTGCATGGTGCATGCCTTTGGCGATGCTGCGTTTGTGGGGGACACATTGTTCATGCCTGATGGCGGATCCGCACGCGCGGATTTCCCAGGTGGCGATGCGGGTCAGTTGTACGATTCAATTCAAAAGGTGCTGGCCTTGCCGGATGATATGCGGTTGTTCATGTGCCACGATTATGGACCGGATGGCCGCGATATCATGTGGGAAACTACAGTAGCAGAGGAAAAGGCCGAGAATATCCATGTCGGACGGGGCAAAGGCCGCAAAGAGTTCATCAAGTTCCGCGAGGCACGCGATGCCACACTTGAGATGCCAAAACTGATCCTGCCATCGCTGCAGGTCAACATGCGTGCCGGGGAAGTGCCCAAAGACAAAGACGGCAAGGCGATGCTGAAAGTCCCCGTCAACGCCATCTGACCAAACCGCACGCCCGAGCAGGAGTTACTTCCATGGATATTCGAAAAATTTCGGATCAGTTCTTTGTTGCCCCGCAAATCACTGAGGTGGACTTGGCAGACCTGCATGACAAGGGCATCAGGTCCATCATTTGTAATCGACCAGATGGAGAGGGCGCAGATCAACCCACGTTCACGGAGCTATCTCACGCAGCTCAGAAACTTGGCATAGAGATGCGCTATATCCCGGTGTCGGGCGGGATGGTTCAAGATGAAAATACAGAGGCATTTGGCAGTGCAGAGGATGCGCTGCCCAAGCCGCTGTTGGCATACTGCCGGACGGGTACACGGTCAGCAACATTATGGTCGCTGGCGCATGCAAAAGACATGCCGCTTGCGGATATTCTCATCGCGGCCAAAAAAGCCGGGTATGATATGAAAGGCGTTGTGCGAAGGATCGCAAATGGCGGCAAGACGCCCTTGGATCAGGCGGACGCATCTTACGATGTTGTGATCGTTGGGGCAGGGGCCTCTGGTATCTCAGTCGCAGCAAGTTTGAAAAGCCGCTTGCCCGGCCTGGACATTGCAGTGATAGATCCTGCCGATGCGCATTACTATCAGCCGGGTTGGACAATGGTTGGTGCCGGTGTTTTTGCCGCCGAAGACACGGTGCGCACTATGGGGTCGCTGATTCCACCAAACGTACATTGGTTGAAATCGGCCGTGGCGGCATTTGAACCCGAAAAGGACGTTGTGATCCTCGATGGGTGTCGGGTGGTGAAATACAAGCGTCTAGTTGTCTGTCCAGGGCTAAAGCTGGACTGGGGGCGTGTTGAGGGGCTGGTTGAAACACTGGGCCGCAACGGTGTGACATCCAATTATCGCTATGACATGGCGCCCTACACATGGGAACTGGTGTCGGGCATGACGTCGGGGCGCGCGGTATTTACCCAACCACCGATGCCAATCAAATGCGCAGGGGCACCGCAAAAGGCGATCTACCTTTCTGCGGATCATTGGACCCGCCAGAACACCATCAAGGACATCGACATCCAGTTTCACAGCGCAGGCGGTGTCCTGTTTGGGGTCAAGGATTATGTCCCGGCATTGCAAAAATACGTAGATAAGTATCAGATCGACCTGAATTTTTTCCAAAATTTGGTTGCTGTTGACGGGCCGGCGAAAAAGGCGTGGTTTGACGTGTCTAGGCCCGACACCCCGGTTGAACGGGTAGAAGTTGAATTTGACATGATCCATGTCACACCACCCCAATGCGCCCCGGATTTCATCGCTGTTTCACCATTGGCCGATGCAGCGGGCTGGGTCGATGTGGATCAGGCCACGCTGCGCCACAGAACGTTTGAGAATATCTGGTCATTAGGTGATGTGATGAATGCGCCGAATGCCAAGACCGCTGCGGCAGCGCGCAAACAAGCGCCCGTGGTTGCCAACAACATTGTCGCAGACATAAATGGGCGCGCGCCCGTATCACAGTATGACGGGTATGGATCATGTCCTTTGACCGTCGAGCGTGGCAAGATCGTGCTCGCTGAATTTGGGTACGGCGGCATCCTGCAACCCAGTTTTCCCCGCTGGTTAATCGATGGCACCAAGCCAAGCCGCCTGGCGTGGCTGCTGAAAGAGAAAATCCTACCGCCGGTCTATTGGAAAGCGATGCTGAGGAGCCATGAATGGATGGCTTCTCCTGAAAAAATATCGGCACGCTGATCATGGCTATGTCACGCAAGAAATCAGGATTTCGATTTTCTCACTATTTTCCGATTCTGGCTTGGGGCCGCAGCTATACTGCTGCGACAGCAGTCAACGATCTGGTTGCGGCGTTGATTGTGACGATCATGTTGATCCCACAGTCGCTGGCATATGCGATGCTGGCCGGATTGCCGCCAGAGGCCGGGTTATATGCCTCTATTCTGCCGATTATGCTCTACAGTATCTTCGGTACCAGCCGATCTTTGGCGGTTGGTCCTGTTGCTGTTGTGTCGCTGATGACAGCTGCCGCGATTGCGGATGTGACCCGCACGTTGGACGTTGGGTATGCAACAGCGGCGCTCAGCCTCGCTGCGTTGTCGGGGACGATTTTGATGGCCATGGGTGTCCTGCGGCTTGGATTTATTGCCAACTTTCTGTCGCATCCGGTGATCTCTGGATTCATAACTGCATCGGGGGTGTTGATCGCAGCCAGCCAGCTAAAACATGTGATGGGGATAGATGGCGGGGGGCATAACCTGCTGGAAATTGTGTCTTCGCTTGTTACGCATGTTCCGTCTGTCAATCTGTTGACCGTAGCCATTGGTATGACAGCCATCGGGTTTCTTTTCTGGGTCAGAAAAGGGCTTCGCCCTGCATTGATCAAGATTGGATTGCGCCCCCGTATGGCAGATTTCTTGGCCAAAGCGGGGCCTGTTTTCGCTGTCGGGGCAACGACCTGGTTGGTCTGGAAATTCGATCTGAACGCGAGCGGGGTTCAAATTGTCGGTGCGGTTCCGCAAAGCCTGCCCCCGTTGACCAGGCCAGACTTATCCATGGATCTGATGTCCGCCCTGTTCAGGCCCGCGTTGCTGATTTCGATCATTGGATTTGTTGAGTCAATTTCGGTGGCCCAGACACTGGCAACCAAGAAACGGCAAAGGATTGACCCGGATCAGGAATTGATCGGTTTGGGCGCGGCCAACATCGGTGCATCCTTGACTGGTGGCTTTCCGGTGACCGGTGGGTTCTCGCGATCTGTGGTCAACTTTGACGCCGGGGCGGAAACGCCTGCCGCAGGTGCGTTTACAGCTATCGGTCTGACTGTTGCTGCGCTGTTTCTGACGCCGCTGATCTATTTTCTGCCCAAGGCCACGCTTGCGGCGACAATCATCGTTGCCGTTCTGTCATTGGTGGATGTTCAAACCCTCAAGCGCAGTTGGATCTATTCCACAAGGGATTTTGGCGCGGTTGCCGTGACCATGCTTTTGACGCTTGGTTTTGGGGTTGAGCTTGGCGTGACTGCCGGCGTTGTTCTTTCGATCCTGCTGTTCTTGTATGACACGTCGCGCCCGCATGTGGCCGAGGTTGGTCTGGTCGAAGGGACCGAGCATTTCCGCAACATTCATCGTCACGCGGTGCTGACCGACCCAACAGTGCTGAGCCTCAGGATTGATCAAAGCCTTTATTTTGCCAATGCTCGGTTTTTGGAGGATTACATCTATGATCGTGTGATCGACGACACTGACCTCACACATGTTGTGCTGATGTGCTCGGCCGTAAATGAAATCGATCTGAGTGCGCTGGAAACGCTGGAAATGGTCAATACCCGGCTGAAAGAGATGGGGATCGACCTGTCGCTTTCAGAAGTGAAGGGGCCGGTCATGGACAGATTGCGCCGTGGTCATCTGCTCAAACATCTGACCGGCAACGTTTATCTCTCGCAGTTCGACGCTTTCCGTGCGCTCGCTCAGCCAAAGCTACCGTTGAACAAAATCTCGGTTGTCGCCACTTAGAACGGGCGCTGATCTATGTGGATCAATGCGCCAAAAGCACAGGAAGATCAGTCTGTTCGATCATTGACCGTGTGGTGCCGCCAAAGACTGCTTCGAGAATGCGGGCATGGCCATATCCGCCCATGACGACAAGGTCGGCCCCGAATTCCTGAGCGCGGTCCTGAATACATCGCGAGATCGCACGTCCGCCGCTTGGAAACTGCGAGACCGTAACTTTGCAGCCGTGATGGCTGAGCCACGCAGCCACGGCAGTGCCTGGGTCCTGGCCGTTTTCCTCTGCGGTCATAACCGGATCAAAGCAGCCGATAACGACTTCTTGAGCATCCTTCAGATAAGGCAAGGCCGCGTGCACAGCAGCAGCGGCGGCTTCGCTGCTGTCCCACGCAACAAATATCCGGCCCATTTTTTGTGATGCAGAGCCATTCAGCCGCAAACCGATGGGGGAATGGAACAGTACGCCATAGACTGCCTCGCGCATGATATCTTGCTTGTCGCGCAGGTTTGCCGCGAGAACCGCTTCGTCACTGACCCGCGCCGACAAAGATACAGCGCGTTTGATGTCAACCGTAGCGCAGATAACAGACCGGACGTCGCCTGAAACGTTGCTGCGCGCCAACAGAGCTTCGGTCGCATCAACGCGTTCCTGTTGCCGTGTTTGCGCCTCCGCGAGCTGCTCTCCCCAGTTGTCAGAAACGGTGATGCCGCCATAAGGAAGGGCCCCATACGCATTCATGGGCAGAACCGGGGCTGCTGCAAGAAGCAGACAGCTCAAGTGATTTTGTTGCGCGGCAGCAGCCTCTGCTGCCTCGCTGATCATGGCGTCCGAGGTGTCTGAGTTCATCAGAAAAAGCACGGTGCGACGGTTCATATTATTCTCCAGTCTGGTTGTGATCGCCGCAATTATGCGGTGCGGATTTCCTACATTTTGACAGTCACCACGAAGAACATACTGATAAAGATCAAGTGAAATTTCGGAATCTGGTGTTATCTTGGTTCGAAATTGTATGCGGATGAAGGTCAGATGGAATTTAAAGATTACTACAAGGTTCTCGGCGTCCAACGCGAGGCGAGTGCATCTGAGATCAAGAAAGCGTTTCGAAAGCTTGCGCGCAAATATCACCCCGATATCAAAGCAGGCGCAGATTCTGAAGCCAAGTTCAAGGACGTGAACGAAGCCTATGAGGTCTTGAAAGACCCCGAACGGCGGGCCGCGTATGATCAATTGGGTCAGGAACCGCAGCGCCGTGGGGGACGCTATCAGCCGCCTCCGGATTGGGACAGTGGTTTTGAGTTCTCTGGCGGCGGGCCGCAAGGCGACGGGGCGTTCAGTGATTTCTTTGAAACGCTATTCCGCAGAGGGGGCGGGGCACCCGGGGGCATGCGATCTGGCCGTGGTGCAGACAGTCATGGGCGGATCGAAATTGCAATTGAAGATGCCTATCGAGGGGCTGATCGCACCATCAGCTTGCGCACACCGGTTGTTGGCCCGGACGGAAATGTCAGACTGCAAGACCACAAAGTCTCAGTGCATGTACCAATGGGAATTGCACAGGGGCAGCACATCCGGCTGGCAGGGCAGGGTGCACCGGGGGCGGGCCCGGGCACGGAGGGGGATCTGTTTCTTGAGGTTACCTTTGCCCCGCACCCGGTCTATCGCCCGGAAGGCAAGGATCTTTATCTGGATTTACCCATCGCCCCATGGGAGGCGGCGTTGGGCAGTCACGTCGTGATGCCGACGCCGGGTGGCAAGGTTGACCTGCGCATCCCCAAAAACGCGCGCACGGGCCAGAAAATGCGTTTGAAAGGCAAAGGCCTGCCCGGCACTCCAAAAGGGGATATCTATGCCACTTTGAAGATCGTAAATCCCAAAGCCGACACCGCAGAAGCGCGCGCATTCTTCGAGAAGATGGCAAAAGAAATGCCGTTTGATCCGCGCGCCCATCTAGGAGGATAGCACCATGAAAAAGACCACTTCAAAAAGCGACGTTGTTGACGCGCTGTCGTTGCAGGACCTGTGCCGCTTTTGTCAGGCCGAAGAAGACTGGGTGATAGAATTGGTGGAATATGGCGTACTGGAACCCAAAGGCAGCAGATCGGGAGACTGGCAGTTTATTGGCACAAACATCGTGCGGGCCAAAAAGGCCCGACGCCTGAACCGCGATCTTGGTATCAATGTCGCAGGCGTCGCACTTGTTTTGGACCTGATTGAGGAACGGGACGCCGTTTTGCGCAGGTTGAGCCAGTACGAAACGCTTTAGCCAATGTACCGGTGACCCGAAATTCGGACTTCGGGAGTATAGAGAATAGTGTCAGTGATCCGCCCGTCATCTGTACAACGATGTCCCCGCTGCATCTGTTACTGGCTAAATAATACCGGCAGTTTCTGGTCGCGCAGCAGCGCATAGGATGTGGCACCCAAGACAAGGTCATAGGCCCGAGAATGACCAAATGCCCCTGTGACAATCAGATCAGCGCCTATTTCGAATGCGGCCTTGTTCAGCACGTTGGCAATGCTGTCGCCCATTGCTTCGCGATGATCAAGTTTGGGCTTTAGCCCATGCCTTGAAAACATCTCGGCCAGGTCAATCCCATCACTATCTGTAAGTGCGTCTTTATGCGATTTCACGACGCGCAAGATGGTAAGGTCTGCGCCAGCATCTGCAACGGCCAGCATGTCATGTGCCGCGCGCGCCGCTTCTTTGGTATCGCTCCATCCCAAAAGGATATTTGCACCGATCTCAGGACCATCATAATCGGTCGGCACAACGATAACGGGACGGCCACTTTCGCGGATAACCTGAGCTTGCGCCTGCCTTTGGTCGTATCTGTCGTTTTCCTTATCTTCATGCGCCATGATTACCAGATCTGCAGCGCGGGCGCTTTCGACCATCCGTTCATTGGCCGAGACAGCTTCGGCACGAACAAGGCGGAATTCGCTGATGAAATCTTCGCTCTTGGTGTGCTTTTCGAAAATCACCCTGATCTCTTCCGATTCCTCTTTCTGGCTGGCGTTGAAAGCGGCAAAGGCAGGTTCTGGAATATGCATCGCAATACCGGGATAAACCAGCAAGGCCTCAATGGTGTGGAGTCCAATGAGATGCGCATTATGTTTTCGCGCCAGCGGTACAGCCACTTTCAGAAGGGCTTCGGCGTGTTCAACCGTGGTTAGACAAACCAGAATTGTTTTGGGTCCCATGATGCAATCCTCATTATTGCGAAGTGTCGGAGCGGTACCTTTGCTGCCTAGCAAATATGGCAGCTGGTCGATTGATCCTCGTCAATTCTTTTTTGGCGCAGTGGTGTAGCTCTGGGGCAATCCAAAGTCTTTCGAGGAGTGTTCCGATGTCTATTCGCCAAATCGCCATGGCCACCTTGGCCGCTTTGTGCATTTGCACCACCTCATCGGCTGAAACCGTCTCTTTGCAGAATGGCAATGACACGTTTTTTGCCGGGGGGCAGGTCAGTGAAACGATTGATGCGCGCGGCGACACATTCTTAGCGGCGCGATCAGCTCAGGTTCATGGTGCAACTCAAGGTGATCTGCATGTCTCGGGCTTTGATGTGTCGGTCAGCGCCGATGCAACCGAAGATCTTTACGCGATTGGTGCCAATGTCGTGATCCGCGGTGCCGTCGCTGAAGATTTGTCAGCTGCCGGATTTTCAGTTCGGACAGAGAAAACTTCGCAGACCGAGGGCAATGCGCGCCTAATGGGCAATACAGTCACGATCGAAGGACCGATAACCGGCGTCCTCTCTGTGATGGGCCGAGATGTGATCTTGAATGCTCCGATCAAAGGTGACGCCCGAATTCTCGCACAAACACTCTCATTTGGTCCCGATGCAATCGTCAGCGGCACATTGACCTACAGTACTCAGGAAAAGATCGCAGTGCCTGAACGGGTGGCCCCGGCTGAACGCGTGGTGTTTGAGGCGATCAAGGATGCGCATCTGTGGGAGGCGTGGGAGGATATGGGCAAAGACATGCCCGCATTCCCGACCTTTGCCTCTCTGCTGTTCGGCTTTGTCATCTCGCTTTTGTTCTTCTTGGTGCTGGGTGCCTTGATGCTGGGTTTTGTGCCCAAGCGGCTGTCGAAAATGCGCAAGAGCATCGCAGCGGCACCGGGGCAAACCCTGATGCTCGGTGTCATCGGCCTTTCCGTTCTTTTTGGTATGGTGCCGATCACGGCGCTAACAATTGTGGGGTTGCCCTTTGTCCCGATCGTTGTGCTTGCCATCGTGGTGGCATGGACCCTCGGATACGCTCTGGGGGCCTATAGTGTTGCCATGCGCATCTGGGCGGGATTTGGCGGCGCGCCGGAGCCAAGCAATGTTGCACGCCTTCTGATTTATGCCGGTGCGATCATTTTTATAGCTTTGCTGAATTTCATCCCGTTCGTGGGCTGGGTGGCCAACTACACACTGGTCCTGCTGGGCATCGGGGCGATGACAAATGCGTTGTTCCAGACCCTGATCGGAAATCCGGGTGCGGCGCTGGACATTGATCTGAAACCAATAAACGACTGACATCAAACAGGAGAATAGCCATGACCGCTCAAGGTTTGGAAGTAATCGACCACAGTGTTCATCTGACTCATGAATGGATCAACGAACTTGCAGCCCGGCTTGGCTGGTCGTCAAAGCGCAGCACGTTGCGCCTCTTGCGGATCACCTTGCACCGTATCCGCGATCATTTGATGATTAATGAACTGGCACAGATGTCTGCACAGCTGCCTCTGATAATCCGCGGATTCTTCTTTGAAGGCTGGGTGCCAAAACAGACACCCATCAAGGAACGCCGTGCTCAGGAGTTCGTGACATTTGTTGATGCTCAAATGGGCGAGAGTCCGGAATACCGAGGGCGCGATGACATCAAATGTGTCTTTGACATGCTGAATGCGCGCCTCAGCCGGGGCGAAGTTGAAGATGTCCGCGCCAGTTTGCCAACCGAGATACATGATCTCTGGCCAGCCCCCTGAAACCACTGAATGGGCAAAGAAGGGCCTGTCTTTCCGGTGGCGATTGGATGCTTAGGGCTATGGCACGCGGTGGATCAGTCGCGATCACCCAGTGACAAGCCAAGCAAGGCGGTCGGTCGCAGGATGATGATTGTCTGGATGTTCTCAATTGCGATGATTTTGCTTTTGCGCAGCTGCGTGAATGTCCGGCTGACCGTCTCTGTTGTGAGGCCAAGAAAATCCGCAATATCCGAGCGGCTCATCGGCAACGTGACCTGCCGAAACCCGCCCAGGTCCTGCCCGACCTGATCGACCAGTACGCACAGAAATGATGCCAGTTTTTCGCTCGCCGATTTGCGCCCAAGCATCATGAAATGATCCTGCATTGCACTGATTTCACGCAAGGCCGCCTGCAAAAGACCCTGATGCAGCTTGGGATCGCCTTCACCGCTTTCCAAAGCGGAACGTCGATAAGGTTGCAGCCGTGCTTCTGTCAGCGCCTCGCAATCGGCGTGATGCTTGCCGTTGGACGGAAACCCAACGATATCGCCCGGATACCCGAATGCGATGACCTGACGCCTGCCATCAGCCAGCAGCCGGGTCAGGCGCAGAACGCCGCTGGTAACTTGATAAAGCCACTCCACATGATCACCCTCGTAATATAGGTATGTACCGGGTTTCAGACGTGTTGCCGCCGTTTTGGGCGACTTGCTCGCAAGTGGCGCAACATACGCCTCTGCGGTATGGTCTCTGGGAATTGTTACATACATCTTGAGGCCCCCTAGTGATGATTTGGGGCTAACCTATGTAGCTATTGTAACGCGGGTTGTTCTACTTGGGCGGGTTTTTGTATCATTTTGTATCCGTCCCGTTCCACTGTCGCGTCTGTGCATGTGAAAAAACTGTGTATCTGCTATTAACGGCGAGAAAGGGGCGCTTATGAGTGATGAGATAATCCTCGTCGTGGAAGACGACCAGAAAATCAGATCACTCTTGCGCAATGTATTCGAGGATGAAGGGTTCGCCGTGCGCGAAGCGGACAGAGCCTCAAATGTCATGGATATACTTGCCTCAGCCCCGATCAGCCTTGTTACTTTGGACATTCATCTGGGCGCTGACAATGGAATCAAGCTGGCACGCCAGATCAGACAGGTCTCTCAGGTCCCCATCATCATGGTGACGGGCAAGGATGATGTCATTGACCGCGTCGTGGGGCTTGAGGTCGGGGCAGACGACTACATCACAAAACCTTTCCATGTTCGCGAAGTGGTTGCCCGGGTAAGGAGCGTCCTGCGCAGAACCAGCCGCAGTGAGAACATTCAGCAGGAGGGGGTAGCAGACCCATCCGCACTGTATGGATCTGGCGAAAGTGCGCATTTTGCCTTTGATGGGATGATCGCGGCACCGGATCGGATGGAACTCATAGACCGCGACGGTGCGGATTGCGGATTGACCAGTGGTGATTTCAAACTGCTCACGGTCTTTCTGAATAGCCCCAAACGGGTGTTATCGCGTGATCAACTGATGGACATGACGGGCGGCATAGAATGGAGCCCGCTGGATCGCACTGTCGACAACCAGATTGCCCGTCTGCGCAAAAAAATCGAACGCGACCCGTCAAACCCCAAGCTGATCAAGACTGTGCGCGGCGTGGGCTATATTTTTGCCTCAGACGTCCAAACGGTTCAGCCGTCAGAACCCTCAGCCAAAAGCATCTGAAGCCGCAGCGCCAAATCTGATTGCCGATAGGGCTTATGAAGGATTTCGTAGGGTTCGCCATGCGCCATTGCATCCGTGACCACGTCACTGGCATATCCAGAGGTCAGAAGCACCTTAAGATTGGGATACTCAGCCAGAACTTTGGCGGCCAGATCGTACCCATTCAAGTCTCCTGGCATGACCAGATCGGAAAATACAAGATCGACCTCCGCACCATCCTGTAGCATCTGATAGGCTTGATCCCCCGTCTCCGCTTCAAGGGTCACAAATCCAAGGTCGCGGATGCGCTCGATGGAAATCTTGCGCACTCTTGGGTTGTCTTCGACAATCAAGATCGTTTCACCGTGACCGCGTGGTACGGCCGCGTTTGCCCAACCTTCCCAATCCGAAGCCTGATCGGTTGCATCTGCTGGCGACAGCATTGGAAAATAGAGGCCGAAACTCGTGCCGAGCCCCAGTTCGCTGTAAAGTGTCACATGCCCGCCTGATTGCCGGACAAAGCCATAGACCATCGCCAATCCAAGGCCCGATCCGCCGCTCTCAGTTTTGGTCGTAAAGAAAGGCTCAAAAGCACGGCGCTGCGCCTCTGCAGTCATGCCCTCGCCATCGTCGCTGACGGAAAGGCGAACATAATCGCCGGGTTCGATATCCGTTTCCTGCGCCATATAGCTGTCATCAATGGTCACATTGGCAACGGAGATCAGCAATTCGCCCCCGGTGCCCATTGCATCCCGCGCATTCAGCGCGAGGTTCATCAACGCAGATTGAAGCTGCACCGGATCGACCTTAACCAAACCCACGTCCTTGGCAAAATCGGTTTTGATGCGATAGCGCGCGCCAAATGTCCGTTTGAGAATGCCCAGCGTGCCCTCACACAAGATACGCAGATCAACCTGCTCTGGTTTGAGTTTGCTGCGGCGCGCAAAGACCAGAAGCCGTGACGTCAGTTCGGCACCCAGTTCGGCAGAATCAAGGGCGTCCTTGATCAAAGGCACCTGCCGATCATCAGCGCCTCGCTTTTCAAGCAGTTCCAGATTGCCGACAATTACTGTCAGAAGATTGTTGAAATCATGGGCGATTCCACCGGTCATTTGGCCGATGGCATCCAACCGCTGAGAACGGGCCAACGCATCTTCGGCAGCTATTCGATTGGTCAGATCGTGCAGGATCCCGACAAAAATAGCCTCGCCGTCAACTTGTGCTTCACCAACGGACAAATGCAGAGGAAATTCGGACATGTCCTTGCGCCGACCCTCAACAGCGCGGCCAAGACCGATAATCCGCCTTTCGCCGGTTTCAAGGTGGTGTGACATGTAACCCTCGTGCAGATTGGCCAATGACTGTGGCATCAGCATCTTCACGTTTTGGCCAACCATCTCAGCCACATCAAATTGAAAAAGGCGGGCCGCCGCCGAATTGACCCGCAGTATCGTCCCGTCATGATCTGACACGATCATCGCATCCACCGCCGCATCCAGAATGGCATGCAGAACTGCGCTGTCTTCGGTGAGGTTGCTCATATGCGATGTCCCTTTGGGTTCAGATTGCCAGTTGTTCCGCCAAAGGTGCAAGGCTCTATTGATATGTAGCGATGATACTTTGGTTGATTATCTTGCGCGATGCGCAAGATCACCAAGGTTAAGAAACCGTGTGAGATCAGCCAGAGTAATCACGCCAACAAGACGATGGTCCGATACGACCAGAAACTTGCGCCGGCCAGTATTTGCGATGATCCCCAAAAGATCCGGAACAGCCAACTCAGGGGGGACGAGCACGTTTTGATCCAATCCAACAAAAACATCCCCTACGCGAGTGTTGCTCCAGTTTTCGCGGTCAATGCTGGACAGAACGGTTGTGTCAATATGGCCCAAAAGCACTGCATCATCCAGAACAGGGACAAAGCTGACGCCGTGCCGCAGCATGATCTGGTCGGCAAGCTCTGTCAGTGTCATTTCTGGCCCAACTGTAATGGGGTCACGTTTCATCATCGCATCCACGGACTTCCCCTCAAAGACCACCCGAGCCAGTTGCGCGTTGTAGCTGGACCGCGCTGCGATCAGCAAAAATCCCCCGATCATCAACTGCCATAGCCCCGCAACAAATGCGCCCTGAAAAAGCGCCATAACGCCCAAAGCCATCAGCGCGTAAGCAAAAAAAGCGCCTGATTGCGCGGCGGTCTTGGTTGCGGCCAGCGCATCGCCCGTCCGATGCCACAGATAAGCGCGCAACATGCGGCCGCCATCCAAGGGAAACGCCGGGACCATATTGAACAACGCGAGCACCAGATTAATCAGCGCCAGATAAGAAATCACCTCTCTAAAGGCAGGTACGCTGCCGAAAAACATAGCGGCCTGCGTGAGGGTCCAGAACCCGACTGCCAGACAGAGCGACATCACCGGACCCGCCAGCGCGACCCAGAATTCGACACGGGCAGATGCGGGTTCCGCCTCAAGTTCGGCCACGCCACCAAAGAGAAACAATGTGATGCTTTTGACCGGAAGGCCCAAACGTCGTGCCACGACCGAGTGGGCCAATTCATGCAACAACAGCGATGCAAATAGGGCCAGCATAGAAATCAGCGCCATCATCAGGTGGGTCGCCGCGGATGCATTGGGTAAAATATCCGGAAAATATTGCCGCGACAAGCTCCAGGTGATCAGCGCCGCAATAATCACCCAACTGGGATCGACCTTGATTTCAAAGCCATTGAGATAGAGAATCCTTTTAGCGTGTGAGAACATCAGCGGCCTCTTTTTAAGGACCAAGGTATCAGATGGAACTGAGGCCAAATTGACATCGCTCAACCCAAACTAGCCAACATTGAAGAGCCCGCCGACACCATATGCCAAAAGCGCGGCCATGGCACCGATCAACAATGTCTCGGTGCCGGACCGCCACCATTTGGCAAGCGACCAGCGGCTTTTCCCGGTCCCAATCAGGAAAAAAGTCAGCAGCGTTGCACCGATCGATATCGCAAAAGCATTCTGCAACCCCAGAACAAAGGGGATCAACGGGACCGCTCCGGCCATCAGAAACGCCACGAAAGTGGCAATCGCCGCGCGTATCGGTGCCGGCCCATCACGGGCTAGCCCATATTCATCGGTGAGCATCAGGTCGATCCATTTTTTCTTGCTCTGAGAGATTGCGTGCACGGCGCTTTCCAGCACCTCACCCGTCAATCCGCGCAGATGCAGGATCTGCCGCAACTCTTCCAACTCGCCAGCAGGGTTTTCGACGATATGGCGCTCCTCGATCTGGATGATCCGCTTGCGGTCGTCCAGCTCAGCTTTGGTGCCTGAATAATTGCTGGCGGCCATCGAAAACCCATCCGCGAGGATATTGGCCAGCCCAAGGGCCACAATAATCGTATGCGAAAGCCCCGCACCCTCGACGCCCGCCACAATCGCGAACGTGGTCACTGCACCGTCAATACCGCCATAGATCAGGTCTTTGAGATGGCTGTGGTTTGGTCCAGCCGACAGACGGCTGGCAACTTCTTGCGGGCTGTGTCCGTGTTCTTGCTTCATCCCCACAGCATCAGCCAGATGCCATTTCCACAATTGAGTAATGTCAAACCAAACTCAAAATTCTCGTCTAGGATTACGGGCGTAACGTCACAAACCGGAGGACAAGAAATGGTCGACAAATCAGCGACGCACGAGACAGATGCCAAAAAACCAACATCACCAACGACAGAACCGCTCGACACCTTGAAGCAGCTTCAGGAGGCTGGTTTCGGAAATATGATGGGGATGAGCAAAGCGTGGATTGAATCGCTCAGTGATTTGAGCGCTGAAATGGCCAGTTTCGTAGCTGAAAGGATCAAGGAAGACGTCAAGACACAGCACGAAATACTGCACTGCAAAAACGTCGGTGACATTCAGCGCATACAGGCCCGGTTCATTCAGAAAGCCATGGATCAGTATCATGACGAAACCGGCAAGCTGGTCGAAATGAGCACCAAGGCTTTTGTGCCCAAAGTCCCCAAAAACAAATCTTAACCCAGAACGTAGTGGCCGGGTGCCGGGTCGCATCCCTCAAGATCTACCTTGCGTGGCGGCACCACTGGACTGCTGTGTTTTGTTAGCCATTTGGCCCAGTGCTGCCACCATGATCCGTCCTTTGGTTGGTGGCGGTCAAACCAATCCGATGCGGTGATATGTGTGTCGTTCTTGGCCTTGTAGCCGCAGCGAAAATGTCGGCCAGCGCGGCCGGGTTCGGACAAGATACCGCCATTGTGACCGCCGCTGGTCAGCACAAAAGTGACGTCTGTATCAGTCAAGAGCAACAGTCGGTAGACCGAGACCCAGGGCGACACATGATCTGCCTCCGTGCCAACACAATAGACCTTTGTGCGGATATCGCTCAGGGCGACTGTCGCTCCATCGACCTCAAACCTTCCTTTGGCCAAATCATTTTGCAGGAACAAGCGCCGGAGGTATTCAGTATGCATCCGCGCTGGCATCCGGGTCGCATCGGCATTCCATGCCAGCAACGGATTGTCGGGGGTGCGTTCACCCAGCAAATAGTGGCGGATGACCCTGCTCCAAACAAGGTCATTTGATCGCAAAAGCTGAAACGCCCCTGCCATCTGATCCGCCTTGAGATAGCCACGCGTTGCCATGATATCTTCTAAAAAGGCCACCTGGCTTTCATTGATGAACAGCCCCAGTTCACCGGGTTCGGAAAAATCCACCTGTGACGCAAGCAGGCTGACACTGGCCAGACTGTCGTCACCGTCACGCGCCATCGCGGCGGTGACAATGGCCAGCAATGTACCCCCCAAGCAATAACCTGCCGCATGCAGGCGCGTACATCCCATCGCCTTGATCTTGGTAATGGCTGCGCGCACGCCCAAATCGACATAATCCTGCAGTGAAAGATCGGCGTCCTTTTGGTCAGGGTTCTTCCATGACAGAATGAATACCTCAAACCCTTGATCGCGCAGATACGCGACCAGTGATCGTTGGGCGGTAAGATCCAGAATATAGTATTTCATGATCCATGCAGGCACGATCAGAATCGGCTCAGGATGCACTTTTTCAGTTGTGGGGCGGTAGCGTATCAGCTCAACCAGATCGTTGTGCAAAACCACATCTCCGGGCGTAGTGGCAAGCTCTTTTCCCACATTGTAATTGCCTGATTGCCGCGGTTTTTTGGTCAGCAAACGGTTCAAATCCTCCATCCAATAACGCGCACCTCGAATTAGGTTCTGCCCGCCTTCCTGACGCGTGCGTTCCTGCACTTGCGGATTGGTTGCGGCAAAGTTGGAGGGCGAGAACATGTCAAGCCATTGCCGCGCAGCGAAACTGACAATCTGGGCATGTTTAGGATCAACACCAGACAGGTTCGTGGTGGCGGTATCCCACCAATTCTGCGTGGCAAGAAAACTTTGTGCATAAAGATTGAATGGAAAGGCAGACCACGTCGCATCTGCAAAGCGCGGATCGCTCTGCGGCTTGGGGTTTGGGACAGATGACAACGCCTCTTTGACCAGTTCAGATTGTTTGTCGGGGGACCCGATCAGATGCAGTCCCCAATCCACGTATGCCGTGAGAAGCGCCGCCGGGGATAGGCCGCCGGTCAATTGACCAAGCGCCGAATGCCAGCGGGCGTCCAGCTCATGCGGTTTGTTCTTGTCTCCGCTCATAGCTGCGACCTTTCCACCAGA
This sequence comes from Sulfitobacter sediminivivens, assembly GCF_042611115.2. NCBI lineage: Bacteria > Pseudomonadati > Pseudomonadota > Alphaproteobacteria > Rhodobacterales > Roseobacteraceae > Sulfitobacter > Sulfitobacter sediminivivens. The sequence continues at coordinate 32,654 of NZ_JBHGAR020000023.1, forward strand.
GCGACACCTGCGGCAATGGAGTCACTTGGGTGGGTGACCACCTGTTCTGATAACGCCAAACCGCTCACCACCTCAGTCATTTGCGAGTTACGTCGGCCCAAGGTCACTGCGCGTTTTTCTGCAACGCCGTCTTGGGCCACAAAGACCGCCCAGCCCGTATCGTGGCGAAAAATCGCGCTAAGCGGGACCTGCAACACGTCCTCGGCACGCCATTCAACGATCCTGAGAAAAACGGAAAAACCATCGCCCAGGGTTGCATGGGTTTCACGGGGGCTGGTCATGATGAAATAGGCATCCACACGCTGTTCTTCGATCCCAAGAGCCGAGATTTTGGTGCGTGCCTTGGGATCAATGCGGTCCAGCTTTGCTTCCAATACCTGCGGGCCACCCCAGCGTTCGACATAGGCCAATGCGCCGGGTGCGAGACGGACCGCATCGTTTGACAGGATGTCTGCAACAAGCTCAAGCTGATCTGGATCGCCGATACTGACCAGCGGTGTCCCTGTTGTGACTGGTCGTTCGCTGATTGCCGCTACCGACAGGACCACCCCATCCGAGGGTGCCGTTATTTGAACGCAGCAACTTTCAGGCGATGCACCCGCTTCACCTGGTGATAAAAGACTGGCACGCGCACGCCTAACAACGCCATCCGCCATTTCAATCCGCGCCTTAGCGGCATCAATCGCCGCATTCGCAACAGCCACCCTTTGGGTGTCATCTTCAAGCCGGGTGATCGACGCCACACCACGGTTTACCAATGCCTGCGTTCGGTCCAACTGCGACTGCGCAAAGCGCTGGGTTTCTTCCGCCTGCTTCAGATCGGCCTGTGCCACATGCCGTGCAGCCAACGCTTCCTGCAGGGCCGCCTCTGCCTGCAACTGGGTGCGCGCATCCAACAGTCCGGCAGACAAAGGGCGTACGATTGCAACAACGGTTTCTCCTGAACGCACAACATCACCTTCCGAGACGGGCGACCGCAGGGCCGTGCCCGCGATCGGTGACGCGACCTCATACAAATTCCGCACCTGTGTTTTGCCATCCGCATTGATGGTGACTTCCAAAGGGCCCTGAACGACTGTGGCCAGATCAACGGCAACCGGGTCCGTCCGGAAGCTGACATAAGACAGCCCAGCCACCAGCGTGACGCCAAGGCCGATTAGAACAAGTGTGCGGGTTGAATATGCCATTGCATCATTCCCTTGTTTTCATGACAGAGACCAAATCTAGACGGTCAAGCCGCCGGCGCACGATCATCGCTGATCCAAACGCTGCGCTCAGCACCACAAGACTTGCAAACGTAAAGGTTGCCGGTTTCAGAACCAGCGGAATCGCATAGAGATCACTGGTGAATGCTGATGTCATCAGCTGGGCAATCCAGGCACCGATGAGCCAGCCAAACGGCTGCGCACTGAGCGCTATCAACATTATCTCACCCACCAGAATGTACGACACTTCGCCACGGCCATAGCCAAGGATCCTCAGGCTGGCTAATTCGCGCGCGCGCTCAGACAGTTGAATGCGCGCGGCGTTGTAGGTCACGCCAACGGTGATCAGCACGGCGATCACTATATAGATGGTGTTCATGACGACGATATTTTGTTCGATCGTGTGTTGAAATGAACGGCGATTTTCATTCATCTCAACAATGCCCGTCACGCGAGGGGTATCCTTGATGGCCGCATGCAGCGCCTCTATTTGTTGATCATCCAGCGTCACATTCACGGTTGATATCCGTGGGGACTGTCGAAAAAGGGCGTTCAGGTATTCAAAATCCATATAGGCACCTAATCCGAAATGCTGTTCCACCAACCCCGTGACCGTGACGCTAAACGTCTCACGCCTGCCACTTAGAAACTCGATGTCGATGTTTTCCCGACTTCGCACATCAAGATGAGCCGCCAATCGCCGGGACAGAACCACCCCACCTGGCGGCACATCCAGCGGCTTGCCTTGCACGTCCAACACCCGGCTGAGGTCAGTACCGGGGGGGCGCGATTCAACAGCCACCCGCTTTGTCAGATGGCCATGATGCAAGATTGCCGCGTGGAATTGCTGGTTTTCGGCCTGCAATACACCGGGCAAATTGCGGATATCTTCAAGGGCTATTTGAGGCAGATCATCCGCGAAAAGCAGTATCGCGTCCTGACGGTTGGTCCGGTAGAAGGCCAGATCGACAATTTCATCGAGCGCATCATTGATGAAGGTGGCCGCAATCATCGAGGCCACAGCAAGCGCCAGACCCAGCGAGGTCAGAAAACTGCGGACTGGCCAGCGCAGCAGAGAACGCAAGATCATGACCGTCGATTGGGCAAGGCGCAGTCGTGTCATCGCATCATCAATGAAGGATCTTTTGAACCGCGGCGGGGCAGGGGGCTGCATCGCGATTGCGGGTGCCAGTCGCGCAGCCTTGAGAGCAGCCTGAGCGGCCCCAAGGCTGGTCGTGGCCAGTCCCGCAAGGCCAGTGAGGGCGTAAACCCAGTATGAAACGCGAAAGATCACATAAGGGAAATTAAAGAATTCCGCATATTGCGCGGCTGTGACCCGCGCCAGCACCGTCCCGGCTATCCAACCCACCCCCACACCGACCACTGCGATCATTGCCGCCAACATCAAATAATGCAGGCTGATTTCCATATCGGAATATCCGATGGCTTTAAGAAGACCAATTTCACTGCGTTCCAGTGTGATGATCCTGCTCATCACCATGCTGACCAGAAAACCCGAAATGCCAAAGAAGATTGGCGGCAGAATGGCGGCCATTCCCTTAAGCTGACTGATCTCTGCATCCAGAAAAGCATTGGACTGATGCGTGGTACGATCATAGGCACCAAGGCCCCCAAAGGGTTCCAACAACGTGTCCAGCGCGTCAATAACTGTCGCCGTCGACGTCCCTGTGGCCAGCGCCAGTGACACATCGTTGAACGCGCCGGTCATATCGAATGCCGCCGCTGCAGCGCGTTCGGACATCCAGATGATACCAAAAGATGCATTGTCCGGCATCAAGGCACCGGGGCCGATTGTATAGATAAACTCAGGCGACAGCACTGTGCCAACAATCGTCAGATTGCGCTTTCGCCCTCTGAGGTTGGCACTGAAACTGTCACCTGTCGTAAATTTGTTCGCTTTTGCAAAGGGTGCGTTGACGACAACTTCATCGGTGCTGAGAGGATCTGGAAACCTGCCAGTCACCAGCAATGGGACATTCAAAACCGGAATGGCGGTTTCAGGATACGACAGGATATGACCAACCGCCGTTCTTGTGCGCCCCGGAATATCCAAAGTGGCATCCCCAGCAATGCGGGCCTCTACACCGACGACGCCATCTATGCGGGCAATTTCAGCGAGCAATGACAATGGGGCACGGGTGGTATGGGCAAAGACATCTGCAAAGCGGTTGCGTTCATAATATGCTGTTCGTGTCTCGGAAAGTGCCTTGTACATCCCGACCGACGTCAGCAGGATTGCAACGCCACAAGCCAGCACCAATGATATTGCAACGGCTTGCAACCAAAGCCTTTTAAAGTCACGCAGCAGTTTGATGTCAATTGCCTGCATGCCCGTCACCACGCAATCTCAGACGGGGCCAGCCGCTTGTCGTTGGTCCGAATTTCGCTGATCTTACCGTCCTGAAAAAAGATCACCCGGTGCGCCATGCGTTGAATTTCAGCGTTATGAGTGATCACAACGGTCGTGGTGCCGAACCTTTCGTTGATATCACGCAGCACTTCGAGCACTTGGACGCCCGTGGTGCTGTCCAGTGCGCCGGTTGGTTCATCGCACAGCAAAATTTCGGGTCGTTTTGCGATGGCCCGTGCGATGGCAACACGCTGTTGCTCACCTCCCGACATTTCTGAGGGAAAGTGATCCATGCGCTTGCCGAGCCCCACCAATTCAAGTGCTTCTTCGGCGGGCATCGGGTCGGGTGCGACATCTGTGACAAGCTGTACGTTCTCGCGTGCCGTCAGGCTGGGCACCAGATTGTAGAACTGGAACACAAATCCAACGTGATCACGCCGGTATTTTGTGAGGCCCCGGTCAGCCATGTTAGTCAGCTCTATATTGTCAAACCAAACGCGTCCGTCGGTGGCATGATCAAGACCGCCGAGAATATTAAGAAGCGTTGATTTCCCGCTGCCCGAGGGCCCAAGCAGAACGGTCAATTCACCCTTGTAAAGCTCAAGATCCACTCCGTCCAAAGCGAAAACCTTCACCTCACCGGTGTCATATACTTTTGTGATGCCTTGAGTTTTGAATATGATGTCAGCCACGGACCTCTCCTGCTGACGTTACGCATAAAGGATCCAGGGCGAGACAGAATTGATCGATCTCAATTCTGGTCAGGAACCATGACTATTATCGGCAATAACAGTTTCAACCGGAGCACAAGGTGCCTTGAAAGGACAGGGCAGCGCGTTGATTAATATCAAATTGCAAAGGTTAATTTCGCGGTAGCAAATAAGCAAATAAGGTGAATGTTATGTTAGATAGACTACCGTGGCGGGACAAATTTCCAGGTCTTGCGGAGCTTTCAGAAACGGTTTCCAGCCTGCTTGATAAGCAGGCGCGTTCCGTTGAGATCAAGCAGGGATCGCTGATTTTTGGCCCTGGCAACCCGGCCGAAAACCTGTTGCTGTTGGTATCGGGAACGGTGCGGGTCCAGCAATTATCAGAAGCCGGCAGAGAGATTGTCCTTTACCGGGTCCACGCTGGTGAAAGCTGTGTTTTGACCACGGCCTGTCTTCTTGCCTTTGAGGATTACTCCGCAGAAGGCATCGCAGAAACCGATGTCGAAGCGATCCTTATTCCGCGCAACACATTTGATGAGTTGATGGCTGCGTCAAAGGAATTCCGCGCTTTTGTCTTTGAGGCCTATTCGAAACGGATCACTGATCTGTTTCTTGTCATCGAAGAAATTGCCTTCAAACGGATGGACATCCGTGTGGCACAGAAACTGCTTGAACTGAAGGATGCAGAAAGTGTTTTGCACCTGACCCATCAGCAGCTTGCGATTGAACTTGGCACGGCGCGCGAGGTGATTTCCCGCCAACTCAAGGAATTTGAGCGGCGCGGTTGGCTTCGGCTGAGCCGGGGTGAGATTGAGTTGCGCGATGCCGCCGCGATCGCGCGGCTTGCTGAGGCACCATAAGGATAATCGCGTGTGACATTATCACTGATCTGCCGCCGCCATTGATCTACGCTTAGCGAAACGGAACACCTAAAGGAGGATTCGGATATGACAATCAATCTGGGCAACACAGATCGTGTGCTAAGAGCCATCATTGGCTTGGCGCTCATTCTCTCACCACTTTTCAATCTACCGGCCGTCTGGTCATCAACACCACTTTTCTATGCCAGCATCGTCGTCGGGTTGGTCTTGGTTGGCACTGCCCTTTTTCGGTTCTGCCCACTTTACAGAATTTTTGGCATCTCGAGCTGCAGGATCTGATCAATGGAAACAGCTTTCACACCAATCGCGTCATTGGCCGGTGGCGCTCTCATTGGGCTCGCAGCGGTTCTTCTGATGCTCTTGCGAGGTCGAATCTTGGGGGCCACCGGCATTCTGGCCGGGGTGCTTTTGCCGGCGAGCAGGTATGATTGGGTCTGGCGTGTCATGATGCTGGCCGGCATGTTTACCGGACCTTGGGTCTTTTTGGCGATCTCCGGACAGCTGCCTGATATCCAGGTTCCTGCAGCAACGCCGCTGCTGCTGATAGGCGGTTTTCTGGTCGGTATTGGCGTCACACTGGGAAGCGGCTGCACCTCAGGTCACGGGGTTTGCGGCATCGCACGGTTGTCACCCAGATCATTCGCCGCAACCGCGACTTTCATGCTGACAACAGGCCTGACCGTCTATGTCATTCGACACATCCTGGGGGCATAAATCATGCGCAATCTTCTGACATTTTTCATCGGCAGCATTTTTGGTACCGGCATCGCAATGTCGGGCATGGCAAACCCTGCAAAGGTGATAAACTTCTTTGACGTTGCCGGAACATGGGATCCCAGCCTTGCCTTTGTGATGGGCGGGGCCGTTATCGTCACGTTCATCGGCTACCGCTTGGTTTTCAGCAGATCTGCACCGGTGTATGAACCCACATTTGATGTACCAACCAACCGCCAGCTTGATGCCCGGCTGCTGATCGGTGCCGGTGTTTTCGGCGTTGGTTGGGGGATTGCTGGCTTTTGCCCAGGGGGGGCTTTGCCCGCATTGGGCACGCTGGATACCCGCGTGGCTATTTTCGTTGCGGCGCTGATCGCCGGCATGCTGATCACACGGACGGCACTGGACCGTGCCGCACTTCGAACACGCGCCCAGGGACATTGATCTTGGTCAACACTGTCGGCGACTGCGCTGCTAGTCATTTCCCCACCTACAGACAAAGGACATAACATGCCTGACCTGACGCATTACGGAAAACTCATTGCTGATCGCCTCAAGGAACTTGGGGCCCGCATTCACGAGATTGATGATGAACTTGGTGAACCAAAGTCCGCTGACCTGAATGAACAAGCGATCGACCTTGAAGATGATGAAGTGCTCGAGAGCCTTGGTGCTGTCGCGCAAAAGGAAGTATCACTGCTGCAGCTTGCGTTGGGTCGGATTGCGGACGGCTCCTATGGCATCTGCCAGAAATGCGCCGAACCGATCTCTGAAGAACGCCTGAATGCTGTCCTTTATGCACCTTTGTGCAAGAGGTGTGCGACGGGCAGCCAATAGCCGCGTTTGGCATGGTTTCCTGATCGGCAAACGAAGGGCAGGGGATTATTGCTGTATTGTCTCGAGATAATCGAGCAGGGCGGCGATATCCGTGTGTAACACTTCGGCCCCAGCCCCGCCATCGGGATAGACATGCTGCAACCCCACTGTTCCAAACTCGGGCATGGCAGCGTCAGGATCTTCTTTCTCAAGAAGACCCAGAACAAACCGCCGCACAAATTCTCTTGGGAAAACACCATCATTTCGGCCGGTTAAGCCGACCAGATCCGGCGGTACCACGCCAAGCCCTAGCGAAGCGGCCCCGGCTCCATCGCCGTTTATGCCATGACATTGCGCGCATTCTTTGGCATAAATCGCGCGCCCACTCTCAACATCTGCACGCGCGTCAGGAATACCTCCGTTGCAGCCCAAAAGCAGGGCCGCGCACAGGGTCGCAACGATACCTAAAGGGGCTTGCATGCTTTAAATTCCGCCATGGGGTCGGTAACCGGTTTGCGGGCGCTTGGTTCATCAACAGGTCATGCGCCATTTGAGAAGAGTTGCACATGTGGGTGATGGACGTATTGATCTGCATCAACGATAATTACGGCCAGGTACATAGTCTAAGAATACATGCCAGCAACACTCCCAAAGCAACGGAACCGAAGTGACCCAAGATAACACCCCTATTTGGCCGCTGCGAAAATCACGTATGTCGGCAACTGATCACCACGGACGTAGTCTTAAATGGTCACATGCCCGATGACTCATTTGATCAGGGACCCTGCATGAGCAACGAAGGGCATAGCAACGAAAAGGCCGTCTCATTGTCCATCGTTGACGATAGGTTAACGCTGCAGGGCAAGTTGTTGATAGATACCTTGGTCGAGATCACCAATGAGGCAAAACGCGTTGTCTCAGGGACGATTTCGGTCATCGACATCTCGGCCTTGTCCCAAATGGATACGGCTGGTGCGTGGTTTCTTGTCGATCATCAGAAACGGGCCGAACAATCTGGCGTGACCCTGAATATCGAAGGTGCCACGCCCGCACAAGCGCAACTGATCAAGACGGTGCAGCGCAATATGCCACCCGCTGATCATGTGCCGGCAGCCGCTCTGACACTTGCCGACCGGTTGGAAAACTTTGGTAGGAAAGTCGCGCGCGGATGGCGCATGGCGGTCGAATTGACTTCGTTCCTGGGACAGGTGGTCGCGACACTGGCCGGGATCATAGTACATCCACGCCGGCTGCGTCTGACGTCGGTCGTGCACCACTGTCAGGAAATTGGGGTCAGTGCGGTGCCCATTGTCGCACTTATGTCTTTTCTGATTGGCGTTGTACTTGCGTTTCAGGGGTCTGCGCAGCTGCGTCAATTTGGGGCAGAAGTGTTCGTCGTCGATCTGATCGCCATCTCAATCCTGCGCGAACTTGGCATCCTTTTGACCGCAATCATCGTTGCTGGACGGTCAGGATCGGCATTTACAGCCGCAATCGGATCGATGAAAATGCGCGAGGAAATTGACGCCATGCGCACCCTCGGTCTTGATCCGGTGACCATTCTCGTTGTGCCGCGCGTTCTGGCGCTGATGCTCATGTTGCCCGCACTGGGGTTTATTGCCGACATATCCGGGCTGGTGGGCGGGGCGCTGATGTCATGGATCGATCTGGGCGTTTCTCCAGCAGTCTTTCAGGCTCGGCTGGTCAGCACCACAGACGTCTGGCATTTCAGCGTCGGCATGATCAAGGCCCCCTTCTTTGCGCTGATCATTGGAATTATCGGGTGTTACGAGGGCATGATCGTGGGCGGAAATGCAGAATCTCTCGGGCGCCTGACGTCTGCATCGGTCGTATTGTCGATCTTTATGGTCATCGTGATGGACGCCTTGTTTTCAGTCTTTTTCGCAGTGGTGGGGGTATGACGCAAACATCAGAAGACCCCATCATACGTGTCCGCGATCTGGTCACGCGTTTTGGGACCCACACAGTTCATGACGGTCTTGATCTTGATGTCAGGCGGGGCGAGATCATCGGAGTTGTCGGTGGCTCTGGCACCGGCAAATCGGTTTTGCTGCGTGCCATCGTAGGATTGCTAAACCCTGACGAAGGACAGATCGAAGTCTTTGGTGAAAGCGTGCGCTCGACCTCAGACGCACAATACCGCGCGCTGCGCCGACGCTGGGGGGTGATGTTTCAGGATGGTGCATTGTTTTCTTCGTTGACCGTGCGCCAGAACGTTGAAGCCCCCATGCGCGAGCAACTCACGCTTGATGACGACGTGCGCGAGACGCTGGCAGGCATCAAGGTGCGTATGGTTGGCCTGCCTGAGAATGCAATGGCAAAGTATCCTTCTGAGCTTTCAGGTGGCATGCGCAAGCGGGCAGGTTTTGCGCGGGCCATATCAATGGATCCCGAAATCGTATTTCTTGACGAACCAACGGCAGGACTTGATCCGATTGGTGCCGCAGCCTTTGATATACTGATCAAGCAATTGCAGGCAGCGCTGGGTCTGACAGTATTTCTGGTGACCCATGATCTTGATAGCCTGCACGCAATCTGCGACAGGATAGCAGTGCTGGCAGACCAGCGCGTGCTGGCAGTGGGTACGATGCAGGATATGTTGGCAGTCGATCATCCTTGGGTGCGCGAATATTTTCACGGGCCGCGCGCGCGCGCCGCCTCTGCCTCGGCCACACCGAAAGGAAACGTGTGATGGAGACCCGTGCGAACTATATTCTGATCGGTGTTTTCACCCTGATGGCCATCCTGGGTACGCTGGGATTTTTCATTTGGCTCGCCAGTGTTCAGATAGATCGGCAGTACGCCACATATGGCATTCTGTTTGACGATGTTTCGGGCCTAGACTCGTCCGGTGATGTTTTTTTCAATGGTATTTCTGTTGGCAGAGTCATCGGCTTTCAGATTGCTCCGGAAGACCCGTCAAAGGTGTTCACCACCATTGAGATTGATGCGGAAACGCCCGTCAGAGCTGACACCATTGCCCAGCTTCAGGCCCAGGGGGTGACAGGCGTGGCCTATATCTCGCTTTCAGGTGGCACACCCGCCGCCGCCCCTTTGACCCCCAATGAAGACGGCTGGTTGATCATCCCGTCGCGCCGATCAACCGTCCAGACGCTGGTTCAAGACGCGCCCGATCTTTTGGACGAAGCGAAATTGTTGTTGGAGCAGTTTCAGACGTTGACCGGCCCGGAAAATCAAACATTTGTCAGAAATATCCTGCGCAATCTTGATGCATCATCGGAAAATCTGGATCAGGCCCTCAGCGACTTTTCCGATATCACCGTCACCGTCCGAGAGGCCACGGCGCAGATCACACGGTTCACTGAACGCCTCGACGCTATTGGCGCATCTGTTTCTGCGACTCTGGAGCAGACGGATGACACATTGACCGCTGCAAAAGGCGCGTTTGAAACAGCGGACAAGGCGTTGTTGCAATCTGTCGACGCTGTCGACAGTGCGAAAGGGGTCTTTGATCAGGCGAAGCAAATCCTCAGTGACCAAGTGCCCGACATACTTGCGCAGGTGTCCGAAGCGGCAACCCGGACCAACGCTGCCATTTCTGACCTGCAGGAACGCTCTGGTGCAACTCTGGACGGTTTTTCCCAGACCTCAGACCTGCTGAATGCGCGACTGGCCGAACTTGATCAGACATTCAAGCTTGCCAATGATGCGTTTGTCGCTGTCATTGAGGCCTCAACCAGTTTTGATACGCTGGTCGAGGGAGACGGGACATTGCTGGTCGCCGAAGCCCGCGTGGTTCTTGCAGATGCAAAAGCCGCCATTGCAACCATCGAAGCCGTGGTGTTGGACGATGTCCCCGCCATCATGACAGACATCCGCCAAGGGGTCGCAACCGCCAGCAAAGCCGTTGAAGATGTGGCGGCAAACCTAACCGGCATGACAGATCGGTTTGACCCTATGGCCGATGAAGCACAACAGGCCATCGCGTCTGCCAACGCGTTGTTTGAAAAAGCACAAGGCAGTCTGGACGCGTTGAGCAAGACACTTGAGGTGGCCGATGGGGCACTTGGATCAGCGCAAACCGCATTTGCATCAGCCACAACCGTAATGGATACCGATATTGGGCCGATGATGACAGACATCCGTGAGGCTTCTGTTCAAATCAGTCAGGCAGTCGCCGATGTGTCCAAAGATATGCCCGAAATTACCTCCGAACTCCGGGCTCTGATCGCCCGCAGTGATGTAGTGGTCAAACAGATCCAGACAGGGGTCGCGCAAAGCACACCCGGCATTAGCGATTTTGCACGCAAAGGCCTGCCAGAAATGACGAGGCTTGCCGCAGATGCACGCGTTCTGGTCACGACGCTGAGCGATCTGGTGCGCCGGATTGAACGTGACCCGGCACGCTTTTTGCTGGATGGGCGTGTCCCGGAATACAGGAGATAGATCAATGCAAACGCTCATTCTGAACCGTCGAACTGCCCTACTTGGTGCGGTTAGCGTCCTTGGCGGCTGCGGCACCCTAAACGCTTTGAACGCAGCAACCGAGCCGCTGAATACCTACGATCTGCTCCCGGTGACGGGGTCAAAAAAGGGCGGACGAACATCCCGCACACTGCTGATCGCACGTCCACAGGCTTCAGCGGCGCTCGCAACCGACCGGATCATGATCAGGCCGGACAGCGCGTCAATCGCCTATCTGCCCGATGCCCGTTGGAGCGACGAACTCCCCTTGGTATTTCAGTCCCTCCTGATCCGCAGTATTTCCGCAACTGACCGCATTGCATACGTCGGGCGCAGCGATGCAGGCCCCGTTCCTGACAAGGCGCTGCTGGTTCGAATGGATGCTTTCGAGGTAAATGCCTTGGCTGATGATACGTTTGAGGTGCACGTCGATATTGAACTGACCATTATCAACGATCGAGATCAGCGCGTCGTCGCAACACGCAGCTTTTCGCAATCACAACCAACTCCCAACGAGAATGTCAGGTCGGTTGTCTCTTCCTTTCAGGCTGTGCTGAACAACCTTATCCCCACCCTCTCAGACTGGGTCATTCAGCGGGTTTAGTTCCAGGCTCTGTTGGCGCTCCTAGTGTTCCACGCCTGACACAGGATTCCCAGGCGCGTCTTGCTGTGCCATAGTCCGCCCATGAGACGCTCCGACATCTGCCTTTACCTTGGCACCACGGCCCTTGCCGAGCTTCAAGCTCTGATCACCAACCGCAACACGTCGCGCAAGCTTGTCTGGCGAGCCGAGATCATACTGGCGACGGCGGATGGTCATGGCACCTTCGAGATCATGCGGCGCGCGCGCACGTCGAAGCCCACAGTCTGGCGATGGCAGCAGCGGTATCTCGATGAGGGCGTGGCCGGGCTCAAGCGCGACAAGACGCGGCCCTCGCGCGTGCCGCCGTTGCCCATGGAAACAAGGGCTGAAGGTGATCGCCAAGACGGTGCAGGAAACCCCGCCCAATGCCACGCACTGGAGCCGCGCGCTGATGGCCGAAGCCATGGGCATCTCGCCGTCCAGCGTTGGTCGCATTTGGGCGGAAGCAGGCTTGAAGCCGCATCTCACGAAGGGGTTCAAGGTCTCGAATGACCCGATGTTCGAGGAGAAGGTCACGGATATCGTCGGCCTCTACTTCGAACCGCTTGACCGAGCCGTGGTGCTCTGTGTTGACGAGAAATCCCAGATACAGGCGCTGGATCGCACCTAGCCAGGGTTGCCGCTGAAGAAGGGCCGCTCGGCCACGATGACCCATGATTACAAACGCCACGGCACGACCACGCTCTTCGCTGCGCTGGATGTGAAATCGGGGGCGGTCACCGGCGATTGCATGCCGCGCCATCGTGCGAAAGAATTTCTGAAATTCCTTCGACAGATCGATAAGGCCGTGCCCGCGCGTCGCGACGTGCATCTGGTGCTCGATTACTACGCCACCCACAAGACGCCCAAGGTGAAAGCCTGGCTGGACAAGCACCGGCGCTTCAAACTGCATTTCACGCCCACCAGCGCATCATGGCTGAACCTTGTGGAGCGCTTCTTTGCCGAGATCACATCAAAACGCATCCGACGCGGCAGCTATTCCAGCGCCGATGATCTGGAAACCGCAATCTACGGCTATCTCGCCCAGCACAATGAGAAGCCAAAGCCCTTCAGGTGGACCAAGAGCGCAGAAGACATCCTCATCCGAGAGCGCCGCGCACTCGACGCACTGGATGAAATCCGCGGAAACAGGTAGGAAGTGTCGGACTCGGAACACTAGCGTGTCGAGTATTTTCGTGGGATCGGACATTGCCCGGCGCACGACTTCCGTAGCCGATTTGTGAGCTGGATCCTTTTCGACCGCCTCGCAGGGAATTGTCAGAAGAACTTGGGTTGAGCGGGACATGGCGATCCCGTAGCGTTCAGCCATGACCAAAACTGACCCATTTCGCTATTTCAAAACGAGCCGAGAGATAATCCGTTTGGCGGTTATGCTGTATGTTCGTTTCCCGCTGTCGCTTCGCAATGTGGAAGATTTGCTCCAGGAACGCGGCATCGATGTCAGTCATGAGGCTGTGAGATTCAGGGCGGCTGTGCGGCATAAGGAACAGCCTCACTGTCCTTGCAGAGACTGGTTTGCATTTGTCTGACACCACCGCCACTTTGGCAAAGCGCCATCAAGTCATTGATAACATCCTCCGCATAAGACACGTCACTAACGACGTCGCTATGCACGTGTCTTAAACCATCACGCCAAAATTAGGCAGGCGGTGCCAATCGGGCGGTTACGCTACATTGCCCTTGTAGAGAGACTAGTTCGCATTCTTCTGACAGCACCGGCGGGTCAGCTAAGATGCATCTGGGTTAGCCCGGAAACATAGCCGTCATACTGATCAATTGCATCACGCATTTCGTCCAAATACGAATGGCGATTGTAAACCGCCGCGACGCCGCTGATCGTTCCAGATACATGGTTTAAGAGCTTTTCAGCGACATGAATTGGCGTGCCAATTTTTGCATGAATGGTTGCGAAAGTGCGCCTGAGGTCGTGCAAAGTGAAGGGATCAACTTGTTCGAGCTTGGCGTCAATCTGGGCTTTAGACTTTCCCCATCCATTGAATACGGTGCCTTTGTCTGAACGGCTCGGAAATAGGTAGTTGGACGTCCGGGGAATTAACTCCAATACATCAGTGACCAAGTCGCCGTAAGGTTGGGCATGCGTGCGATTGTTTTTGGTTAGGCTAGCCGGCAAGATGATCATGCGGTCATTCTGATCGATCCAATCCCATTCGAGAGACGCAACCTCGTTGCGTCTCATCCCGGTTAGGATCAACAACGAGACGATGGTGCCAAAAGGGTAGGGTTGTTGCATGGACTTAGCAAAAACTTCTTTGAGTTCGCCGTCTGACAAAACCCTTTCACGAGGCTTCGGGGGCCCCGGAGGTTTCATCGCGGCGATAGGACTGATTTCAATGTACTGCTCCCTTAATGCCCAATTGAGAAAAGTGCGGATCGCTACGAACGCGTGATGCTGCTCGGATGGTGAAACCTGGCTTCGGCGAATGCGTGACTGAATATCTGTACGGGAAATTTCATCTAAACGTTTCCGTCCAAATCGAAAATGAATGTCTAACCGTTTGCGGTAATAATCCACGGTGTTCTTTTTGTTTTTGGAGCGACAGTCTTCCAGAAAGAGTTCTCGGGCATTTTTGAAGGAAATAGATCGGTTTTTCTCGATCCCCAGAGTAATCTCAGCCTGTTTCTTCTTTGCCTGGTCTCTCGCTTGTCTGAGGCTGATGGTGGGATATCGCCCGATGGTCTCCCTCTGACGATTAACACCATGGACCAAAACGAAGGATTTTGAGCCGCCCTGTGAAGCCCGAACACCAAAGCCGCTCAGGCTATCGTCCCAATAGGTTACCTGACCTCGTTCCGGTAGCGGCAGGGTCTTCACTGTCAGGTCGGTTAGGTTCACTCTCGGCATTGCGTTAGGCTCTCAATAGGCTCTAAAATATGGGGTGTACGGAGGGTTTCTTATGTTCAGCTATGAGGATGAATATCAACTAAAGCTATGAGAATGCAACGATAAAGTTGAGGGTATGGTTCGATATGTTCAACGATAACCGTGAACTGAAAATCCTCGTGTCGGTGGTTCGATTCCGCCCCCGGGCACCACTTTTTAATTAATTAAATCAATATATTAGATGGCTATTCTTTAAGCCTTGATGAAGCATCAAAAGTGCTCCGGGTGTCATATGGGTGCCAAAACCCATCATTCAATTTAAAACCGTTGCTGAATTGGGGTCTCAAACCAAGAAGCAGACCTTCGTTTCTTCCGCGGCTAACGGAAGCAAAGAGCCCAATCCAGTCATTGTAATTCCTTTCTGCGAGCTCCCGTAGCGCGAATGATGCGGCATGAGCGGAAAACTCCATGCCGCCAAGCAGCGCGAAAAACGGTAATTGGTTCGGCTGGCAGCTTGGATGAGGTGTCGAATTTACAGTAAGCGGTTCAATGGTGCGGCTTATGTCGGCAAAGACTATCGAGGTTTCCACTGGGATTGGCCGGCATTATTGATCAGCTTTTCCGATTAAAGCTTTCGATTTAATCTGTGATACTGGATAGAATTCATTTCCATAGGGAGTTCGAAATGTTCCAGGAATTCGTGGAAGAGCGTATTGAAGGCGACAGTGCAACTTTGTTCGTTCGCCGCGCCGGATCCGCAGGTGCGCCGCCGCTTGTTCTTCTACATGGGTATCCGCAGACGTCAGCCATGTGGCACGGTGTGGCGCCAATTTTGGCACGCTCGTATCAGGTCGTCTGCCCAGATTTGCGCGGATATGGTCGATCAGACAAACCAGTGTCAGACGCGTCCCACGCGCCCTATTCAAAACGCGCTATGGCCAACGACATCGTCGCGGTCATGCGGCGATTGGGGCACGACCGATTTCTGGTTGGTGCTCATGATCGGGGCGCACGGGTGGCGCATCGAATGGGTCTAGACCATCCGGATCGCGTCGCGGCCATGGCTTTGCTCGACATCGCACCGACCCGCGAAATGTATGCTGGCACCAGCACTGCATTCGCGCGTGCGTATTGGCATTGGTTTTTCCTGATCCAACCAAGCCCACTGCCCGAACAAATGATCGGCGCTGATCCTGAAGGATTTTGGAAGCTGAAATGCTTTAATCAGGCAGGCGGCAACAACCCGTTTTCGCCCGACGCTTTGACAGAATACCTGAACGCTTTTGCCGATCCGGACGCCATTCATGCAAGCTGCGAAGACTACCGTGTTGCTGCCAACATCGACATCGAATATGACGACGCAGATCAGGGTCGCAAACTCGACATGCCTCTCTTGACGCTTTGGGCGAAACGCGGCGTGATCGAGACCTGCTTTGACGCGCTTGGCCTCTGGCGTCAGCGGGCCATGCAGGTTGAGGCCGAAGCAGTCGATACCACCCATTACATGGCCGAAGAAATCCCGGATGATATCGCCGCACGCATGTCCGATTTCTTTGCCCGCAACCCTATCCAAGCGGAGACAATCAAATGAGCCGGACGCTTTACGACAAATTGGTCGACGCCCATAAGGTGTGCGATTTGCCCGATGGCGACATTCTGATCTACGTCGATTTCCACATCATGAATGAATACACCAGCCCGCAGGCCTTTTCGGGGCTCGACACAAAGGGGTTGGGCGTTTGGCGACCCGAGGCGCACCTGGCGGTGATCGATCATGTAAACGCCACCAGAAGCAGTGAGCCGCATGATGCGGCGTCCAAACTGCTGATTGACAACTTGCAGGCAAACTGCACCAAACACGGCATCGCCTTTTACGGCCTTGGCGACCTGCGACAGGGCATCGAACACGTTGTGGTGCCGGAACAGGGGCTGGTCACACCCGGCATGCTGATCGCTTGCGGCGACAGCCATACCACCACCTATGGGGCTTACGGCGCATTGGGCTTTGGTATTGGCACCTCAGAAGTGGAACATGTCCTTGCAACTCAGACGCTGCGCTACAAACGCATGAAAACCATACGAGTTATGGTTGACGGAGACACGGCACCCGGCGTGACGGCAAAGGACATTATCATGAAGGTCGTGCAAGTCGTTGGAGCAGGTGGGGCCAATGGATATGCGGTAGAGTTTGCGGGCTCTGCCATTCGCGGCCTCGATATGGCCGGACGGATGACCGTTTGCAATATGGCGGTTGAGCTGGGCGCGCGTGCGGCTTTGATTGCAGCAGATGAAATCACTGAGGCGGCTTTGCAGGGCCACCCCCATAGCGGTCAATTTGCATTCAAAGGTGAAAGCTGGGTCAGTGATCCGGATGCCGTATTTGATAAAAAGTTCACCATTTCAGGGGCCGATATCGAACCTTTGATCACGTGGGGCACGAGCCCGGATCAGTCAATCCCAATCACTGGGAATGTTCCTTCTACGCTGGACTATGCCTCTCCCAAGGCCAAAGCGGCGCTGGAACGCTCATTGCAGTACATGGGGTTGTCTGAGGGGCAATCGGCACGGTCGATAAAAATCAACACGGCATTTATCGGCTCTTGTACAAACAGTCGTATCGAAGATCTACGGGAGGCCGCCAAAGTACTGAAAGGCCGACACGTGGCGACAGGCGTCGAGGCAATCGTTGTGCCTGGATCTGCCATGACACGTATCAAGGCCGAAGCGGAAGGCCTGCGTGACATTTTTGAGGCCGCAGGGTTTGAGTGGCGACCCGAAGCGGGCTGTTCGATGTGTCTGGCGATGAACGACGACATTGCGATGGATGGCGAGCGCGTTGCCTCATCGACCAACCGGAACTTTGAGGTGTCTGACGTCAGCACCCTTGGGACAGATTTGAGGATTTGAATAAGGGAGGATTTCTGGTTCATCTTATCGAT
>NZ_JBHGAR020000024.1:0-43385 GCF_042611115.2 Sulfitobacter sediminivivens
CCATCAGCATCCTGACCGAGGGTGAGACGTTCGAGATGAACAGCATTGATCCAAAACTGTTCAACACGCTGTTTCATATGGGGTGAGGTCAAGACTAAACGCGCTCCATTCACAAGTCACAAAAATAACCCAGAGCCATTGCCCTATTAGACAAAGCGTCATAACCTATGGTAGTAATATCTGGGTAGCAAGTCACGCCCATTTCAAACGCTGGTACAATAGTCACTCGAACGATATTCCATCTCATAAGAGGAAAGGTGCTCGTAAACTTCCAATGTATTGTAGGTTAGGCGAAAGCGCATAAGCAATAATATTTGCAAAGGGAAGTCACCTGCCTCTTCTAATTTTAAGGCCGTATTGATGCCACTTGCTAGGATTAATAATCGACTATTAAATTTCGTTCACATTCCCAAGACTGGCGGATCCGGCATAACGGATTATATGAGAAGGAAAGGGAAAGTAGCTCTCTATTCAAGAGAGGAATTGGAATGGTCGCACACGACGCCGCAGCACATGGCATTTGATGTCAGAAACATTCTGTTGCCAGATGGCTTTGCTGACGCATCGTTCGCAATCATCCGAAATCCACTTGAAAGACTACTGAGTGAATATCGCTACCGAGCAACAAGGTATTGCGGTGAGAGCAACAAGATCGGCAAAATTTCTCAAAATGATAAATTGACTGTAGAGTTGGATTGGAACAAACAGTTCTACGGTACTTTTGGCGAATGGGTCAACGTCGTTTTCGAGAAATGCCTTGCTGACCCATACGCCTGCGATAATCATATAAGGCCACAAGTTGATTTTGTTGGGAGCAATCTCAATATTTTTCTGTTCGAACGCGGGTTAGAGAAAGTCTTAGAATGGATTGATTTAATTACTGATACGAAACGGCTTTCAGCCTCTCTAGATCGGAACGAAAGTAATAAAATCAGAATTGAGGTGTCAGATCGAGACTTGGAGAGAATTAGAGAATTCTATAAATGCGATTACGATTTGATCAATTCTCTGAAACAATCCTCGGCGGACAGCCAAATAATCGAGCAAGTAAACCAAAATTTGGATCCAATTGCAGTTAACTAACCCAGACTAGCGATGCTGATGCGCTTCCCCATTAGGTGGGTTTCTTTTCCAATTTCGGGGGCCCTATCTATCCGGTCAGTCTCAGTATCGTTGGCAGATGGCAGGGAAAACCAAAAAGTTGACCCTTTGCCTTCAATCGAGGTGAAACCGACCTTGCCACCATGCATTTCTATGAGTTGTTTGGCGATACTAAGTCCCAAGCCGCTGCTCTTATGCGCCCCTGTTGTCCCTGGGTTGACCTGATGGAATCGCGAGAACAAGTTGGATTGCTGATCCAGCGGCACTCCATGCCCATGGTCGATTATTTCGGTTTGAATCCACCTCCCGTTCCTACGGGCTTCGACTTCGACGGTACCGCCGGCTAGGCTGAACTTTGCTGCGTTCGACAAAAAGTTGCTGAGAATTTGAGATATCCGGACCCGGTCGCCATCCAAAATCAATTCATCATCTGAACTTTTGAGGGAAATTGTAACGCCAAGTTGGTTGGCGTAGACCTCGCACTCTTCGACAGTGTTACTCAAGATCGAATTAAAATTCAGACGCTCTTTGGAAATACTTACCTTACCTTCATCCAATGATTGAGCATCCAAGATATCACTAACAAGCGACAGCAATCGTTCGGCATTACGTTGGGCTATGTCGACCATTTTTTTGGCACCATCGTCCAGCTTTTCGCCATACTTCGTTTTGAGAAGCGCTATCCCTCCAAGAATAGATGTGAGAGGAGTGCGTAGCTCGTGGCTGACGACACTCATGAAATTATCTTTCATCTTCGCTGATGCGTTAGCTTCAACTACCAATTGCTCAAGCAGATGTGATCTTCGTCTGCTTGATCTGACATCAATAATAAGGATGGATACTACGACCCCGATAAGAACAAAAATGACGATGCCTAAGTACGCAATAGCATTGGATAACGACACTAGACCCGTCCGAAATTCCAGCATCAAGCGCGATTTCGCCTGAGCGATTTCCAGCGACAGAACTCTGAACTTCGATTTGAATTGTTTGGTCTCCGCCAACAGTTCCTGAGCGGCGAGCCGACGGTCAGCTTCCTGAGCGCTTCTCACTGGAAGCGATTGGACGAGTGGATCGACTCTGCCAAGTGTTGCTTCGAACTCTTCCAAAGGAGTTGTATCGACCGCAATATCCTCGAGGAGCTGCGCCAACTTCCCTGTTTTCATAACATTGGCCCTGCTCCACAATATATCGAACCTTTCGACTACCTCTTCATCGGATTTTGAGCCAAATATATAGTCTGTAAGGTCTGCTTCGAATCGTAAAAGTTCAAATTGCAACTGAGAGGTGATCCAGAGCGGATCACTTTGTTCAGCAGTCTTGATGCTTTGCACACGGCTACCGAGCGTCCAGATCACCACTCCTCCCAAAACGGCAGTCCCCAGACAAAGTGAAAAAAGGGTAAATCTTAATATGTTTCCTCTTGTTGTCATTCAACTGTTATGGCAACGAGTTGCCATACTAAACGGCTGTTATAACTGTCGTCGCGCAATTCGGCATGATCATCCATGGGATAAATGACCCAGATCGGCCCCTTTTCTCTAACAGACATCTTCTCGCCATTGCTAAAAAGAGCAAGAATAACGTCGTACTCAAAGACGTCTGAAGCAGGGATATTAACCGTGAAGTCATTGATTGCCCGCATGATTAGCGTTTTGTCTGGACCAACTTCATACGGCGCAAGCAAATCCCTCAATCTTGGACCAGTAAACTCTACAGAGTTGTCGGTATAGTCGTTCTTGGTCACAACCTTGGTTTGTGGAATCGCGGACAACTCTTCAAAACTAAACGACTCGGATGTGCCGTTCGCAGTTACCGTCAGGATATCATCTGCATAGCTTACACTGGGCAGCGCAAACAGCACGATAGTCAACATATGTCGCGCAAAACTGAGAAAATTCTCTTTCATAGCTCAACCTTTCCGAGTTTTTCTGGTCTATTGTCATGCCCATGAATTATGGCATGAATGAGACCCAGACTACCAGACGTTGAAAAACAAAAGGCTGTTCGCGTGTTGTTGCGACACTATGGTTCTCTATCAAGCTGATAATATTTAAGAAATCCTTCCTGTAATCCAGACAGATCGGCGGGGCACGTGTGGGATCAATGTAGCTTGTCCCTGTGAGGTGCCCCTAGTTTTCTAGACGCCTGCTTTGTTCAGATCCAACCCTCTTGCTTCATAGTCAACTGGTGACAGCATGCCATTGTTGGTGTGCTTACGTGTTGAGTTGCAAAACATCTCTATGTACTCAAATTCGTCCCGCCGGCCGTCGCCACGCGTCGGGTAGGTCCGGTGCCTGATCCGCCCTCGCTTCAGTAGTTGGAAGAAGCTATCGACCATCGCGTTGAAGCTCAAATATTCGTCAAGCTGCAATTTCAGCGGATTTTGGCACACAGAGATGGCTGTGGATTTCACGAGCGGGTATCTAGTCTGGTGTACCCCTCCACGATATGGATCCGAAGATGTGTGACGGGTTTCAAGAGCCCAAAGCCAGATTTTTGGGCGTTTTGAAAAGGCGGTTACCTGTCGGATCTCACAGATGCGCATTTGCTGTTTCAATCTCAAGATGAACTATGTAATCGTGAGCACACGGATCAGTTGATCCTGGTTATCTCACACCAAAGGTGGTCCTGAATTTTTATGAAAGTTGTTTTCTCCAGACTACTATCCCTAAGATTTTCAGGTTACACATATGCTCTTGTCTTCGTGTTGCTGGTTTCACTTTTCTTGATTGCAGCCGAATTTGACAATCTACTGCGCGCGAACTTTATCAAGGATGTGAGGCTTGATCACACACTGGAACTGATCGAAGCACGCGAAGAAATTGAAGAGAAAGTATTTGATCACTTTTTGGTGCTCCAAAAACTGGTTACTTTGATTGAAGAGAATTATGATCTCGATCAGAAACAGTTTGGCTCCCTTGTCGAGTCCCTCAATTACGAGGGGGATGATATCATTAACTTTGCTGCCGCGCCCGACTTGGTTGTCCGGTTTGTCTACCCTTATGACGAAAACGCAGCTGTGGTTGGCTTGGACTACACCGAAAATGATTTGCAACGCGCTGGGGTGATGCGAGCGGTCGAAGACGGGACCGCAACGATTGATGGTCCTATAGAGCTCGTTCAGGGTGGTCGCGCCCTGATAATTCGACAACCAATATTCATTGATAGCAATACGGCTGGAGGCTCCGGTAAGGTTTGGGGCATCGTTTCCATGGTCGTAGATCATGGTCGGTTTTTGGATCAGACAGGATTAACGGCCCTCAGTCAGGAATACAAATTATTCCTTAGATTGGACTCGGGTGA
The DNA here is from genome assembly GCF_042611115.2 of Sulfitobacter sediminivivens. Lineage (NCBI taxonomy): Bacteria > Pseudomonadati > Pseudomonadota > Alphaproteobacteria > Rhodobacterales > Roseobacteraceae > Sulfitobacter > Sulfitobacter sediminivivens. The sequence continues at coordinate 4,408 of NZ_JBHGAR020000024.1, forward strand.
GAAAGACCAAATATCAATACTATTCGGCAGTCCTGAACTTGAGCAGCAATCGCCAATAGAGTTGGAGATTAGTTTTCCAAATGGCAATTGGTCGATGATGGCAATTCCCAAGCCTGGATGGCCAAAAAACACACCAAACCATATTCGAAATCGTCTTATTATGGGTGTGATTTCTTTGCTGATTATCGGTGTGGTACTGTCAGTCGCGGCCCTTGCAGCTGCCGAAAAAAAGTCGAGAATTCGGCTGACCTCTGCGATTCAAGCGATGAACGATGGATTTGCGATGTTTGATAGCGATGGAGTCCTCATTGAATATAATAGCAGGTATTCCGAAATCTACGAAACAGTGTCGGATCAGATAAGGCGCGGTGCTAGTTTCGAAGATATCATCAGGCTGGCGGTTGACCGTGGACCGCAGGCGGCCGCAATGGGTCGAGAGGAAGAATGGGTACAAGAAAGACTTGAAGACTTCGATGGCCCGGATATTGAATTTGAGCAAGAGCTTTCCAATAGTCGGTTCATCCTTGCATCTGACCACAATACGATTGACGGCGGAAAGGTTTGCCTGCGCACGGACGTTACGGATCTCAAACAAGCTCTTAAAACAGCTGAGAGTGCCAGCAGAGCAAAGTCAGATTTTATGAATACCTTGTCTCATGAACTTAGGACACCTTTGACGGTTATTCTTGGAACAGTAGGGCTAATAAAACATATACAAGGCCAGAAGATTTCTGAGGCAGTCTTCTTAGAGCTTGCGAAAGATCCGATTGACAGAAAAGGGGCCTCTGATGCTCTGACATTTCTGATCAGGCATGTTGTTGCAATGATGGGAAAGCAGGAACGGTCCGCGAAACACCTTCTGGCACTGGTCGACGATATGTTAGATTTTGCCAAGTTGGAGACTGGCTCATATTCTATTGAAGCTAATCTCTGTGATGTTGATCAAATACTGATGTCGGTCAGCGAGCAAACCCAACAATTGGCAAAGGACAAGGGTTTGGATTTGATGTTCAATTCGGAAGGCGGACAGGTATACTGCGATCCGTTGCGAACGACCCAGATACTGCTTAACCTTGTTACTAATGCGTTGAAGTTTGTGTCTGCAGGGGAGGTCGAAATTAGCGTCAGACATGGTAATAACGATGTGATATTTGCGGTCTCGGATACAGGGCCAGGCATATCTTCTGAAGATCAGGAACGGGTATTTAACGCCTTTGAGCAAGTTGATTCTTCAGATACACGCTCGAACGGCGGCGTTGGATTGGGTCTCGCGATTTCACGTAAACTAGCAACTGCGCAAAACGGCACATTGAGACTTGAAAGCGAGTTCGGCGTAGGGAGCAAGTTTACCTTGAGGCTGCCCGCCCGCTCGACTGAGAAGGCGGGCAAGGGCAGCGTCCGAGGAAACCTGCTTGAGCCGATCTCATAGCGTTTGGAAATTTCAAGATACATCTCCATTTGCTTTTTCAAGACAACTGCCGGGGGTCTCGTGAGAAGGTGCCTGAGATCAGCATGGTGAGAACTGACGCGGTATGCGCCCCCGTGCAAGGCCAAGAACCCGGCAGCCATACTTCAGGGCGTGTTCATTATTACGGGACGTAACGACCACCGTGAAAGCCCTATCGCGGAAGCGCCGGAACAACGTTCCTTTAAGATAAAACTCGCTTGAGGCGGGGAGATCGGTTTCTTACCCTTTGACCATTAGCAAAAAGAATACATTCCGTTATCTCAAAACCAGCCCAGAGATCATGCGCTTGGCGGTGAAGATGTGCATTCGGTGTCCATTTTCGCTCAGAAACGAGGAAAAGCTGCTATTTGGCGTGGCACAGATATCAACCATGAAACGATTTGGTTCTGGCATACATACTCCCCGATACTTAGTTAGTTTCTGGCATAGTTTAAGCTCTTTTTCGCACCTGCTGATCGGGTTTTGTTGTTGCATTTCTCTGCTGACCTGCGCGTCATTCATGTCGCGGAAGTAGTAAGCCGTGGCTCGGCACCAAACACCCGTAATCGACCGATTGGAAAACCGGTCAGCCCCGATATTGGTCCGCAACCACACCAAAATCTCACTGATCAGGTTGCCCAGTCCGTTAGGCGGGATCTTAATTTTTACGCGAACGGGAAACGCATCATCCACGCGCTTTTTGTCGGGTAAGATATGGCGAGACAGATCATGAACATCAACGCTGCCGTGGACGCTAATCAAGATGCAAAATTGCAACTCGCCTCACAAAGGAGAATTTTCCCAACCTTGTCTTAGTACCGCCCAGCTTTCGGCCCAATCCTGTGAAACCTTCAGGTGATCAAACTAACTATCGTTCGCGTTCCTTAATCCGAGGTTTCTATATGGTACAACTCGCAAGGGCTCTTCCACAAAGCCAAGTCGCCTCCCTCAACCTGCTTAAGGTCGTCTCATCACCGACTGTTGGTCCCCAAAAAATCGAGACCCGCTTTGTTAGTGTTCCTCTGTCCAATGTGAGAGGGACGTGCGGCGCAATGAGTGGGGAACGGCTTCAATCACCTGATGACTTCATTTCGGGCGATGAAATAAGAATTGCCAGTGCCTGCCACGACCATGAAGCTAGTCGGGAGTTCCTTCTGAAACCGTTCGATTCATTTGCCGAAGAAGACGGAGAGTTCATAATGAGCCTTAGCGGGTGCTCACAAAAGATTCAGATCTTGCTGATGGCAGATATCGGCATTTTGGTTGGCGCTTACGTAATCACGCCAGATGGCGAAACCTGCGATCATCCTTATCTCTTGCTGCCACGCGTGTTCGATCCGTCACGGCTTTATAGCGTTCTTGATACGCGAAGCATTTGATAGCTACGGGGCGTGCATGCACAGAGCAGAGTACTTTGATCAATATCGTGTGTGAGGAATTTGCTCTGGGGCTGAGTGTATTGGCCAACTAGTTTACCTAGCTCTGGGGGATGGGACACAGTGGGTCCTTTTTCGTTCTTTATCGAATATTTGATGCAGCCCATCGAAGCGGGGAGGAGTACTTCCACAAAACCCAGGCACTGAAAGCCATGACCGGCGACGAACATTCGACATATGGACAACGACCATAAAGTCGATCAAGCACACCCGCTAAGATGGCCTGAAGGGTGGGATTTGAATGTCCAAATGCACCTGAAATATTGATCTATAACAAATTTATCTCGAAAAAGTGGTGCGGGCGGTGGGACTCGAACCCACACGGGGCTAGGCCCCAACAGATTTTAAGTCTGGTATGTCTACCATTCCATCACGCCCGCATCTGGTGGTGATCGTTGCGGCAGATAATCCGAAGCGGGAAGCGGTGTAAATGCCAGATGGCCGCGCAATCCATCGGCATGCCTCCAAAACCCTCAGATATCCTTGCCTTTGCGGCCCAGCGGCGCATCGTCTGCCAGCAGGGCGGCCTCGGACAGCCATGGGTTATTCTCCACGGCGATCAGCAATTGTGCGCGCGCTTCTTCCAAACGCCCCAGGTTCATTAAGGTCAATGCGCGACCTGATTGCGCGGCCACGTGATGCGGTTGCAGGGTCAGGGCGATGTCGAGATCGGCCAGTGCCGGTTCATAGTCCTGCCGCAGGAAATGCACATAGGCGCGTTGGTTGTAGCCTTCGGCATAATCCGGACAATAGGCAATCAGCCTGTCGTACTCGGTGATGGCACCTGCGAAATCATAGGCATCGCGGCGGCCCATGCCCGCATCCAGCACCTCTTGGGCGGCCTCATCAGGGGCGCGCAGCCACACTTCCCACATCTCACCTGACACCCGTCTTCCGGCGTTCACATCCGTCGCCGCGTTGGCCTTGGCGAAAAGGTTCAGCAATTCGGCGCTGGTGTCGGGGGGCGTTGGGCACGCAGCAAATGCCGGTGCCGCCCATACCGGGGCCGCTATCAGGGCCAATGTCATCATCAAACGCATACATTATTAAATGATGCGCCCTGCCCTTCGGTCAAGTGGCGTCCGCCAACATCGTTTCCTTTACGGCCTCCATCGCGACATAGGTCGAGGTGTTGGACACATGCGGCAGAGATGAAATCGTCTCGCCCAGAAAACGGCGATAGGCGGTCATGTCGCGGGTCCGCACCTTGAGCAAGTAATCAAAATGGCTGGCAATCATATGCGCCTGTTCGATTTCAGGTACTTTGATCACAGCCGCATTAAAGGCCCGCAGCGCTTTTTCGCGCGTATCGCTCAGCCGCACTTCGACAAAGGCCACATGATCCAGACCCAACTGGATCGGATCAAGCAGCGCCCGGTATCCAAGGATGACACCCGTTTCTTCCAACCTGCGCAGCCGCGCCTGGGTCGGTGATTTCGACAAGCCAATGCGTTTTGCCAGATCAGTGATGCTGATGCGCCCATCTTCGGCCAGCACAGACAGAATCGTTGAATCAAACCGGTCCAGGTCAGATTGTTCTTTTTTCATGCAAAGCCCCTCAAAATCACGACAAATGTCTGCCTTTCGATCAATCATAAGGCCAAACGACCTGCCTTCCTAGGATATCTTTGACAAAATTTCATTTGGAGACTGCTCATGGCCCGCGATACTTCCCCTTCCCTGCGTCACCAAATTGACGAAGGAACCTATGCTGATCCTGAAACCGTCTTGGCCGCGCTTGTTCAGACAGCGCAGTTGACTGAAACAGACCGGGCGACGATTTCCGCCCAGGCGGCGGGTCTGGTGCGCGACATTCGCGGTGCCACATCGCCCGGCATGATGGAAGTGTTCCTGGCCGAATATGGCCTTTCCACTGACGAAGGGGTCGCCCTGATGTGTTTGGCCGAAGCGCTGTTGCGGGTGCCGGATGCCGATACCATCGATGCGCTCATTGAAGACAAGATTGCGCCCTCTGACTGGGGCCGTCACATGGGCCACTCCACATCATCCTTGGTCAACGCCTCCACATGGGCGCTGATGCTGACGGGTCGTGTGCTCGATGACGATCAACCCGGCCCTGTGCGTCACCTGCGCGCGGCGATCAAACGTCTGGGCGAACCGGTGATCCGCACCGCCGTTTCCCGCGCGATGAAGGAAATGGGCCGTCAGTTCGTTTTGGGCGAGGACATCAACGCCGCCATGACCCGCGCCAAGGGCATGGAGAAAAAGGGGTTCACCTATAGCTATGACATGCTGGGTGAAGCAGCGCGGACCGAAGGCGATGCCAAACGCTATCACCTGAGCTATAGCCGCGCAATTTCAGCGATCGCAACCGCCTGCAACGACCCGGACATCCGCAAGAATCCAGGCATTTCCGTAAAGCTCAGCGCCCTGCACCCCCGCTATGAGATCGCTCAGGAAGCTTCGGTGATGCGCGATCTGGTGCCGCGTCTGCGCGCATTGTGTCTGCTGGCAAAATCCGCTGGCATGGGCCTCAATGTCGATGCCGAAGAGGCCGACCGCCTTGCCCTGTCATTGGATGTGATCGACCGTGTGATGGGCGAACCTGCACTGGCCGGATGGGACGGATTTGGCATCGTTGTACAGGCCTTTGGCCAGCGTGCATCACGGGTGATCGACGCCCTTTATGACATGGCGAAACGCCATGACCGCCGGATCATGGTCCGGCTGGTCAAAGGGGCCTATTGGGACACCGAGATCAAACGCGCGCAGGTCGAGGGCGTCGAAGGTTTTCCCGTGTTCACTCAAAAAGCCGCAACCGATGTGTCTTATATCGCCAATGCACGCAAACTTCTGGGCATGACTGACCGGATCTACCCCCAATTTGCCACCCACAACGCCCATACCGTCGCAGCCGTCCTGCATATGGGCGACGATCCTGAAACCTACGAATTCCAGCGCCTGCACGGCATGGGCGAGACCCTGCACAATCTGGTGATGACGCAAAACGGCACCCGTTGCCGGATCTATGCCCCCGTCGGGGCACATCGCGACCTACTGGCCTATCTGGTGCGGCGTCTGTTGGAAAACGGCGCAAACTCAAGCTTTGTGAACCAGATCGTCGATGAAAACGTGGCCCCCGAAGTGGTCGCCGCCGATCCATTTAAGCAACTGGGTACGTCGAATATCAAAATCCCCACCGGGCCAGAGATATTTCTGCCGCTGCGTGCCAATGCCATCGGATTTGATCTGGCCCATACGCCGACTTTGGCCAAGATCGAAGCCGCCCGCGCGCCCTTCAAATCCCACAAATGGGAGGCCGCCCCGCTGCTTGCTGGTGAGGCAAAGCCGCAAAAGGCTGTCAAGGTGATGAACCCGGCACATCCGACCAAGTCCCCCGGCACGGTGCGCAATGCCTCAATGGATGATGTTGCAACCGCGCTGGACACTGCAACCCCATGGGATGCGCCACTAGCCACCCGCCGCGCGGTTTTGCTGAAAGCGGCGGATCTGATCGAAGAAAGCTATGGCCAAATCTTTGCGCTTCTGGCGCGTGAAGCAGGCAAAGGTCTGCCCGATTGCGTGGCCGAACTCCGCGAAGGTGTTGATTTTCTGCGCTATTACGCGGCACAAGCAACCAATATGCCCGCCGCCGGCATCTTTACATGTATCTCGCCCTGGAACTTTCCGATGGCGATTTTCTGTGGCCAGATATCCGCGGCCCTTGCTGCCGGAAACGCCGTGCTGGCCAAGCCTGCCGAACAGACCCCACTGGTCGCACATTTCACCGTTGGTCTGCTGCACAAGGCGGGCGTACCGCGTTCGGCGTTGCAGCTGCTGCCCGGTGGCGGTGATATCGGGGCTGCTGTTACCTCTGATCCACGCATTGGCGGTGTGGCCTTTACCGGCTCTACTGCCACCGCCATGCGCATCCGCACCGCGATGGCCGAACACTGCGCCCCCGGCACCCCGCTGATTGCGGAAACCGGCGGTCTGAACGCGATGATCGTAGACAGCACCGCCCTGCCTGAACAGGCCGTGACCGCGATTGTCGAAAGCGCGTTCCAGTCTGCGGGCCAACGCTGTTCCGCGCTGCGCTGCCTCTATGTTCAGGAAGACATCGCCGAGGATCTGACAAAAATGCTGATTGGTGCCATGCAATCGCTGAACATGGGCGATCCCTGGCATCTCAGCACGGACGTAGGGCCGGTGATCGACGAGCTGGCTCGCAAAGGCATCTCTGATCACATCGAAGCCGCGCGCGCCGATGGCCGGGTGGTGGCTGAATTGCCGACACCGGATGGCGGTACCTATGTGGCTCCCACCATCATCCGCGTGAATGGCATTGGCGATATGAAGCGTGAGATCTTCGGCCCGGTCCTGCATCTTGCGACCTTCAAAAGCCACGAGCTGGACAAGGTGATCGACGCAATCAATGCCACCGGATACGGGCTGACCTTTGGCCTGCACACCCGCATCGATGACCGGGTACAGCATGTGTCGGAACGGATTGAGGCCGGCAACGTTTATATCAACCGCAACCAGATCGGCGCAATTGTGGGCAGTCAGCCGTTCGGCGGTGAGGGTTTGTCCGGCACGGGCCCCAAAGCGGGCGGGCCAAATTACCTGCCCCGTTTCAGCGCGCCAGATACGCAGGAGGTCACCGGTGAATGGAACAAACTGCAGGCCGATCTGCCCAAACCCGCGCCACATCAGCCCAAACCGATTGAAACCGTGTCGATGCCCGGACCAACGGGCGAATCGAACCGTCTGACGACGCTCCCTCGCGCCGCCCTCTTGTGCATGGGTCCGGGTGCCGATGCCGCCGCCGCGCAGGCGCGTGCGGTTGAGGCATTGGGCGGGATCGCCCTGCAAGCGACAGGCCAGATTGACCCCGCTGATTTGTCAGACGGACCAGCCTATGGCGGCATCCTTTGGTGGGGTGACGCAGACACCGCACGCCAGATCGAACAGGCGCTGGCCAAACGCGATGGGCCAATCCTGCCCCTGATCCGGGGTCTGCCCGATACCGCGCGGGTGCGTGCCGAACGCCATGTCTGCGTTGACACCACCGCCTCCGGGGGCAACGCCGCCCTTCTGGGGGCCGCAGGATAACACTCAAAGGTCCCGGCAGATGCGCCGGGGCCTCTTGACCCGTCCCGCGCAATCGCTCAGCGTGGCACCATGTTTCCTATCCGCGATCATAATCCGTCGGGGCGCACGCCCTATGTCACCTACGCGCTGATGGTCGCCAACATCGTGATCTTTCTGAGCTATGTGGCCCTGCTTTCAGACAACCGAGCCACGAATGATTTTACAACGCATGGGCGCTGATCCCGGCACGGCTCAGCGACGGGGGCGGCTATGGCGGGCTTTTAACATCCATGTTCCTGCATGGTGGCTGGCTGCACCTTGCGGGTAACATGCTTTTTTTGTGGATATTCGGTGACAACATCGAAGATGAGATGGGGCATCTGCGCTATTTGCTGTTCTATCTGGCCTGCGGCGTCGCTGCGGGGCTGGGGCAAGTGGTGGCAGAGCCTAACTCGGTCGTGCCGATGGTTGGTGCGTCAGGTGCAATTGCCGGGGTGATGGGCGGCTATCTGCTGCTTTTTCCCCGAGCCAAGGTTGATATTCTGATCATCTTTATCGTGTTTTTCCGCATCTTTCCGATCCCGGCCTGGATCATGCTGGCGATCTGGTTTGCCATGCAGTTCTTTGGCGGCATCGCGGCCGAAACCGGCACAGGTGGCATTGCATATTGGGCCCATGCCGGAGGGTTTATTGCGGGTCTGGCGCTGACGGTGCCGTTCTGGTTGCGCCGGGGTGGGGTCGATTTCTGGGCCCGCACCGATGGCCACCCACCCCATCCTGTCGCGACCTATCCAGCCATAGAAAGCCGCATCCCAAAGGTGAGACGCAGATGACAAGCGCCCCGGTGAAAGTCCGCGCCACCTGTCACTGTGGCGCTGTCGCGCTAGAAGCAACCCTGCCCCACGGTTTCGATGACATCGGGCGCTGCACCTGTTCGTTCTGCGCGCGCAGGCAAGCCGCTGCTGTGACAGCCATCGCCAGTTCCGTCCATCTGCTGAAAGGCGCGGATAACCTCACGCTCTACAGCTGGAACACCCACACTGCGCAGCATTATTTTTGCAAAACCTGCGGCATATACACCCATCACCAACGACGGGCCGATCCCAGCCAATGCGGCATCAATCTGGGGTGCATCGAGGGCGTCAACCCGTGGGAGTACGAACCAATTGTCTGGACCGACGGCATCAACCACCCGTCAGACAGATAGCGCCGCCCGTTTCATTGTTCCAGACATACACATATCCAAGGCCAACGACAAAGCGCTAACCCCGGACGATTTTCGCAAAGCCCGCAAAAATTGGCTCATTGGCGCAGACGATCTCGCCGTCGACCAACACGTCCCCGTTGGGGTTCATGGCTTCGACCAAACCCCCCGCCTCTTTGACGATGATCACTCCTGCGGCCAGATCCCAGGACTTCAGGCGGCGTTCCCAGAAACCGTCATAGCGCCCTGCCGCGACATAGGCCAAATCCAGCGCCGCGGATCCCCAGCGCCGAACGCCGGCGCACACCGGCAACAGCCGCCCCAGATCCTTCAAGGTATCAGGCAAATCGCCGCGTCCGGCAAAGGGCAATCCCGTGGCAAAAATCGATTCAATCATGCGGTGGCGACCGGACACGCGGATACGGGTCTCGTTCATCCAGGCACCTGCACCTTTTTCGGCAAAGAATAATTCATCCTTGGTCGGGTCATAAATCACACCCGCAACGATCTGGCCTTTATGTTCAAGGGCGATTGACACAGCCCAATGCGGCAGCCCGTGCAGAAAATTGGTAGTGCCATCCAGCGGGTCCACGATCCAGCGGCGTGTGGGGTCCTGACCCTCTTGCGCGCCACCTTCTTCGGCCAGCCAGCCATAAGTCGGGCGCGCGCCCATCAATTCGTCCTTGATAATCTTTTCAGCACCGATATCGGCCTTGCTGACAAAATCCCCGGCCCCCTTGACCGACACCTGCAGGTTCTCAACTTCGCGAAAATCCTTGGCCAATGCGCGGCCCGCTTTGCGCGCCGCCTTGATCATGATGTTGAGATTTGCACTGCCAACCATTGTCTGCGTCCTTTGACCAATCAGGCGCTGCGTATAGGGCGGGCGCGCCTGATTGCCAAGGGGGCGTGGCGCAAAGCGTCACGTTATGGGACGCCCACGCACAGCTTTGCCTAAATCGACTGTAACTTGCGGGCCTCTTGTTCTGCCAGTTTCAGCAATTGACCCATAAACGGCTTGTCCAGATCGTCACTGCGCACCGCTGCATAAAGCCGCCGGGTAATCCCGGCCTTTGTCAGGGGGCGTGTCACATAATCCGAGCTGTATTTGACCTCGCGCACCACCCAATCGGGCAACACGGATACGCCGCGGTTCGAAGCAACCAGCAACAAGATCACGGCCGTCAATTCGACCTGCCGGATGGCAGCGGGTTCAACCTTGGCCGGGATCAGCAATTGGCTGAACACATCCAGCCGTGTGCGTTCAACCGGATAGGTAATCAGGGTCTCAGCGCGAAAATCCGCCGCCTCAACAAAGGGTTTTTCGGCCAGCGGATGCGTGCTGGCCGCAACAAAGACCGCCTTGTAGTCAAAAAGTTCAACAAATTTGACACCGGGCAATTCTTCGGGGTCCGAACTGACCACCAGATCGACCTCTTCGCGCAACAGCGCCGGCAGCGCGTCAAAGGCCAGACCGGGGCGGATATCGACATCCACATCCGGCCACGCGCGGCGGAAGTGTTCCAGCACCGGGAACAGCCACTCAAAACAGGCATGACATTCAATGGCGATGTGCATGCGACCGGTGCTGCCCGCGCGCAACCCGGTGAATTCATCCTGCAAGGCCTGCACCTGTGGCAAAACCTGTTGTGCCAGTTTCAGCAACCTTTGCCCCGCAGGGGATAATTTCAACGGCTTTGAGCGGCGAACAAACAATTCCACCCCCGCCTGATCCTCCAGCCCCTTTACCTGATGACTGAGCGCCGATTGGGTGATGTTCATCTGCTCTGCGGCACGGGCCAGACCGCCCGCCTCGTGAATGGCCTGAATGGTGCGCAGATGCCGGAACTCAATGTGCATATTGAGGTCATCCTCATGTTTAAGATGAAAGTTATGAAATTGTCTCACATTCAGTTTCATGAGACAAGAGGGTAACCCGGAATGAAGGATCAGCCCAATGACAACGCCAAATGTCTCTTTCGAAGTTTTCCCGCCGCGTACGGTAGATGCGGCATTCAAGCTCTGGGACACGGCACAGACACTGGCCCCTCTGTCCCCGCGCTTTTTCTCGGTGACTTACGGCGCTGGCGGAACGACACGCGACCTGACCAAGGATGCCGCCCATGTGCTGCGGCGCACCTCTGGTTTGCCGGTTGCCGCGCATCTGACCTGCGTGGGTGCCAGCCGCGAGGAAACGATGGATGTCGCCCGCGGTTTTGCAAAGGCCGGCGTGACCGACATCGTGGCCCTGCGCGGCGATCCTGCGGACGGGGCGGCCACATTTACCCCACATGTAGATGGTTTCCAGAACAGCTGTGAGCTGATCGAGGCTTTGGCTGAGACCGGCGAATTCAATATCCGCGTCGGTGCCTATCCTGATCTGCACCCCGAAGCGACCGACCAGCAGGCCAGCATCGACTGGCTCAAGCGCAAGTTTGATGCAGGTGCGGACGAGGCGATCACGCAGTTCTTTTTTGAGGCCGAGACCTTCCTGCGCTTCCGCGACGCATGTGACAAGGCGGGCATCGACAAGCCGATCACGCCGGGCATCCTGCCGGTGGTCAACTGGACTTCGGCGCGCAAATTTGCAGATCGTTGCGGCACCCATGTGCCCGATTGGGTCAATCAAGCCTTCGAAACCGCTCTGCGCGATGACCGGCATGATCTTCTGGCCACGGCTTTGTGCACGGAAATGTGCAGCGATCTTATCGACGAGGGCGTCGAAAACCTGCATTTTTACACCTTGAACCGTGCAGAGTTGACGCGTGATGTCTCACGCGCTTTGGGTGTCACACCGCAAGTATCGCTTTCGGACGTTGCGTAACACCTTGCCTTTGCAGGCATATTAAAACAGCGTCTCCGGCATCCCCCTTGGCCGGAGAACCCCACATGCCCCGCATCGCCCAGTCCCCCGACGACCTGCTTGCCTTGTCCGACGTTCTGAAAATATCGGGGCTCGAATTCATGCAGGCGATATTGGACGGCAGCAACCCCGGCCCACCCATTGCGCAAACTATGGGATATGCCCTGCACGCTGTTGAGGACGGGCGCGTGATCTTTAGGGGCACACCGGAATTCAACGTCACGAACCCGCTCGGGACCGTTCATGGCGGTTGGTACGGTACCTTGCTGGACAGTGCGATGGCCTGTGCTGTGATGACAAAAGTGCCGCGCGGTTCGGTCTATACAACCTTGGAATTCAAGATCAACATTCTGCGGGCCATCCCTTTGGGCACGGTAATTGAATGCGTGGGCGACATCGACCATGTTGGCAGATCGACCGGCGTTGCCCGCGGGGAAATCAGGGGCGTGGATGATGGCACGCTTTATGCAACCGGATCGACGACCTGTATCGTGATGAAACTGGCTTAGGGTTCTGCCACTCCGGTCCGGCGTTGCAGCGGATTCACAACACGACCATCTGGCGCTGCACGTGCGCGTTCAGCAACGCTTTCATGTAGTCGCTCTGAAGGGTCTCTGCCCACGATCCGTTTGCGCCGGGTCATGAAAATCTTGCCAAAGCCGCGCCAATTGCCGACCGAAGGTGCCTTCGCGTCCTGAGGAAAGCGCAGCCGCCATCCCGCAGGCAGGGGCAATCCACTTTCTTCCGCCCGCGACAAAAGCCAGACCAAGGGAATGTTCGCCAGGGGTCTTGCCGCCTCAAATCCGCTGAGTTGCCCGCCCACATCCCCATGACTTCCGGGGAACCAGACCTGTTCGACATGGCCCTTGAACCCATCATGCGTTGTCCAAAGCACGGGTTTATAGGCCACCCGGGATTCGTCTAATGCCAGCGCATGAAAGCCGCTTTTGACGACACCACTCAGTTCATGACCGTGAAAAGCATGTTTGGGCTCTGACAGCCGCCACAGCACAGGCGCATTGATCCCCAATGATTTGACCGTGTCCCAGACGCCGATCATCTCGATGCACACGCTTTCATGGCAAAAAGATTTGGAAAACGTCTGGGCCGCGTAACTCTTTGGATTGCATTCATAGTACCGATAAAGATCGCGAATGTTGCGTTCGGTCGCATGCTCCGCACGCAACAGCCCAACCTGATCAATCGCGCCGGCAAGGCTGCGCACGGCATAGGCACCGCGTGAGTAGCCCATTAAAAATATCTGGTCCCCCGGATGGTACCGCGAGGCAAGATAGCCATACGCGCGTTTGATCTGCCGATTGATCCCGCGCCCCAACATGACGTCTCGTGCTGAACGCCAGTCGATCCATTGAAGGCCGGGCTCATAATAAATCGACAGCTTGCTGCCCATTTCGCTTGCCAGCTTATACGCCAACCCCGCGTTTGTTTCACAACCCGGATCCAGTGATGACATCGTGCCATCCAGAATGATCAGATGGGTCACTGTCCCACGTCGCGGGCCAAAATCAGACGCGGGTCTTTGCCAAAAACTGCCCAACAGCCGGCGCAGTAAAGGGGGGCGTCGGGCGTCGGTCATTTCAGCGCCTTTGCGATCTGTCGGGCCTTCGCCGCTTCCATCAAGAGGTCAGTATCGTCAATGCAATTGGAAGACAAAGCGTACAGGGACTGACCGACAGTATCGGCTTTTTCGGCTGTCTGTTTGTCGCGCGGCGCACCTCTCATCCCGATGCCCCCATGCGGCGCAATTGCGCGCACCCGAACCCGAAAAAGCCCAGCGCTTTCAGCTTATTCCGCCGCGATCTTTGCACCGTTCAAAAGCTCCCAAACCATATGGGGTGTGAACGGCATATCGGCCTGCCGTACCCCATGATCCCACAATGCATCCTGCACTGCATTTGCGATGGCCGCCAACGCGCCCACCGTGCCCGCCTCGCCGCAGCCCTTCATGCCCATGATGTTGGCCGTGGACGGGACGGGTTCAGACATAAAAGTAATATTTGGCAAATCTGTGGCCCGCGGCAAGGCATAGTCCATGAACGATGCCGTGAGCAGTTGGCCGTCCTCATCATAGACAACCCGCTCCTGCACCGCCTGTCCGATCCCCTGTGCGACGCCACCATGCACTTGACCTTCGGCCAGCATTGGATTGATAAGATTACCAAAATCATCAACAACGTTGTAACGATCGCTGGTCACGACACCCGTTTCAGGATCGATCACAACCTCTGTAACATGCACCCCGTTGGGAAAACTGCGCGCGTCCAGTTTCGCGCGTGCGTGATGGGTCAACAGGTCATCGCGGCCCTTTTCCCGCGCCATTTCAGCGACCTCAAGCATGGTCGGTGTCAGGTTTGACCCCTCTGCCCGGAACCGTTCATCGTCAAAGGATATGGCGATTGCAGGAACACCCATTTCATCGGCAAGAAATGCTGTAAATGCCTCTGTCATCTTGGCCACAGTGGCCAGTGTCGCGTTGTTCTGTGTGGTGACAGACCGGGATCCACCAGTGCCGCCGCCCTCTTTGATCAGGTCACTGTCGCCCTGCACCACAGTGATCTGATCGGCCGGAATACCCGTCTGATCGCTGAGAAACTGGGCATAAACCGTCTCGTGCCCCTGACCGTTGCTTTGCGTACCCACATAGATCGCCACGCTGCCATCCTCTTCAAAGACCACCTTGGCCCCTTCCGCAGGATCGCCCAAAATACTTTCGATATAGTAACAAAGTCCAACGCCCCTAAGCAGCCCGCGTTTGGCATCTGCTGCCTTGCGTGCGGCAAACCCGGCCATATCGGCCTCTTTGTGCATCCGGGTCAAAAGCCGGTCAAAATCACCCACGTCATAGGTTTCATTTGTAGCTGTGCGGTAGGGCATCTGTTCTGGCTTGATAAAATTGATCCGCCGCAATTCCCAAGGGTCCACACCCAATTCACGCGCGGCCCGGTCCATCAACCGCTCCAACACATAAATCGCCTCTGGCCTGCCGGCCCCGCGATAGGCGTCGACCTGGACGGTGTTGGTATAATACCCGTCAACCTGCAGCCATGTGGTTTGCACGTCATAAACCCCCGTCAAAACGCGACTGAATAGCTGCGTCTGGATGGGCTGGCCAAACTGCGAATTATAGGCCCCCAGATTGCATTTGGTGCGCACCCGGTATGCGGTGATCTTGTTGTGCTCATCAAAAGCAAATTCAGCGAGCGACGTCAGATCGCGCCCGCCATTATCACTCAACATCGCCTCGGTCCGGTCCGCCATCCAGCGCACAGGCTGGCCCAATGCGCGCGCCGCTGCGGCCACGCAGAAATACTCAGGATAGGCCATCGCCTTCATCCCGAAACTGCCCCCGGTATCGGGGTTGGTCACACGGACATTTTCAGGGTCCAGCCCGAACGATTTAATCAGATTGTCTTTGTGCACCCAAACGCCCTGAGCGTTATTGGCCAGATGCAGGCGGGTTCCGTCCCATTCGGCAAAACAGCCGCGCGGCTCCATCGAATTGACGATGATGCGGTTGTCACCAACCTCAAGCGCAACGGTTGTGGCGGCCTTTGCAAATGCTGCCTCGGTTGCGGCCTCGTCGCCCATGCCCCAGTCAAACGCACGGTTGTCGGGTGCCTCATCGTGCACCGTTTCGCCACCTGTGCTCAAATCCATCTTGGCGGGCAGATCATCGGCATCAAACAGGATCAGTTCCGCGGCATCACGCGCCTGCGCATAGGTTTCGGCCACAATCAGCGCCACAGGCTCACCGACATACCGCACCTTACCCTTTGCCAGCATCGGACGAAGAGGATCAGCGGCTCTGGTGCTGTCGCGGTTTTTGACCACCGCCCCGGCAATGGAAATATCAATCCCGGCGGCCTCAAGATCGGCGCAGGTCAGCACCAGATGAACGCCCTCAGCCTCGGCCGCATCTGCAACATCTAGCTCTGAAATCACCCCATGCGCGACCGGTGAGCGGAAGAAATACCCATGCAGCGCACCTTGCGGTGTGATGTCATCGACATAGCGTCCTTCGCCGGTCAAAAACCGCACATCTTCCGTCCGCTTAACCGACTGACTTTTACCAAATTTGTCCAAGATGCTTTGCCCTTACCCGTCATGCCTGTTTCGCGACAAACATTAGCGGGCAAAGGTGCCATGTCTAGGGCCGGACCGGATTAAACATGCGGCGGGCGGCTGGTTGCACATCCACAGCACCCTCAGACCAGTGCGCAAACCATTTCAACCTGCCCGACACCGTATCCGTTAAACCCCGTGCTCATCGCAATTGAATAGGCACCCATGCCTCCAAACATCACATAATCACCCACCGCCGTATCGGCAGGCAGTGGCAAGCCGTCCGGCAGCCGATCAAGGGAATCACAGGTCGGACCGAACACTATGCGAGGTGTCACCTTCCCCGATCGCGCCCCTGATGGGCCAAGCACATGAACCAATCCGGACAGGCCCATATCGCGCAAATCCGGCAAACCGCCATAAATGCCATCGTTCAGAAAAACCACCTCACCAGCTGCCCGCATCCCCTTGACCCGCGTGGCCAGAACACATGCATCCGCAACCATCGCGCGGCCCGGTTCACAGAGTATTCTGGGTTCAGCCCCGGCAAAAGAGCGCTTCACTGCGCCGTTGATGGTTGTGAAAATCGCCCGGTGGTTCGGCACCCCGAACCCTCTGTTCGCTGCAAAGCCACCGCCGATGTTAAGCCGCGCCAATGTGACACCCGCCAGCGCCGCAATGCGCGCCGCCTCTGTCACATAGCTGCCCCATGCCTGAGGGTCATTACATTGGGTGCCGGGATGAAAACACAGCGATGGGACAAACCCCAGTGCGACAACCCTGCGCAAAAGGTCAGCCGCCTGATCCGGTGTTGCGCCAAATTTTGACCCAAAATCATAGGCGGCTCCGGTGACCGGCAAAGCAAACCGCACCGCGATTTCAGCTGTGCGTGGCACGGCGTCAAGCTTTGCCAACTCCGCATGATCGTCCACGGACCAGCTGGCCACACCGGCATCAATGCCCGCCTCGACCTCAGCAGCAGACCGCACCGGATTGTTGTAATGCAACACAGCCTGCGGACAGGCCGCACGCACCGCCCGCATCTCGACGGGAGAGGCCACATCAAATGTCGAAATCCCGGCTGCCACCAGATTGCTCAAGATTTCCGGACGGTCATTGGCTTTCACAGCATAGGTCACCAACCCGTCGAAATCCGCCTGAAAACGCCGCGCCGTGTCTTGCAGGACGGCGGGGGCAAAAAACATGATCGGGGCATCAGGACAATGTTGCGCCAAAAAGGCGGCGGGGTTCAGTGGCAGGGGAATGGAATGCTGCATCAAGGCCTCACTAGGGTGTTTTCCCTGATACTACGTAAATTTTCGTCGAAACCACGCATCTAATGGGTTATAATGATGGAAACTTGCAGCATTATGACGGGATCACAATGCAAATCGACGAAATTGACCGTGCCCTTATCAGGTGTTTACAGACCAACGCGCGGCAACCCGTTGCTGATCTGGCCCGCACACTCGGGCTGGCCCGCACCACAGTGCAGGCGCGGCTCGATCGGTTGGAACGCAGCCGCACGATCATCGGCTATACCGCCCGGCTGGGTGCAGCCGTCGATGCCAAACTACATGCGACCGCGCTGGTCAGCATTGAACCACGCAGCAGCCCTGCCGTTCTAGCCCGCTTGCGCAGCCTGCCCGGCGTGCGGGTGGTCCATACCACGTCTGGGCGGTTCGACCTGCTGGTTCAAATCGCAGCGGACACCACCGAAGAACTGGACGAAACACTGGACAAGATCGGCGAAGCGCGCGGGGTCAAAAGCTCGGAAAGCCTGATCCACCTGAGCACAAAACTGGACCGCCGTGGCTGATTTACCCAATACGGTGTCGAAAACAGAACAGATCACTGGCCAGAGTGACGCAATTCTGGCACGGACAATATCAAAGGACACTCTGAAAGATGGACCAGGTCAAGTTCACCCAGATGAAAGACGGCACGCAAGCCGATTATGAGTTTCTGACCAAACACGAGGTCGCATACACCAAAGGCACCGCCGACCGCCTGTTGGGCGCTCTTGTCGAACTCGACGAAGGGTTGTCAGGGTACAAAGTCACGCGGCTGGGCCATTCACTGCAAGCGGCGACCCGCGCCTACCGCGACGGGGCGGACATTGACTGGATCGTCGCCGCACTGCTGCACGACATCGGCGACGTCTATGCACCCTACAATCATGACGAATACGCCGCCGCGATCCTGCGGCCTTTTGTGCGGGAACAATGTGCGTGGTGTGTGCAAACACATGCAGATTTTCAGATGGTCTATTACGGCCATCTTGTGGGTGCCGACCCCAACAAACGGGACCGTCATCAGGGGCATGCCTATTTTGACGATTGCGTGGCGTTCTGCGAACACTGGGATCAGGCCAGCTTTGATCCTGCCTATGAAACCCTGCCGCTCGATTTTTTCCGCGATATGGTGCGCGAGGTTTTTGCGCGCTCACCCTATGATCCTGACGTGATCCGGCCCGGTGTGCGCGAACCCTTGCGAGGTACACCCCACCCTTGAATTATGCGAGTGATATTAGGCCGGGTTTGAGTATTTGGGCGAAAAGAAGCTGGGGTTCACGCTTCGTTATGAAAGTTCTGATCTTTCGAAAGCAGGGTACAGGCTGGAGAGCCGAATGCCTCGCGAGAAGAAGCCGCCCTGTGTCAGCCCCTAGCCCGTTGAACGGAATGGTTTGCTGAAATGCAGGGCGGTTATGTTTCTTTTCGCCAAAAATACTCAAAATCAACCCAACCGATGCGACTACCGCAAATGTCATGCGCGCCACTCTTTCCCTCGGCCTGCATGTCCGTTAGATCACCGTCAAACGAACACGGGATTTATGACCATGGCACTCGACAAAACCTTCAATGCCGCTGAGGCCGAAGCACGCCTTTACGCCGCTTGGGAAAAAGCAGGCGCATTTAAGGCTGGCGCAAATGCCAGCCGGGATGAAACCTTCTGCATCATGATCCCGCCACCCAACGTCACCGGGTCACTGCACATGGGCCATGCCTTCAACAACACGTTGCAGGACATTCTGACCCGCTGGCACCGGATGCGTGGTTTTGACACGCTCTGGCAACCCGGCACCGATCACGCAGGCATCGCCACCCAGATGGTGACCGAACGTGACATGATGGAACATCAGGAACCAACCCGCCGCGAGATGGGCCGCGAGAAGTTCCTTGAACGGGTCTGGCAGCAGAAAATCAAATCACGCGGCACCATCATCGGTCAGCTCAAGCGCCTTGGGGCAAGTTGTGACTGGGACCGAGAGGCGTTTACCATGTCGGGTGCCCCAAACGCGCCCGCGGGTGAAGAGGGCAATTTCCATGATGCCGTGATCAAGGTCTTTGTCGATATGTACAACAAAGGCCACATCTATCGTGGCAAGCGGTTGGTCAACTGGGACCCGCATTTCGAAACCGCGATTTCTGACCTGGAAGTGGAAAGCACCGAAGTTGACGGCCACATGTGGCACTTCAAATACCCGCTCGCGGGTGGTGCGACCTATGAATATGTCGAAAAAGACGAGGACGGTAACGAGACCCTGCGCGAGACCCGCGATTACATCGCAATCGCCACCACGCGCCCTGAAACCATGCTGGGCGATGGCGCGGTTGCAGTTCATCCATCAGATGAACGTTACGCGCCAATCGTAGGAAAACTATGCGAAATTCCGGTTGGCCCGAAGGAGAACCGCCGGATGATTCCGATCATCACCGACGAATATCCCGACCCAGAGTTTGGCTCGGGTGCGGTGAAAATCACTGGGGCACATGACTTCAATGACTACGGCGTCGCCACCCGCAATGGCATTCCGCTGTATGCGTTGATGGATACACGTGCCGCGATGCGCACCGATGGTCTGCCCTATGATCAGGCCGCCGCCCGTGCTGGCGCGATTGCAGACGGCTCAGCGGATGCACCCGCAGATGCGACCGAGATCAACCTCGTTCCAGACGCCTATCGCGGGTTGGACCGGTTCGAGGCGCGTCAGAAAATAATCGAAGAAATCACCGCCGAAGGGCTGGCCGTGATGGTGTCGGTTCCGGTGATTGACGAGGAAGACGGACAGGAAAGTTCCAAGCTGATCCCCTTCGTCGAAAACAAGAAAATCGTGCAGCCGTTTGGCGACCGCTCCAAAGTGGTCATCGAACCGATGCTAACCGATCAATGGTTCGTTGATACCGCCAAAATCGTTGGCCCCGCGATTGATGCGGTCAAAAATGGTGACGTCACCATCCTGCCCGAACAGGACAAGAAGGTGTATTTCCACTGGCTGGAGAATATCGAGCCGTGGTGTATTTCGCGGCAGCTGTGGTGGGGGCATCAGATTCCGGTTTGGTATGGCCTAAGGCCAGAGGAGATTGAGGCTCAGTTTGAGATTTCCAGCCTACTTGACGAAGGAACCTCTGTAACTGTTCATCGTGACCAGAACGCTTTTTCCGGATTGTCAGAGCAACCAAGGTTTTGCTTGCCCATGTTCGATACGCAAGCGGAAGAGTTTACTAGAGTAATATCGGATGTTGCTGCAAAGACCGGAGAAGGTGAATGGGAGATCATCGAAGTTGCTGACTTGAATGCAGCACTCTTGGCCATTGTTGATGCAAAACAAAACGGCAAAAACATTTATCCAGTCTACCGCGATCCCGACGTCCTAGATACGTGGTTCTCCTCCGGCCTCTGGCCCATCGGCACGCTGGGCTGGCCCGAACAAACCGAGGAACTCAAAAAATACTTCCCCACCTCCGTCCTGATCACTGGGTTCGACATCATCTTCTTCTGGGTCGCACGGATGATGATGATGCAAACCGCTGTTCTGGATCAAAAACTGCCACTCTCTGAGCGGGTGCCTTTCAAAACCGTCTATGTCCACGCGCTGGTGCGCGACGAGAAGGGCAAGAAGATGTCGAAAAGCTTGGGCAACGTGCTCGACCCGCTCGATCTCATCGACGAATTTGGCGCGGATGCGGTGCGCTTTACCGTTACCTCAATGGCGGCGATGGGGCGTGATCTGAAACTTTCCACCGCGCGGATCGCGGGCTATCGCAACTTTGGCACCAAACTGTGGAACGCCCACCGCTTTGCCGAAATGAACGATGTGTTCACGGGCAAAGCACCGACGCAATACCGACACAATACCGACGTTAAACATACCCTCAATAAATGGATCATTGGTGAGGTTGCCCGCGTCCGCGAAGAGGTGGACGCAGCGCTCGACAACTACCGGTTCAACGATGCCGCCAACACGCTTTATGCGTTTGTTTGGGGCAAGGTCTGCGACTGGTATGTCGAGCTTAGCAAACCGCTGTTGCAGGACGACGCACCCGAAGCGGCCGAGACACGTCAGACCATGGCGTGGGTGCTGGATCAATGCCTGATCCTGCTGCACCCGATCATGCCGTTTATCACCGAAGAATTGTGGCAGACCACCGCCAAGCGCGACAAGATGTTGGTGCATGCTGATTGGCCCACCTACACCACCGCCGACCTGCTCGATAAGGACGCGGATCGTGAGCTAAATTGGGTGATCGGCCTGATCGAAAGCATTCGTTCGGCTCGTCAGCAAATGCACGTGCCTGCAGGGCTGAAAGTGCCGATGATCGTCACTGAAATGGATGCGGCAGCGCAGGCAGCGTGGGATGGCAACGAGGCAATGATCAAACGTCTGGCGCGCGTCGAAAGCCTTGAAAAGGCTGATGGTTTTCCAAAAGGAACCGTTGCGATTGCCGCCCCCGGTGCCAGCTTTGGCCTGCCCCTTGCCGGGTTGATCGACATTGATGAAGAGAAAGCGCGTCTGCAAAAGTCCTTTGACAAACTGGCCAAGGAAATCGGGGGGCTTAAGGGGCGTTTGAACAACCCTAAATTCGCCGCCTCCGCCCCCGCCGAAGTCGTTGCCGAAGCACAGTCCAATCTGGAAGCGCGCCAGGAAGAAGCCGATCAGGTGCAGGCAGCATTGGATCGATTGTCCGAATTGGGGTGACCTTCCGGCAGGCGATCAAGCAGCCCGTTATTTGAAAACGGCGGGCCGTTTGCCAAACTCTGCCGCGATCACCTCCATCTGGTGTGGTTTGCCAAGAAGATCCACCTGGGCGCGAGATTCAGCCATCAAGACGTCATCAACGGATGCCATTTGTGCAAATGAAATCAGTCGCTTGGCAGCCTTGATCGCGCTGGGGCTTTTACTTGCGATGGTGGTCGCCAGCGCTGTGGCCGCAGCCAATGGATCATCTGCGACTTCTGTCACCAACCCCCAGCGCTCCGCCTGACCGGCATCGATTGCCTCAGCCGTATAGGTCATCCGCCGCAACACATCGTCGCGCACCAAACGGGGCAACAGGACCATCCCGCCCATGTCCGGCACGATGCCCCATTTCATCTCCATCACGGCCAGTTTTGTGTCTGGTGCCGCGATACGGATGTCCGCACCCAGCGCAAGCTGCATCCCCGCGCCGTACACAGCGCCGTGCAAGGCCGCGATGACCGGAATGTCGAGCCGCACCCAGATCATTGCGACCTCTTGCCATTGGTTTGTAGTGCCCTCGCCATGGGTGCGCGGCATCAGCAGTTCAGCGGGGTCCTTGCCAATCATCGCCGACAACCCGGTGATGTCGATGCCCGCGCAGAACGCTTTGCCCTCGCCTGACAGCACAACAACCCGCGCATCAGATGCGGCAACCTCTTGGCCTGCTGCAATAATCGCGTCGATCATGTCCTGATCGACCGCGTTCATTTTGTCGGCGCGGGTCAGCCGGACAAAGGCGATGTGGTTTTCATAGGTGATGGTCACGCGGGGCATGGCGGGTCTCCTGATTGGGTCCCACCATAACAGCGCATTCAACTGGCACTGACCAGTCCTACGTCAAGGAAATTCAGTGAACCACACGTTCGACCGCGCGCATCATGCCAAGGCCTTTGTCATAAACCAACGTGAGAATGCGGCGGGTGCCGGGTTTGCTGGCGACCATCGGGACAGCGCGCAAGGCTCCTGCCGCCATTGTCGCAGCGATAAAGCCACGTCTGCTGAGATTTGCCATGCGTATGCTCCTTATTGTTGCGAGCGGTTCTCATGTAAGTGCCTATGGTGCCCATTTCACCCCCCTTGCCCGAATAAGCGGACAGGCTTATCAGCGATGACATGTCCAATTTTCGCCTTACAGCACTTGCACATTCCCTGCCTGCCACGGTTCCGTTTGTCGGGCCAGAGGCGCAGGAACGTGCCAACGGTCGGCTTTTCAAGGCTCGTTTGGGGGCCAATGAAAACGTCTTTGGCCCCTCGCCCCTTGCGATCAAAGCGATGGCTGAGTGTGACCAATGGATGTACGGCGACCCGGAAAGCCATGATCTGCGTAGCGCCCTTGCCGATCATCATGGCACAACGCCGGATCACATCATTGTCGGCGAAGGCATAGACGGGCTGCTCAATTACCTCGTGCGGCTCTTTGTGGGGGCGGGTGATGCTGTTGTGACCTCAGATGGGGCTTATCCGACATTCAACTATCATGTCGCAGGGTTCGGTGGTGTTTTGCACAAGGTGCCGTATCGTGACGATCACGAGGACCCTGCAGCGCTTTTTGACAAAGCCGCAGAGGTGGACGCAAAGCTGGTCTATCTGTCCAATCCCGACAATCCGATGGGATCGTGGCACGCGGGTCGGCAGATATCGCAGGCAATGGACAGATTACCTGAGGGCACGTTGTTATGCCTCGATGAGGCTTACATCGAATGTGCCCCTGCCGGAACTGCGTTGCCATTGGACTATTCTGATTCCCGCGTGATCCGTATGCGGACGTTTTCCAAAGCGTACGGCCTGGCAGGTGCGCGGGTCGGCTATGCCCTTGCGGCACCCGATCTGATCACGGCCTTTCACAAGGTGCGCAACCATTTTGGTATGAACCGTGCCGCTCAGGCGGGCGCGCTGGCCGCCCTTCAGGACAAAGACTGGCTGAGCCATGTGCACCGCGAAATTTCAGCTGCGCGCAACCGGATTGCAGATATCGCGCAATCTCATGGGCTGACACCCCTGCCTTCTGCGGCAAATTTCGTGGCAATTGATTGTGGCAGGGACGGCGCATTTGCCAAAGCTGTTCTTGAGGGGTTGGTTGCGCGCGGCATTTTTGTGCGGATGCCCTTTGTGGCCCCGCAAAACCGCTGTATCCGCGTCAGTTGCGGAACACCAGCACAGCTTGATGCGTTTGCCAATGCACTCCCTCATGCGATAAAAGTCGCAGAAAAGGGCTGACGCGCGCTCGGTGCGCGCTATGCTTTTCTTTGTACCCTTAAAAGAGGATCATTGATGCGCGACACAAATAATAGCACCGCTGCACCAAATTACACCGCTGCCTGCATCGTTATGTTTGGTGTCAATCTGATGTGGGTCCTCATGGTGATCTGGGCCGTTTGGGGTTTTGTGGTGGCCGCACTGGCAGGATGGATCGTGAACCATTTGATCACCCGCATCGCCACACAGCGCGGTTAGTGACCCGCGATGACCTGTGCAGCCGCATCAAGTGCGTCGGCCCCATGTTCGATGTTCAACGCAGTCATACCAGCCTCGATTCCGCCTAACAGCCCCATGATCATATGACCGTTCACATGGCCCATGTGACCGAGGCGGAAAAACCCATGCCACGCCGGATCACCCGGCGCAGCCATGCCAAGGCCAATACCCAAAGTCAGTCCCAGATTTTGCTGCACCCAGTCGCGCAGTGCTGTCGCATTCGGACTTTGCAGGCGCAAGGCCGTCACCGCATGGCTGCGCGCACCCCGATCCGCAATATTAAGCGCGAATGTACCGCGCTCAGACCACGCCTCGCATGCCGCCCAAACCGCCCGCGCCAGTACCGCGTGACGGGCCCAAACCTGTTCGATGCCTTCATCATGGATCATATCCAGCGCCGCGCGCAGACCATAAATGTGCTGTGTTGGGGCCGTCCCGCAATGGTATTGATAAAATTCCTCCGGGTGCGCGCGGGGGCTCCAATCCCAGTAGCGGCTCACGCGCGGCATCTTGGCGCGCACGGCTTGGGCCTTGTCATTGAAGAAGACGAACCCCACTCCGGGCGGCACCATCAGGCCTTTTTGGCAGGCGGTGACCATCACGTCGACGCCCCATGCGTCCATCTCAAAGCGGTCGCAGCCCAATGATGCGATACAGTCAGCCATCAAAAGTGCCGGATGTCCGACCTCGTCCAGAACCGCACGCAAGCCCGCAATATCATTGCGCACGGAGGTTGAGGTGTCGACATGCACACCCAAAATCGCCTTGATTTCATATGCTTTATCCGCTGCCAACACGTCGGCAATGCGCGCCATATCCATTGCGGCCGCCCGGCCAAAGTCGATGACCTCAACCTGTACACCTAGGTCTGTCGCCATCTCGCCCCAGCCGATACCAAAGCGACCCGTGGAGGGCACCAGTACCTTGTCACCCGGTTCAATGACATTGCTTAGCGCCGCTTCCCATGCTGCGTGACCATTGCCGACGTACATCGCGACGTGATGTTTGGTGCGTGCCACCCCACGCAAATCCGCCATCAGTGCCGGCATCATGTCGATCAGCGCCCCGGAATAGATATTGGGTGCCGCGCGGTGCATGGCGTTCAAAACCGCATCGGGCACCACAGAAGGGCCAGGGATAGCCAGATATGACCGCCCTTGTGCCAAAAGAGGGGATTTTGTCATATGAACTCTGCCTTTGACCCGCGCGATTTCCCGCACCTTATCTGTGCGGAATGCAGCGTCAACACGATTGGCACGCCCGCATGCTTGCCCTGCCCGCCCACGTCTCGTAAACCTGTGACTGCACTGCCCAAAAGGAATGTGGCCTCAGATGAATGACCAAACCTATACGTCTGGGCAATTGCTGCGCTGGCTCTGGCGCGATTACCTGAAAAAACATCTGTGGCTGATGGGTGCGGCCGTGTTTTTCATGATCATAGAAGGCAGCACCCTGGGCGCTTTGGCGCGCCTAATGGAACCGATGTTCGATCAGGTATTTGTTGCCGGCAAACAAGATGCGCTCAAATGGGTTGGCCTGATCCTACTTGGCATATTCGTGCTTCGTGCGATTGCGGGCGTTGCGCAGAAAGTGCTGCTGACCCGGATCGCTCAACGCACAGCTGCCGACATGCGCATTGAACTGCTTGGACAAATGATGCGGCAAGACGGTGCATTTCACCAATCCCATCCCCCGGGATTCTTGATCCAGCGGGTTCAATCTGATGTAAACGCGGTTGGCGATGTCTGGCGCGCGATCATCACCGGGGCCGGTCGCGACTTTATCGGTCTGATCGTACTTTTGGGCGTAGCCATTTCGATTGATCCGATATGGGCTCTGCTGGCGTGCGTGGGCATTCCGGTCATGGTCCTGCCCGCCGCAATTGCGCAGCGGTTTGTGCGTGAACGCTCGCGCGAGGCGCGTGATTTGGGGGCCAGTCTGGCCACCCGGCTGGACGAAGTATTCCACGGCATTGTTCAGATCAAACTGAACGCACTCGAAAGCTATCAGGCGCGCCAGTACAACGACCTGACCCGCACGTTCATCCGCACCGAAGTGCGCGCGGCCTTTGGCAATTCGGCCATTCCCGGCATGATCGACATCATGTCCGGTGTGGGGTTCATGGCTGTCATTCTCTATGGCGGCTCCGAGATTATCTCGGGCAACAAAACCATCGGGCAATTCATGACCTTCTTCACTGCCATGGGATTTGCCTTTAGCCCACTGCGCCGACTGGGCGGCGTGAGCGGCCTGTGGCAGGTAGCAGCGGCCGCCCTTGAGCGGATCAAGGAACTTATGGATGCTCCCATACGATTGAAAGAACCGGCAAACCCGGTCCCTGTCCCCACGGGCCAACTTGATGTTGAGCTACGAAATGTGGATCTGGCCTATGGTGATGTGAAGGTGCTTGACGACATCAGCCTCAGCGCTGCGGCTGGTGAGACGACCGCGCTTGTCGGGGCATCCGGCGCTGGCAAATCCACAATTTTCAATATTTTGACCCGGCTCATCGACCCGCAGGCAGGCAACGTCACCATCGGCGGTGTCGCGACCTCCGACATGGCGATCTCAGAGTTGCGTGGCCTGTTTTCGGTGGTGACCCAAGAGGCATTGCTGTTTGACGAAACCCTGCGGGAGAACATCGTGCTGGGCCGCACCGATGTCAGCGATGACGCATTGCAAGCCGTCTTGAAAGCCGCCCATGTTGCAGATTTCCTGCCCAACCTTGAAAACGGTCTGGACACGCGCGTGGGGCCGCGCGGCTCTGCGCTTTCCGGTGGCCAGAGACAGCGCGTCGTCATCGCACGCGCTCTGCTCCGTGACACGCCGATTCTGCTGTTGGATGAAGCCACCAGCGCGCTTGACGCGCAATCCGAACAGGTTGTGCAGGATGCGCTGGACCGGCTGTCCGCAGGGCGTACCACAATCGTCATTGCACACCGTCTGGCGACCATTCGCAGCGCCGACAAAATCATTGTGATGGACCGGGGCCAGGTGCGCGACCAGGGCACGCACGAAGAACTTTTGCAACGCGGCGGCATCTATGCCGACCTCTACCGCCTCCAATTCCAGGACGGCAAAACCGTCAGCGATGCACGTGGGCTGCGGGCCCTGCGGGTCAAGGAACGTGGCGAATATGTCAGCGAACCAAACATTCTGCAACGATTGGGACAGGCTTTGTTTGGGTAGACACCGTTCTCCCCTTCAGCCTTTCTTAAATACCGATCAGACCTGACATCCTGTAACAAACTGACCATTACAGGGCTCAGCCCGGCCTCAAGCGGCCGGAATATCATCGCGCCTGCGGCGCGTCCGCAAGATCACCTTCCGCGACGGTAGCTTTGCGCCAGTACTTCTGGCGACGTGCCGAAAAAATACCGCCCTAATGTCCACAGATTGCGCCCACCGCGCCGCATCCAGCCCTGGCTTTGATACTTTGCCGGGCTGGTGACCGCGTAGACCGGCAGGCCAACAAGCTGCCCCTTGAGTGCCCGCGCAAGTGCGACATCTTCCATCAACGGCTGATCTTTGTAGCCACCCGCCCCCTCATAGAGCATGCGGGGCAGGATCAAACCCTGATCTCCGTAAGGCAGGCCAAATCGGCTGCGCAGATTGGCCCATCCGGCGACCAGGTTCCCAGGGACCCCGCCCTGATCAAACGCCAATTTGAACCACCCGGCCTTGGTCGTGCCCAGATGTGCCGCCACGATCCTTGCCCATCCGGGCGACAGCTTGGTGTCGGCGTGCACCACCATCAGCCAATCCGCTTTGGCCACAGCACATCCTCGCTGTAATTGCCCGCCCCTTGACGCGGCACCATGGATCACCTCTGCCCCCCATGCCAGCGCAGTTGCACCTGTGGCATCTGTTGATCCGCCATCACTGACAATCAATTCCCGGATCAACCCCGAATCCAGCCCTTCCATCAGCGCGGCCAGACAATCGGGCAGCGTATCAACGGCGTTCAGGGTCGGAATGATCACAGATATCGGCGCGCGCATGCTTGGCCCTTTAGAATGGCGAGTGATGACTATATGTCATGATCAACTGTCAAAGGACATAAAAGATGACCCAACGCCGCATCCTGCGCCTGACTGGCGATGACACATTGGATTTCCTGCAAGGTCTGATCACCAATGATGTCAAAAAACTTTCTCAGGGGCCAATCTATGCCGCGATCCTGACCCCACAGGGCAAGTTCCTTGCTGATTTCTTTGTCGCAAAGGACGGCGATGGCGTGCTTTTGGATGTCGCCGACAGCCTGGCCGATATGCTGCTTCAGCGGCTGAACATGTATAAGCTCAGAGCATCGGTTGAAATCGCCGCAACGGACCTGCACCTGCACCGTGGATTGGGGCCAGAGCCTGAGGACGGGTATGCAGATCCGCGCACTGATGCGATGGGATGGCGGGCCTACCGCGCGGACCCTCAGACCGACAACAATGTGAACTGGGATGCCTTGCGTGTTACGCACATGATCCCAAAGACGGGGATTGAACTGACACCCGACACATTCATTCTGGAGGTTGGGTTTGAGCGCCTGAATGGAGTTGATTTCCGCAAAGGGTGTTATGTCGGCCAAGAGGTCACAGCGCGGATGAAGCACAAGACCGAGCTGCGAAAAGGTCTGGCTCAGGTTTCCATCGCGGGGGACGCGCCAATTGGCACCGAAATCATGGCTGCCGACAAGCCCGCTGGTACGCTGCTCACGCAATCTGGGGGGTTGGCGCTTGCCTATCTCCGATTTGACCGGGCCACTGGTCCAATGCACGCGGGTGATGCTGTTGTGACATGGATCCCGCCGGCATGATTTTTGACCACCCAGGCCCCCGAATCGCACAAAAAAGCCCCGGATCGCGCCGGGGCTTTGCTTCAGATCGCTATGACGTCACGTCATACGTTTAGGCGCGTTCGACGTATTCCATCGTTTCAGTGTTGACCACGATGTCTTCGTCCTGCCCGACAAAGGGCGGCACAGACACCCGCACGCCGTTATCAAGCAGTGCCGGTTTGAACGAATTCGCTGCTGTCTGGCCTTTGACCACCGGCTCAGTCTCGACGATCTTGCAGATCACCTTTTGCGGCAGCCGAGCGTTCAGGGCCTCTGCTTCGTGGTATTCCACCACGATCATCATGCCGTCCTGCAAAAACGGGCGGGCATCGCCAAGCAGTTCTGAGGCCAGCTGCACCTGCTCATAGGTGTCCGTGTCCATCACTACCAGATTGCCGTTTTCTTCATATAAAAACTGCTGATCTTTCTGTTCTAAACGGACTTTTTCGACTTTGTCGGCGCTGCGGAAGCGTTCGTTCAGTTTTGATCCGTTGCGCAGATTGCGCAACTCGACCTGGGCGAAGGCACCGCCCTTGCCCGGCTTTACATGGTCGACCTTAACCGCTGCCCATAGGCCGCCGTTATGTTCCAGAACGTTTCCGGGGCGGATCTCGTTTCCGTTAATTTTGGGCATGTGTCAAAACCTTGGCAAGAACTTGATGATACGTCGACGCACCCTATATCTGGTAGGATATCCCCCTGCAAGTCACCGCTATATCGTGCTGCACCTGCAGCAAGACATGCGCCGAATGCATAGGAGTTATGCGATAAAGTGGTATCCGAATCAGACGAGATGGGTCATAAGAGGCTTCACGCCGGGATGACAAGAGCAAGAATAATAGAAAGGACGACGAGATGAAAGATTTCGTTGATGGAACGGCCTTTAACAATGAGCAAGGCAATCGCGCACGTAAACTTTTCGCAGCTGTGGTACTGGCTGCGTTGGATGACGCAATCGCGGACGACAAGAAATACGGTAACGGACCAGAGCAGATCGCCCGCTGGGCCCGGTCGCGCGATGGTCGGGAAGTGTTGAGCTGTGCTGGCATTGACCCCAACGAGCGGGTTGTGTCCGGTTTGATGGATTTTGTGGGCAAAGGTGTGCGTACATCTGTTGCACTTTCGCGCGAAGAATCTGAGCGCCGCCATGCTGCGCAGCAGGCTGAAGCCGCATAGTAACAACGCCATGAGTGGCAAAAAATGCAGCCCTCGGGCTGCTTTTTTTATGCGCTGTAAGAATAAAGCGATCTTACCGACCTGCCCCTTTTCCCGCGGCCCGATTTACGCCAGTTTGCGGGCAACCACTGCGGAGTGCGCAAAATGACAAAAGCGATCATGATACAAGGCACCGGCAGCAATGTCGGTAAGTCGATGATTGTTGCCGGCCTGATCCGGGCTTGCGTGCAGCGCGGCATGCGGGTGCGCCCCTTCAAACCGCAAAACATGTCAAACAATGCAGCTGTCACCACGGATGGAGGCGAGATTGGGCGTGCGCAGGCCCTGCAGGCGCGTGCCGCCGGGGTGGAGCCGCACACAGACATGAACCCGATCCTGCTCAAACCGCAAAGCGCCACGGGCGCGCAAGTCATCGTGCAAGGCCAGATCGCGGGCCATCAGGAGGCAGCAGCCTTTGGAAAAAACAAGGCAGCACTGATGCCAGCGGTATTGGAGTCCTTTGCCCGGCTTGGCGAAACCTGCGATTTGATCATCGTTGAAGGCGCAGGTAGCCCGGCCGAGACTAATCTGCGGCGCGGTGACATTGCCAACATGGGTTTTGCCACTGCGGCGGGCGTGCCCGTCATTCTGATGGGTGACATCGACCGGGGCGGCGTTATCGCGCAGATCGTCGGCACGCAGGCCGTTCTGGACGCAACCGACACTGCAATGATCAAGGGCTTTGCCGTGAACAAGTTCCGCGGTGATCGCAGCCTGTTTGATGCAGGACGTGACGACATCGCGCAGCGCACAGGCTGGCCGAGCCTTGGGGTGATCCCGTGGTTTGAGGCAGCGCACCGGTTGCCTGCCGAGGACGTGATGGACCTGCCCTCTCGGGCGCGTTCGGGCGGTGCAGGTGTGGTCATTGCGGTCCCACGTTTGCCGCGCATTTCAAACTTTGACGATCTGGATCCGTTGGCAGCCGAAGCCGGGGTCGATTTGCGGGTGATCATGCCCGGCGCGCCGCTTCCTGCTGACGCCGATCTGGTGTTGATGGTCGGCAGCAAGGCCACGATTGCGGACCTTGCAGCGTTTCGGGCAGAAGGCTGGGATATTGATCTGGCCGCACACATCCGGCGCGGCGGCCAAGTTTTGGGCCTGTGTGGCGGTTATCAGATGTTGGGGCGCACGATCACTGACCCGCACGGCATCGAAGGGCCCCCAACCACAGTGCAGGGATTGGGGCATCTGGCGGTCGATACGGTTATGGCACCGATCAAACATCTGTCTCTCAAAACTGGCGAGCACCCCGAAAGCGGCACGACCCTTAGCGGTTATGAAATACATATTGGTGAAACGAATGGTCCGGATTGCGCCCGCGCCTGGTTGCAGTTTGCCGGGCGTCCAGAGGGTGCCGCGACTGCGGATGGCCACGTGCAGGGATGTTATATGCACGGGCTGTTTAGCTCGGACGCATTCCGCACAGCGTACCTCGGGCAGTTTGGCATAGCATCAACGCTCAACTTTGAAGCAGGAGTTGACGCCACCCTCGACGCGTTGGCGCTGCACGTCGAACGCTATTTCGACGTGGATTTGATGTTATCGCTGGCCAGAGACATCTGAAAAAGAATGGAGGCTTGCAGGATGGTCACATCCCGGCCCTTCCCTCCTATTCCAATTCTTGCGCCGTCAACGCGCGGTGGATTTCACGGCGCACCAGTTTACGAACGTTGCGGGTGATGCGTTCGCCCAGAGCACCTTGTAATTCGGCACGCACGATGTCGCTGACCAGATCGCGCAGCGCCTCTTCATCGATCACTTGATCATCGTTGCCATAGGCAAAGCGGTCCTCTTCGTGAGTGTCATTCTGGGAAGGTTGCGCTGCCATAAGTTCGGGCTGAGGTTCCGGCTGAGCCTCAGGCGTGGCGGGCATTGCCGCGGCCTGGCTCTCACCTGCGTCGTGATAAGCGTCGACCTCGTGATCGTGATCGTCGTATTCATCCTCATCTTTATCTTCAACATCCAACGACGCGCCCATTTCTTCATGGTCATGGTCATCGTCGTCTTCCCATGCCATCGCGGGTTCTTCAGTACCTGAATATTCGTCTGACCCGGGTTCGTCCGGCTCCCAGGTGTCCGAGATTTTACCGATTGCCGTTTCCAATGCCTCTATCTTGGCACTCAGCGCTGCTGCCTTGCCGGATCCGACATCGCTGGTGCCTGTCTTGGCCACTGCGGGTGTATCAATCAGACTGTCGTTATCTTCGTCCTCAATTTTCAATGCAGAAAAGTCTAATTCCAGATCCCCTTCGCCGTCTTCGTCTTCATCATCGGCAAAGCTGTACGGATCGGCCTCGTAGTCATGGGCGGGATCGTCAAAATTCGTCTCTTCATCTTGCTCGGATGATACTTCGGCGGTGTCTTGCTCGGCCTCAACGGTCAGATCATCAAGGTCGTCTTCCTCAAATTCCAGCGCATCAAGGTCGCTTTCAACATCGGTCTCCTCTGCGACACGCAACGCAGGCGTCAAGACCAGACGATCATTCGCCGGTATCGCTTTTTGGATCTGGATAGGGCGCTTGTCTTCGGACACCAGACGGCGGATCGACGACAGAACATCCTCTACCTCGGCGTTTGTGACGGGGTTAGACATATTTTTTTACCACTCTTTCCTCAATTCCCAGTTTAACCCGATGCAGAGATTCTCACAATGGGGCGCGAGAAATTGTCACTGTTTCTGTAGGGCACGCAGCACCCGATCCAGTTTCTGACCCTGTCTGGATCTTTTTGCCGGACTGTCCTTTACAAGATTATAATATGCCGCCGGATCGTAGGTCTGAACCGGTAATTTCAGATCCTGTGCCGTTAATTGGCCTGTCGCGGACAGAACCGTATAGGCAGCGACGTATAGATTTGAACGCGCAGAAACCCGCGCTGATTCCGCATCAAGCAGCGATTGTTCCGCATCCAGCACGTCAAGTGTTGTGCGCGCGCCCAATGTCGCCTCTTCCCGAACACCGCGAAAGGCGATGCGTGCGGCGCGAATTTGACGTTCAGATGCCTCCAAAACCGCGCGTGCCGAGGCCAGACTGGCATAGGCGTTGCCAACGTCCTGACGAATATCATTGGTCACCACGTGCAAATTCGAGCGCTGCGCATCGCGTTGGGCCATGCTTTTGCGCACCTGCGCTGACAGTCGTCCACCGCCATAGATTGTCTGCTTGAATTCCAGTCCTACTGAACCGGTATGGTTGTAATTTGGCGTTCCAAAATTTTCGGTCAGCCCATAACGCCCCGTAAGCGACACAGTTGGCTCCATATCCGCCTCGCCCGCCTTGATCAGCAGTTCAGCTGCAGCGACCTGATGTTGGGCTGCGGCCAACAACGGATGGCGGCGCACGGCCAAAGCTTTGGCCCCCTCAACGTCAACGCCCACATCGGGCAACTGCGGTGGCGCGCTCAATCGGCCGGGCTTGCGGCCCACGGCATTGCGGTATTCCTCAATGGCGCGCAGGTAATCACCTTCGGCACCTGCCAGACCGCTACGGGCCTGCGCCAGTTGCGCTTCGGCCAGGGCAACATCCGTCCGGGTGACTTCGCCAACATCAAAACGGTCCCGTGCGGCCCGCAGTTCCTGGGTCAAAAGACGCAGGTTATTGTTACGCAGCGCCACAAATTCCGATGCCTCAATCACCCCCATGTAAGCCCGGACAGCCCGCAAAAGAATGATCTGTTCGATATTTAGCAGTGTGCCACGGGTCGCCAAAACCGTTTCCTTGGCCGCTTCAATCCGGTATTGGCTGGCCCCGAAATCGAAAAGCAACAGCTGACCGATCAAGCCGATAGTGGCAGAAAGATTATCGACGGATGACGCGAACCCCGCCCCACCAGCACGCGTTGTGCCAAAATTCTGCGTCAGATCGGCCGACCAGCTTAACACAGGTTTCAATGTCGACCCAGCGATTGCCACATCTTCGTCGGCGGCACGCAGTAAGGCACGGTTCTGTTCCAGTAATCCCGAGTGAGTGTATGCACCGACCAGCGCATCGGCGAGGGTATCCGCCGTCGCCACTTGAGGCACAGCAAAACCAAATACCGCCAGACATAGCGCGACGATGGGACTGGCCCGCTTCAGAGTTTTGGTCAATGACATAACTGGCATCACCTTTTTACATGAATTTAGGAACAGTAATCCCGCGTGAGCGGACGCTTAAAGTTGAAACGCAACCTGCCGTTCAAAACCTGCCAGAACCGGTGCGCCCGCATTAAACGCAGCACGCCAACTGATCTGGGTGCCACGCTTATAACCAATTCGTACTTCACCCAATGCACCTTGCATAAAGAGGCCGGCAATCCGGCCCCCATCCTTGAGCTGATCCTTGATGGTGTCTGGCACTTCTGCAACGCCACCCTGAATGATTACCACATCATATGGCCCATGCTGCGGCGCGCCGTCACTCAGCGGTCCGACATGAACAACGACATTGTCTGCGCCTGCTGCAGCCAAGGCCTCAACCGCTTCCGCAGCCATGGTTTCATCTTCTTCAACGGCAATCACCGCCTCAGCCATATGCGCAATGACGGCTGCCGAATATCCCATCGCACATCCGATATCGAGAACCATTTCGTCATTTGTGACCGCCAAGGCGTCTAGCATCTTGGCCAATGTGCGTGGTTCAAGCAGCACCCGTCCCGACCCCAGATCAAGGTTCTCACCCATATAGGCCGCCTCGCGCTGCATCGCGGGCACAAAGTCTTCGCGACACACGGTTAACATCGCATCAATGATGGGAAATTTGGTAACATCAGATGGACGTACCTGCGTGTCGACCATCATTGTGCGGCGGGTTGTAAAATCAGTCATCAGCTAAACTCATCCGTTCAGATTCTGTTACGAACAGATGTGCCACATCGCGCGCCCAGCATCAACGGCCCGTCACCATTTTCACACAAGCCCAGGCACTGTCCCGCGCGAAGCTGGGACTTGCGGGCGTCACAATGATCGGATAGCAGTGCGCCAACCACAGATGGCGAGTTGGCGGAGTGGTTACGCAGCGGATTGCAAATCCGTGTACAGGAGTTCGATTCTCCTACTCGCCTCCATTTAATTTCAATGACTTAGCGGAAATTGGCAGCGCCAACTTTCTGCATTTTGCAGCCCATTTTGCAATTCTGTTCATGTTCTGCCCTCCTTTGCCGTACTCAAGAGCATCAAAACTGCGTCCGTTTCGCCCGGCGAAACCTGCGCATAGCGCTCAATCATTGCGGCGGCAGTGCGCAAGGACCACCCCATGCAACCGGCGATCTGCGCCAAAGAGAGGCCAGCCCGCAATAGGCGGGTGGCGGCAGTGCCGCGCGCATCATAGAGCCGCAAGTCATAGCCAAGCCGATTGGGCGTGAGGCCAGCCTTGTTTCGCCACTGGCGCACGCCCTCGGATGCGCGGTGCTCGGTCAGTGGGCCACCGCTGGCGTTGCTCAAGATCAGCAGCCTATCTTTCGGCGTGGCGTCGATCACCTCGGCCATTGCCTGACTGACCGGCACGAATGCCGATTTGCCGCGCTTGTTTGTCTTTATGCGAATGCGCCGCCCACCGGGGGTTGCCTCAACGTGGGCCTTAGAAAGCCTGATCAGATCACCCGGGCGCATCCCGGTTTCGCAGGCAGTTATCAGAATGCGTGCCACCCACGGTGGCGCGCGGTCTTTGACGGCCTGCACCTGATCAGGCGTCCAGACAACATCGGAGCGATCTGACCGATACACCTTTGCAAAGCTGCAATGATGCTCGGCAATCTTACCTGATTCTCGCGCCCAATTGAGGATGCGTGTTACAACGGTGCCCGCATAGTCGTATTGCTTGGGCGAGTAATTCCATTTTGAGCGCCACTGATTGACCTCGCCACGCGATGCCGCGTCCTCAAACATTGCAATCGGATCATTTTCAGATTCTAAAGCAAATCGCATTGCCCAACGGCGATAGTCAGATTGCGTGCGAGGCTTCAAAATCCTAAATTCAGCGGATGAGATGTATGCATCCACCACAGCATCGGTCATTACCGCATCGCGCTTTGGCACCGCCCGCGCCATTGCAGCGGAGTAAGCTGCAAAGAACCCCGGCACGTTTGGCACTGGCCGCGCATCTTTCCAAAAGCCGGTGCCTTTTCGCCCACGCAGCGAGAAATAGTAGCAGACAGTCCCGTCAGCTAATTTCGCGCGCACGCGATTGATTTCAGGGGGCAGATTACTGCGAGGCATTGCGTGCCCTTCTTGCGGCCACTTGGCTGCCTGCCGCACCCTCGCTAACTGCTGAAAGGCCCTGTGCCTCATCAAGGCGGCGGCGAACAAGGGCGGGGTCAAAATACCCGCGCCGTCCGGGCACTGGCGCAATCCTCATGGATGCGCACCAATCGCGAAATGCCGAATTTGTGCCAGAATATCCCATACTAGTAGCCAGATCGGCAGACGAGATGAGGACTATGAAAGGTGCCGCTTGAACGCCCATCAAATGCGCTCCCCACCAAACGTCTTTTGGCAGTCGATATCCAGTGCCTTTGAAATTCGGTGGCACATCATAGACACGTTGATCAGAATGCGGGCAGAACCGGGACGGCCATCCACGCACTCAATCAAATTTGCCGTTTGGCTCAATTCATTACTTGGGGCCAGATCAGGGTCCGCATCTGAAACGAATGACAGCCCATTTTGACCGTGTGCCAATACCCCTGTAGAACAGACCAATATGGTTTGACCTTCATCGAACAGCTTACCGGCAAGCCTATCTTGCGTAGGGTTCAAAGGCAAAGATGGGTCAATCATTCGTGCAGGCGATGTGGTGTGCGTATAAGCAAACTCAGCCCCGTTGCGGTAGGCAAGTTTTACCTCGACCCCTGCATCTATCAGCGTGAGCGCGATGCTGCCTTGTGTGATCGCATCAAGGGACAACTGCCGCTTTTTGCCGCGTCCGCGCTCACTCTTCG
This sequence comes from Sulfitobacter sediminivivens, assembly GCF_042611115.2. Taxonomy (NCBI): domain Bacteria; kingdom Pseudomonadati; phylum Pseudomonadota; class Alphaproteobacteria; order Rhodobacterales; family Roseobacteraceae; genus Sulfitobacter; species Sulfitobacter sediminivivens. The sequence continues at coordinate 41,954 of NZ_JBHGAR020000024.1, forward strand.
CGTTTGCGTCCTTCTCGGACTCAATGAATATCTTTCCTTGCTCGAGGTGCGATTGCCAACGCTTGGAGGTGTTACCCATCGCTGCCAGTGCAACATCAGAAGGAAAGAAAAGTGTGTCAGTCATACCCATGCCTAGCTCCATCAAAATTAAAAGGCAATGCTCTTGGGTATTTTCTAGCGGCCAATGGTTAACGCGCAGTACCGGGGCGTAACGGTCACGCCTAAAAGCCGCAACAAAAATACTACAAGACTTTGATATCAAGCCACCTTATCAAGAACAGCGTCCACGAATTTTCTGTTGCGCGGGGCTGTCGAAACTTACTTTCGCGGTCATTTCTTCAGCAGAAAGTGCACTGCGCATCTGCTCGGCACTCCCCGCTTGGGCGTCTTTGTGTACCAATCCAGAATTTTTTTCTTTCACCCTTGCGACAGTCGACCTAAGACGGGCAGAAAATCTTGGGAGATTACATGCGAAATAAGTACTGCTCATATGACGCACTTCAAAATGAGGCCGATGTCGAGCAAAGTTTCGTCCGTCGCATGCTTGAGGATTTGGGTTACAGTGACAGAGAAATCCGACCGAAGGGCAGTCTTCGAGAGCTGACTGTTGGCGGCATGCGCGGCCAACGCCAAGCGCTCTATCGGCCCGACTTCGCTCTTTTGGTAGATGGTTCAGTCCGGTGTGTCATTGAAGTTAAGGAACCGGGTGCGGTTTTAGATGACCATGAATGGCAGGTTCGAGCTTATGCCGTTTTGTTGAACGGTGAAGACTCGGACGAGCGCCCCGTGCGATATTATTTGTTGACCAATGGCACTGAAACACGCGTTTACCACATCGACCGTAATAGGCCTTTGTTCACAGTACCGTTCACAAGTTTTGAGGAAGGCACTGCGAAGTTTGACGAACTGCGAGGTTTGTTGAATCGTAGGGCTGTCGCTTCTGGTATTGATCGTTCTGGCGAGACACTAGAGATGTCACGGCCTTCAATTGCAGAGGTCAACGCTGCATTCAGTTGGTGCCATCAACATATTTATCGCAAGGACAACATTAGTCAGTCTGATGCGTTCTCCGAATTCGTAAAGCTCATTTCACTCAAGCTGCTGTCGGATCGGCGAATTCGAGACACATATCCCGAAGTATTGGAGCAGGACGTATTTGAGATCGCGGCAAACGACGTGCAATTCTCGCAGGCTTGGATCACTCGGAACGATTCAAATTCACCCAGCCCAGTTAGCGAAATTCTTTTCCGCCGATTTATGGACGATATGGAGCGTGACATCGCGCGTCGGACTCGGAAACGGATTTTTGAAGTAAACGCGAAAATTAATCTCAAGCCAGAGACAATCCAAGGTGTTGTCCGTCGTCATATAAATTGGGACATCAGAGCGGCTTGAGCATTGGAGGTTCTGGCTCGTTTGTGTGATTGATTAT
>NZ_JBHGAR020000025.1:0-38994 GCF_042611115.2 Sulfitobacter sediminivivens
GAGGTTTGCGGCATGGGGCCGCCGTCATCGGGAGCGGTGGCAGTGGGCCAGATATTGGGGCTGCTTGAGGGCCATGACCTCAGCGCCGGACCACAGGATATTGAGGTGCGCCGCTTGATTGGTGATGCGTCACGCTTGGCGTTTGCGGATCGCGGTCGGTATCTGGCGGACAGTGATTACGTGCCGGTGCCTGTTACAGGGCTGCTGGACCCTGCGTATCTGGCTGAGCGCGCAAAGTTGCTGGCGGGTGACGATGCGTTGCCCGAAGTGGCACCGGGCAATCCGGCATTTGATCATGCGCTGAACTGGGCCGATGATCTGGCGATCGAGTTGCCCTCGACCTCTCATATTTCCATTGTGGACAGCCAGGGCAATGTGGCCAGCATGACGACAACCATTGAAAATGGATTTGGCTCTCGCCTGATGGTTGGTGGGTTTTTGCTGAACAACGAGCTGACTGATTTCTCTTTTAAAAGCCATGCTGAGGGCGTGCCGATTGCCAACCGGGTTGAGCCGGGCAAACGGCCACGCTCTTCTATGGCACCTACGATTGTGATGAAAGATGGCAAGCCGGTTCTTGCCGTGGGCAGCCCGGGGGGCAGCCGGATCATCGGCTATGTTGCGGGCGCGATTGTGGCCTATCTGGATTGGGGCATGGACGTTCAATCCGCCGTCAGCGCGCCGCATGCAGTCAACAGGTTTGGCACCTATGATCTGGAGGAGGGCACTTCGGCGGTCGACCTGTCCGAGGGCCTTGCGGCGCTCGGCTTTGAGGTTGGCACGCGTGCGCTGACCTCTGGACTGCATATGATTGCGATCGGCGATGACTTGCGCGGCGGGGCCGACCCGCGCCGCGAAGGTATTGCACTGGGGGACTAGCGGGTGGTTCAGGCAACTGATTTGCCGCGCAACGAGGCGGGCATAGCAACGGCGCTGGGCGTGCTGAAACAGCAATTTGGTGAGCGGTTTCAGACCGGAGATGCGATCCGCGAACAACACGGGCATACCACCACATGGATCAAGAACCAGATGCCCGATGCCGTTGTTTTTGCGCGCTCAACGCAAGAAGTGTCTGAGATTGTCCAAATCTGTGCGACCCATAAAGTGCCGATTATCGCGTTCGGCACAGGCACCTCATTGGAGGGGCAGATCAACGCGCCTGCGGGCGGGATTTCGGTGGACCTGACCCAAATGGACAAGGTTCTGGCAGTCAATGCAGGTGATCTTGATTGCCGGATCCAACCGGGTGTCACGCGTGAGGCGCTGAACACCCATTTGCGCGATCAAGGGCTGTTTTTCCCGATTGACCCGGGGGCCAACGCGTCGCTGGGGGGAATGACCGCCACACGCGCATCGGGGACCAATGCGGTGCGCTATGGGACGATGAAAGACAACGTACTGAGCTTGGAAGCGGTGATGGCCGATGGCAGTATCATTCGCACAGGATCGCGGGCGCGCAAATCGTCGGCCGGCTATGACCTGACCCGGTTGATGGTCGGCTCTGAGGGGACATTGGGTCTGATCACTGAAATCACCCTGCGCCTGCAGGGCATCCCTGAAGCAATATCGGCGGCGCGTTGTTCCTTTCCAAGTGTGGATGCCGCGTGCCAAACGGTGATGGCGGTCATTCAATATGGATTGCCTGTGGCGCGGATTGAATTGCTGGACGCCTTGGTGGTCCGGGCGGTGAATGGGTATTCAAAGCTGTCCTTGCCTGAAACGCCGCTGTTGTTGCTCGAATTTCATGGCTCAGAGGTGGGCGTGGCAGAACAGGCAGAGACCTTTGGGGCGCTTGCTGAGGAACTTGGCGGCACCGGATACACCGCCACCTCCACCACCGAAGAACGCAACAAACTATGGCAGGCGCGCCATGATGCCTATTGGGCCATGCTGGCGTTACGGCCGGGCTGCAAGGCGGTGGCGACGGACGTATGTGTGCCGATCTCCAGACTCGCAGAGGCTGTGAGGTTGGCAGAGGCCAAGGCATCAGAACTGGACCTGATCGCACCCATTGTTGGCCATGCGGGCGACGGAAATTTCCATGCGTCTTTGTTGCTGGACATGGACGATGCAGACGAGGTCGCCCGCGCCGAGAGTTTCGTCAGCTGGCTGAACGATCTGGCCATTTCTATGGACGGGACCTGCACCGGCGAACACGGCATCGGGCAGGGCAAGCGGCCCTATCTGATCAAGGAATTGGGTGGTGCCGTGGATGTCATGGGCGCAATCAAGCGGGCGCTCGACCCCGATAACATCATGAATCCCGGCAAGATCTTACCGGGGTAGGCGGGTCAGGTTGGGGTGAATTCCCGCAAGGCGCGCCAAGGCAGCATCGGGCAAAGCCCGAAAACCCCGACATGCCTGCGTGCCGATAGGTCGGTTTTCTGCGATGTTGGGTCGGCTGGTGCGTGCGAATGCGCGCGGGTGCGATTAAAACAGGATCAAATCTTGTCCAAGGGAATCGACATATGAAAACGCAGGTCAAAGCATTGGTTGTGGGCGGCGGTGCCGTGGGAACGTCGATTGCCTATCATTTGGCGCGCGCCGGGTGGGACGATGTGATGTTGCTGGAACGTGACGAATTGACCTCCGGCTCGACCTGGCACGCGGCCGGTTTGCTGCCGTATTTTAACATGTCCTTTGCCACGACCCACATCCACGACTATTCCATCAAGTTCTACAAAACGCTTGAGGAAGAAACCGGGTTGAACGCGGGCTTTGCCGTGGTGGGCAACTTGCGGATGGCACAGACAAAAGAGCGGATGGATGAGTATATGCTCTATGCCTCGACCGCTGAAACCTGCGGTGTGCCGTATGAATTCATGACCCCCGATGAGGTCAAGGCAAAGTGGCCGCTGATCCGCACCGAAGACCTTGAAGGCGCGCTTTATCATCAGACGGATGGCTATATTAACCCTGCGGATGTGACCATGGCGATGGCCAAGGGTGCACGCCAGCGGGGCGTTATGATTGAACGCAAATGGCAGGCGGATGCGTTCCATTGGAACGGCACCCATTGGGAAGTGACTGCAACCAAGATGGTTGAAAAAGGCGGCAACCTTGTGCCGTCAGACGAGCAGGTTGTGATCACGGCTGAACACGTGGTGACGGCATCGGGCAATCACGCACAGCGCACCGCCAAGATGCTGGGTATCAAAATGCCAGCGATCCCGGTTGAGCATCAGTTCATCGTGTTGGATCAAGACCCCGAATTGGTGAAATTCCGTGCTGCAGGCAATGTTGAACACCCCGTTGTGCGCGATGCTGATGCGCAATCGTATGTGCGCGAAGAACGCGGTGGCTGGATTCTGGGGGTCTATGAGAAAAATGCGCCTGCACGGTTTGAATACGGCGTGCCGGACAGTTTCCGCGCCGACCTCTTTCAACTCGACCTTGAGCGGATCGAGGATCAATATGCGGCGATGATCCACCGGGTGCCATCATGCGAGTATTGTGGGCTCAAAGACGATTTCAACGGTCCGATCTGCTACACACCCGATGGCAACCCGCTGGTGGGCCCGGCACCGGGATTGCGCAACATGTGGCTGGCCGAAGGTTTCTCTTTTGGGATCACTGCGGCGGGCGGCACCGGGTATTACCTTGCCCAGCTTATGGTCGAAGGTGAGGCAGAGATCGACATGGCGTCGCTTGACCCCAAACGCTACGGCGACTGGATGACCACCGAATTTGCCGCGCGCAAAAACGAGGAATGCTACGACCATGTCTATGTCCTGCACCACCCGGATGAAGAACGGCCTGCCTGCCGACCTCTGCGCACATCGCCAGCTTATGACCGTCAGGCTGCCCGTGGTGCGCAATTTGGATTTGTGAACGGCTGGGAACGCCCCAATTATTTTGCACCTGCTGGATTTGACGACCATGATGCACGGTCGTTCCGCCGCGGTGGTTGGTGGCAATATGCGGTGGAAGAAGCCAAAGCAATCCGCGAAGGCGTTGGCCTGATCGACGCCACAGCGTTCACCAAACATGTCGTCAAAGGCCCCGGTGCCACTGCATTCCTTGATTGGTTCACCTGTAACAAGCTGCCATCGGTGGGCCGCATCAACCTGACCTACGCCCTGACCGGGGCGGGCACGACGCGCACGGAATATACCATCGTGCGGATTGCCGAGAACGAATATTACCTTGTGTCCGCAGGGGCTTGGACTGCCTATGACAGCGATTACCTGCGCAAGGCGATCGAAGACAAAGCACCTGAATTTGGCTATATCGAATGTCATAACGTGACCACCCAGTGGGGCGTATTTGCGATCGCCGGACCAAAGTCGCGTGATGTGCTGAACGAGATCGTCAAAGATGGCGACCCCTCCACAGTATTGTCCAACAAGCGGTTTCCGTGGCTGACCATGCGCAACATCGAATTGGGCATGTGTCCGGTGCGTGCGATCCGTGTCGCCTATACCGGCGAATTGGGCTGGGAATTGCACCACCCGATTGAGATGCAGAACTATCTCTTCGACCAGCTTGAGAAAGCCGGCGAAAAGCATGGCATGAAACTGGTCGGTGCGCGTGCACAGAACTGGTTGCGGCAGGAGAAATCTTATCGCGCATTTGGTACGGAACTGGGCCGTGACGCGACACCGCTGGAGGCTGATTTGCCAAGGTTTGTGGATCTGAGCAAAGATTTCCACGGCAAGGCTGCAATGGAAGCGCATGGCATCAATGCCAAATGTGTGACGCTGCTCATTGACGGACCAGATGATGCGGACCCTTGGGGGCGTGAGGTGCTGTATCACGCGGATGGGCGCACCGGGCGTCTGACCTCTGGTGGCTATTCGGTGGCCTTTGGCAAGTCGATTGGCATGGGCTACGTCAAGACGGAGCATGCGGTTGTGGGCACCAAGCTAAAGGTCAAGATGTTTGATCAGCTTTGGGATGCCGAGATTGTCGAGGATTCTCCTTATGATCCGAAAAATACCACGATCCGGGTGGATGGCTGATACGAATGCAGGGATCGGGCAGGCAAGGCTGGCCTGATCCTGTTCAATCAGGGTCAATGATGCGCTAGTGTCTGAAAAACAGACCGCAACAGGGGGTCAAACGTGGGCAAACACCCGTTAAGAGGCATGGTACGGATGATCGCGGCCTATCGCAACTCGATGGTGGGCCTGCGCGACATCTGGCGCGGTGAGGAAGCGTTTCGAATTGAGGCGGTCCTATGCGCGCTGTCGGTGCCTGTCGCGCTCTGGATCGGCGAGGATTTCTTTCAGGCCGCCATTCTTATCGGAGCAGGTCTGTTGTTGATCATTGTCGAAGTGATCAACAGTGCAATTGAGGCCACAATTGACCGCATTGGTCCGGAACGTCACGAATTATCGCGCATGGCCAAGGACTTAGGTTCGTTGGCGGTTCTGCTGGCAACCGTGTTGCTGGGCATTTTGTGGCTTGCTGCGCTGATTGACAAGTTTGCCTAAAACTAGCGCGCCCGCGCCGCAACCCATTGCGACCACTCTGCGCGGCTCCCTGTGAAGACATTCAGATCAACCTTGCCGACGATGCCGGGAATGATCCCTGTGGATGAGTATTGCCAGAAGGTCCAGCGTTCACCGGGGAAGGTCTCTGATGGCCGCTTTGCGGTGGAGCGGAGCCAGAATTCATAATCATCGAACTTGCCAAGCTCGTTCTCGCGGTAAAATCTGGGCGTGGTATAGATGATTGGTTTCTGGCCGTAATGCGCGGTCACAATGTTCAGCCAACGGCGCATTTGGTCGCGGACGTCCTGACCCGCCGGGCGCACGGTGGCGCAGGTGGGCGAAAATGGGTTCCATTCCATATCCAAGACCGGGGGCAGCATATCGCCACGGGGTACATTGCGGATGAACCATGCTGCCTGCACCTCGGGTGTCGTGCAGAAATAATAGAAATGATAAGCGCCGCGCGCAACGCCCGCCTGATCCGCGCCGCGCCAGTGGTTCTTGAATTCCGCATCCAGCAGATCACCACCCTCGGTGGCTTTGATAAAGGCAAAATTCACACCATTGCGGCGGGCGGTGTTCCAATCAATGGTTTTTTGAAATCGCGCGACATCAATGCCATGCACAGGGTATCGCGCGGGCCGGCGCCCCGGGAAGAATACCGGATGGCTGTCTTCGAAATTGGGGGCAAACAGGGCACGGTTTTCCGCAGGAGGTGCGCTGGCACGGGGCGCGCCACAAGCGGCAAGCGCCAGCAGGGCAAAAAAGACGAGGCGGCGCGTCAGGGTCATGGGCGGACCTTTCTGGCAACGAAAGCGAGGTTGTTGGCAGGCATTGCCACAATATGCTCAAGGGTGAAGCCAGCATCGCCGAGCAGCCGCATGATGTCGAGGTCGTCCTTGTATCCGATGTCTGGGGCGACGGATCTTAGGTCCGCATCGAACCGGGCGTCGCCCTCACTGGTCAGCACGCCAGTACGCTTGAACGGACCATAAAGGATCAAGGTGCCATTGGGGGCGAGCGCCGCTGAGGCTTCTGTGATCAGGGTGGTGGTTTGGGGGGGCGAAATCAGGTGCAGCAGGTTTATCAGCACAATGAGGTCTTGCGGGCCGTGCCTGATACCCCATCCGGGCGCGGTCGCGTCCAGTGCCGTGGCAGGCGCGACGTTGGTCAGTTCCGCTTCCTTTACATAGGCATCAATGCTGGTACGGCGGGCGCTGTCAATCTCGGTAGGGTACCACTGCAGGGTCGGCATGGCGGATGCAAATGCTGTGATATGTTGCCCGGTGCCGCTGGCGATCTCCAATGCGCTGCCCTGGCTCGGTGCGTGGGTCAGCAACAGTTCTGACAAAGCATTGGCATTGCGCGCCGCGGCGGGCGCGTGCAATTTGGCACCCTCTTGCGCCGTTGCAACGCTGGCGCTTGAGGGAAGTTTACGGATCACTTGCGCAGCCTGTCTGGGGTCAATTGGGCAACCACATCCGCAGGTAAAGCGGGGGCGCGACCGATCACCAGATCTGCCAGCAATTGGGATGCTGCGGGGGCGGTCTGAAACCCGTATCCGCCCTGAGCGGCGCACCAGACAAAGGCTGGATCGCCCGGCTCAGGACCCAAGACCAAGGCCCTGTCTGGGGAAAAGCTGCGCAATCCGGCCCATGATGTCAGCAACCGCGTCACAGGGGTTATGACCATGTTTTCATACCGCGCCAGACCTTCTGCCAATACCATGTCGTCGGCCCAGGCATCCTGAGGCTCAACCGCATCTTCCTCAGCCGGGGACACCAGCAGTGCGCCTGCATCGGGTTTGGCGTACCATGTTTCGCCGACCCCGAAAAATATCGGCCAATGGGTGACGTCGTGACCACCGGGAGCAGGCAGGCGCGCCATCGAGCGGCGATGCGGGATAATGCCCAAAGGGGCAATGCCCGCCAGCTTGGCAAGCTCATCCGCCCAGGCACCAGCCGCATTGACCAGCTGTGCGGCGGTATAGGTCACGCCCTTTGCCAGCACCTGCCATCCGCCCGCCGTGCGGCTGATGGCCTCAACAGGGGCACCGGTGATGACCTGACCGCCATTGCTGCGAACGACCCGGGCGAAATCCTGCATCATGCGGTCGGTATCAAGGTCGTAGGCTGACGCGTGATAACCGGCAAAGGCCGCTTTTTCAGGATTTAGAATTGGCACCATGTTCAGCGCCTCGTCTGGCGTGATCCGGTCGACGCCCATCGTTGTCATATCGTTGACAAAAGCGGCCTCTTCTTTTTGTTGCGCGACGATCAGCAATCCACGCGGGCTGAGGTATCCGCCGTTTGCCTCGCGGTGATAGCCGGCACTTGCCTTGTTCAGCGCGATGGTGCTGGGCAGGCCATAATTCTCTTCAAAAAGCGCAGCAGAACGACCAGAGGCGTGATAGCCAAGCGCGGTTTCACGTTCCAAAACGGTGACCCTGGCGTCAGCAGAGAGCCGCGCAGCCGCGGAAAGCCCGGCAATGCCGCCGCCAATGACAATAATATCGGTCAAGATTGTTCTTCCAATCGGTCAGTTGCGGGCGGTGGCGTGGGCGATAAGGCGGCAATCTGGGCATAGACGTCTGGCGTCATGTCATAGGTAAGTGCGGCAAGCGACGGGCGCAGTTGCTCGGCAGAACGGGCGGAAATGATCGGCGTTGGTCCGGTCGGATGGGCCGCTGCCCATGCAACGGCAAGGGTCGCAGGATGCACGCCAAGGGTTGAAGCCAATGTGTTCAGCCCGTCAGCTGCTTTGTGCATCGTCTTTTGGCCATAACGCGCTGCATAACGGTCATCTTCAGTCAGCCGCCCCGCGCCACCGCTCGCGTATTTACCGGTCAGCAGCCCGCCTCCCAAGGGTGAATAGGGTACCACAAGGATGCCCAGGTCATCTGCCATCGGTAGAATTTCCACCTCGGCTTGTCGTTTGACGAGGTTATACATGGGCTGGATCACCCCGATGGACAGATCGAATTTGGCGGCAATACCCGCCGCTTTGACCACCTGCCATGCCGCAAAGTTTGACAAGCCGATGTGGCGGATGTGTCCTTGGCTCTTGAGGTCAGCAAACGCCTGAAAGCTTTCGTGCATATCGGTTTCGGGATCAAAGCGGTGCAGATAAAGCACGTCGAGTGTATCAACACCCAAACGCGCACGCGATGTTTCAGCAGAGGTCAGGATGTTGTCGCGGCCCGCGCCGCCATCATAGGCCGCCTTGGTGGCGATGATCAGGTCGCCTCGTTTGTCACCGAGGAATTGACCGAGTAAGGTTTCTGATGCGCCATCGGTATAGACATGCGCCGTATCGAAATGTGTAATCCCAGCCTCGATGCAGGCGTCGAACATGGCCCGCGATTGCTGCGCATCCGCACGGCCACCAAATTGCATGGTGCCAAAGGCAAGGCGGCTGGCGGGTGCGCCGCTGGCGCTGGTTAGAGTGTGTTTCATGGGCAATTGGTGACATGGCGCGCGCGCCAGTGCAACGGGCAGATGGCAACACGTTAAGTGATATTTAGTAGATACAGGTATTCAGAGAAATGCTGTTGAAAATAGAAAACGGGGCCGGCGATTGGCCGGCCCCGTTTCGTTCACTTGCGTGGTTCGGGTTATTGAGGAATGTCGCCCTCAATGCCTTCAACATAGAAGTTCATGCCGGCCAGAGTGCCGTCATCGGCGGTCTCGCCGTCTGCCAGCCAGTCAGAACCGTCCTGTTTTTTCAAGGGGCCGGTGAACGGGTGGTATTTACCAGCGGCGATGCTGTCCATCAGGATCAATGCCTCGGTTTTGACGTCAGCCGGAACCGCGTCAGAGATTTCACCAATCTGAACCATGCCGGGTCCAATGCCATCCCAGGTGTCCGTGCTTTCCCATGTCCCGTCCATGACAGCCTTGGTGCGCGCGATATAGTAGGGAGACCAGTTGTCGATGATCGACGACACGCGCGGCTTCGGCGCATATTGCGTCATGTCAGAGGCCTGACCAAAGGTGATCACATTGCCCGCTTCCTGGGCCGCCGCTTGCGGCGCTGTGGAATCGGTGTGTTGCAGGATCACATCCGCACCCTGTTCAATGAGAACCTTGGCGGCATCTGCTTCTTTTGCAGGATCAAACCACGTATAGGCCCAGACGATTTTGAACTGCACATCGGGGTTTACTTTGCGCGCGTGGATAAACGCCGAGTTGATGCCCCGGATCACTTCGGGGATCGGATAGGACCCGATGTAGCCCACGATGTTGCTTTCGGTCATCGACCCGGCGATGTGACCCTGAATGGCGCGCCCTTCGTAGAAGCGCGCGGAATAGGTCGAGACGTTGTCCGCGCGTTTGTAGCCTGTTGCGTGCTCAAACTTCACGTTCGGGAATTTCTTGGCGATGTTGATAGTCGGGTCCATGTAGCCAAAGGATGTGGTGAAGATCAGGTCGGCACCGTCAAGCGCCATCTGTGTCATCACACGTTCTGAATCGGGGCCCTCGGCCACAGATTCGACAAATACAGTTTCAACCGCGTCGCCAAATTCTTTCTCAACAGCGAGACGACCTTGATTGTGTTCATAGGTCCAGCCGCCGTCGCCGACAGGGCCAACAAAGACAAAACCAACCTTGGTCTTGTCTTGTGCAACCGCTGAGGTTGCCAGACCAAGTGCCAGCGCGGCCCCAGTCAAGAGTGCAGAAAATTTCATAATTCTTCCCCATTTTTATCGCCCATTGTGGGCGGTGTTTGATATTGGCCCCTAGCTTGAGGCGTGGAAATTACGACCAAGCGAGGCAGGTGCCGCCGACTTGTCCGCAGAGAGGATCACCAGCACGACGATGGTGATAACATAAGGCGACATTGCCAGATATTCGACTGGAATGGCAACGCCTGCCCCTTGCAGATTCAACTGCAATTGAGTGATGCCGCCAAAAAGATAGGCACCCAGCAACAGCCGCCATGGTTTCCAGCTGGCAAAGACAACCAGAGCAAGAGCAATCCAGCCGACACCGGCCGTCATCCCTTCGGTCCATTGCGGCACCCGGATCAGCGAAATATAGGCTCCGCCGATGCCTGCGCAGGCCCCGCCAAACATGATCGCAAACGTGCGGATGCGCACCACCTTATAGCCAAGAGCATGGGCGGCATCGTGGCTTTCGCCCACTGCGCGCAGGATCAGCCCGGCGCGGGTGAACTTGAGCGTGGCCCAGACAGCAACAACCAGTGCGATGCCGAGGTAAAGAATGATGTCATGGGTAAAGAGGATTGGCCCAAGAACCGGAATATCGGCCAGAGGGCCAAAGTTGATATCGCCCAGACGCGGCGGTTTGATACCGACGTATGATTGGCCAAGCAATGCCGAAAGCCCCAGACCAAACAGCGTGAGCGCAAGGCCAGACGCAACTTGGTTGGCGAGGGTAATCTGTGTGAGAAAAGCGAAGAGGACCGACAGCAGAGCACCGCCAGCCGCAGCAGCAACAAAGCCCAGCATCGGCGATCCGGTTTCCACCGCCACGGCAAAGCCGCAGATTGCCCCGGTGATCATCAGGCCTTCGACGCCGAGGTTCAGCACACCGGATTTTTCGACCACCAGTTCGCCGATGGCGGCAAAGATCAGTGGCGTTGCAGCCACAAGGAAACCAGCAATGAACAGAACGGGGTTGATGACAGACAGATCCATTACGCGACCTCCACCCGGCCAAAGCGCAGCCGGTAATTTGTGAACAGATCCAGGGCCAGCAGGAAGAACAGCAGCATGCCCTGGAACACCTGAATGGCGGCAGCAGGCAGACCCAGATTGCTCTGTGCGATGTCGCCGCCAATATAGGTCAGCGCCATCAGCCCTCCGGCCAACAAGATGCCCACAGGATGCAGCCGACCCAGAAACGCCACGATGATCGCGGTAAATCCGTAACCCACGTTGAAATCAATTGTGACCTGGCCTGCTGGGCCTGCGACCTCAAAAAGGCCGGCAAGACCAGCCAGCAGTCCGGACATCCCCATACAAAACAAGATCAGCCGCGTTGGATTCACCCCTGAAAAACGCGCGGCTCGGGGCGCTTCGCCTGTCACGCGAATGGCAAACCCAAGCCGGTGTTTGGTCAGCAGAACATAGGCAAAGATCACCGCAACAAGGGCGGCGACCACGCCCCAGTGCATGCCCGATCCTTCGAAAAGCTCTGCATTGAACGCGGCATCATATTGTTGCAAATTGCGCGAGCCGGGAAAACCGAACCCTTCTGGGTTTTTCAATAACCCCAGTGACATAGAGGCCAGAAACTGTTCGGCCACATACACCAGCATCAGCGATACCAGAATTTCGTTTGTGCCGAAGCGCACCTTGAGAAACGCCGGTATCATCGCCCAGAGCCACCCGCCAAACGCCCCTGCCACCACCATCAACGGAAAGATGAACCAGCCTTCCATGGGATAAAACGCAAGCCCCATGCCGGCACCAAAAAGCGCGCCCATGATATACTGGCCCTCGGCCCCAATGTTCCAGATGCCCGCCTTGAAACCCAGCGACAGACCAATGGCGATCAACACCAACGGCGCGCCTTTAATCAGCAATTGCGGGCGGTAATAGAACGCGAACTCGCCAAACAGCGGCTCCCAAAAGATGGTGAGGATTGACTGAATCGGTGGCTTGCCAAGCACCATGAACAACAGCCCGCCAAAAAACATGGTGGCCAGCACGGCCATCACGGGCGTCGCGAGTGATATTCTTCGGCTCGGTTCTGGGCGTTTTTCCAACCTGATCATGCCCAAACACCCCGTTTTATTGTTCCAAAAATACACACATTCGACAGATCAAACATGCGCCACCTCCATTCCGTGGGCACCGCCCATCATCAGGCCGATCTCATCCACCGTCAGGCCTTGGGCGGGACGCGGTTCTGACAATCGCCCTTCGTTCAGCGCAGCAAAGCGGTCCGATATTTCCATCAATTCATCGAGATCCTGGGAAATCACAATAAGAGCCGTGCCATTCTCGGCCAGATCCAGCAACGCCTGCCGGATGGATGCCGCAGCGGATGCATCAACGCCCCACGTCGGCTGGTTGACGACCAGCAGATCGGGCCGTTGCAACACCTCGCGGCCAATCACGAACTTCTGCAGGTTGCCCCCCGACAGCGACCGCGCGGCATTGCCCGGCCCCGGCGTGCGAACGTCAAAATCCGAGATGATCTTTTCTGCAAACCGCCTCGCGGCAGGCCAGTTCAACATCCCGCCGTTGTCCAACCCTTCACGCGCGGCCCCGGTCAGCATGGCGTTTTCGGTCAATGACATATCAGGGGCTGCCGCATGGCCAAGCCGTTCTTCCGGGGCGGTCAGAATGCCCATCGCCCGACGCGGGGTGGGGCCCAGAACACTGACATCCTTGCCTTGGAAATTGATCATGCCGGGCGCGGTCAGCATCTCACCTGACAGGGCGGCCAACAGTTCATCCTGGCCGTTGCCCGCGACACCGCCGATCCCCAAAACTTCACCGCGCCGCACCTGCACTGATATCTCTCGCAACGGCATCCCAAAAGCGCTGGGGGATTTGGCGGACAGCGCTTTGAGGTCAAGCACCACGTCGCCCGGTGTTTTGCCCGCGCGGGTCGGGGTTTGCAACACCGTGCCCACCATCAATTCCGCCATTTCGCGGGCCGAGGTTTCGGACGGGGTGCATTCTCCGACAACCTTACCCAATCGCAAGATCGTGGCGCTGTCGCAAAGGGAACGAATTTCTTCCAGTTTGTGCGAAATATACAGGATTGCGGTGCCTTCCGCGCTCAATTTGCGCAGGGTCTTGAACAGAATTTCAACCTCTTGCGGCGTCAGGACGGACGTGGGTTCATCCATGATCAACAGTTTTGGTTCCTGCAAAAGGCAGCGAATAATCTCAACCCGCTGACGTTCCCCGGCGGACAGATCCCCCACCACACGGTCTGGCGACAGGGGCAGGCCATAGGTGTCAGACACATCGCGAATTTGTTGTGAAAGCGCGCTCATTTTGGGGGCGTTTTCCATGCCCAAAGCGATGTTTTCCGCCACGGTCAGCGCGTCAAAGAGCGAGAAGTGCTGAAAAACCATACCGACGCCTGCTGCGCGCGCTGCACGTGGCTCTGAGGGGGCAAAGTTTGCACCGTTCATCTGCATCTGGCCCGCATCCGGTTTCACCAGCCCATAGATCATCTTGACCAGCGTTGATTTTCCTGCGCCGTTTTCGCCCAGCAGCGCATGCACCTCTCCGGGTGCAATGCTCAGCGACACGTCGCTGTTTGCAACAACGCCGGGATAGGCTTTGGTCAGGCCAGAGAGGGTCAGAAAAGGGGCATCGGTCATACGAGGGCTTCTTTCTGGGTCAGTTGGGACATCGCCGGGGTCAGCATGTACGCGGCAACCCCCAGAGCAATGGCCTGCGGATGCTTCCCAAGCTTTGGGTCGCCAATAGGGCAGGTGATCTGGTCAATCCGGTCAGGCGCGTGACCAAGGGCGGCCAGCCGTTTGCGAAACCGGGCCCATTTGGTTGCTGAGCCAATTAGCCCGGCAAACCCAAAGTCACGAGTCAAAAGGTGGTGGCACAATTCAAGGTCATAATCGTGTTCGGGCGTCATGATGAAATGCGCCGCATCTGGTTCTGCCGCTGCCATCATGTCGGTGGAAAGACCGGCATTGGTGGCCACTGTCGACGGCAGGCCCGCAAGCAAATCGGCGCGCGGATCGGACAGGTAAACGCGAAATTGAGGCAAGGGGGCCAGCACGGTGGCCAGTGCATGGCCGACATGACCTGCACCGTAGATCACAACCTGACGCTGCGTCCGCCAAACCGCTTCGGCCAGCCAGCCATTCTGATAGGTCAGCGGCAAGGGCGTGCCATGGTGTTCAGCGCGCGTCAGTTTCCGCTTGAGGGTGGCGGGCATTGGGCCTGCGTCCTTGCTCACCGGGCGTGCCCAGACACCTGCGAATTCAGGGTCCATGTCGTGGAACCGGGCCAGGTCAAATACTTCTGTCACAACGCTCACAGCACCGCCGCAGCATTGATTGAGCGCGGGACCAAGGGCCGCATGGCGCAGCCTTGTTGTACTGCCATCGGACAGCATCTCGCGTGCCTCTTTCATGCTTTGCCATTCCAACTGTCCGCCGCCAATCGTTCCAAGACTGCCGGCTTGCCAAACCAGCATCGACGTGCCCGCCGCGCGGGGCGCTGAGCCCTTGACCTGCACCAAGATGATGCGCGCCACCTTGCCGTTAGCCTTGATTGCTGCGCCAAGAGCGTCCCGGTCAAACATCACCCGCGCGCCCGTTGACATGCGGCCAAAACAGCCTCGGCTGTGGCCGGGGTTTGCAGGTCGCCATAGTTTGTGCCACAGGCATTTGCCGCATCAGACAGGGCCATGAAAGCAGAGATGCCCAGCATCAGGGGCGGCTCCCCCACGGCTTTTGATTTATAGATCGTGTCCACCCGGTTTGGGGCGTCCCAAAGGGCAACGTTAAAAACATCAGGCCGGTCTGAGCAGGCGGGAATTTTGTAGGTCGAAGGCGCGTGGGTTTTCAGTGCGCCGTGATCATCCCAAACCAGTTCTTCAGTGGTCAGCCACCCCGCGCCCTGCACATAGCCGCCCTCAAGCTGGCCAATGTCGAGCGCCGGGTTCAAAGATGCCCCCGCATCGTGCAGGATATCAGTGCGCAGGATGCGGTTTTCGCCGGTCAGGGTGTCGACAACCACTTCTGTGACCGCCGCGCCATAAGCAAAATAATAGAACGGCCGGCCCCGGCCCTTGATGCGGTCCCATTCAATCTCAGGGGTTTTATAAAACCCGGTAGCCGACAGAGAAATACGGTTTTCGTAAGCCGATGCAGCAGCTTGGGCAAAGGTGATCGTCTCGGAGCCGACTTCGACCCCCCCGTCTTTGAAGCGGACGTCGGCGGGTTTGACCTGATAGCGTTCAGCCAGATGGGCGGCTATTCTGTCGCGGATGGTATCGCAGGCAATCTTGGCGGCCATGCCGTTCAGGTCCGACCCCGAAGAGGCGGCAGTGGCGGAGGTATTTGGCACCTTGCCGGTATCTGTGGCAGTGATCTTGATCGCCTCAAGCGGCAGGCCAAAACGCGAGGCGGCAACTTGCGCAACCTTTTGGAACAACCCTTGCCCCATCTCTGTGCCACCGTGGTTGAGATGCACAGAACCGTCCTGATAGACATGCACCAACGCGCCCGCCTGGTTCAGGTGGGTCAGGGTAAATGAAATGCCGAATTTGACGGGGGTCAGCGCGATGCCGCGCTTTAGGATGGGTTGCTCTGCATTCCATTTGGCGATGTTCAATCGGCGGGCCTCATAATCTGAGGTGTCAGCCAATTTGTCGGTCAACGCGTTGATGATGCAATCGGTAATCGGCTGGTGGTAGGGGGTGGTTTGCAGGTCTGCCAGGTCTGTCTGTATCACGTCGGTATTGTGGCTGTCCTGCGTGGGTGCAGGCGGCGCGCCGCGCGAGGACAGATCGGCGTCCCCGACCGGCGGCGTGCGGTGGTCAATCGCTGTGCCGGTGTCCGCAACAACCGGGGTGTCCACATTGTCGGCATAGTAATTGACGCGGCGCACGGACAAGGGATCTGCCCCCAGATGATGCGCGATATGGTCCATGACCTTTTCAATGCCGACGACACCCTGCGGCCCGCCAAACCCGCGAAAGGCGGTGGCAGATTGGGTGTTGGTCTTGAGCCGGTGCGAGGTGATGCGGACATGGTCGAGATTGTAAGCATTGTCAGCATGCAACATCGCGCGGTCCGCCACAGGCAGGCTGAGGTCCATGGCCCAACCGCAACGGGCGTATTGCGCGAAATCAACGGCAGTGACGCGCCCATCATCATCAAACCCGACGGTATAATCGACGCGAAAATCGTGGCGCTTGCCCGTTACGATCATGTCGTCATCGCGGTCATAGCGCATCTTGCAGGGCCGTCCGGTGGTCATCGCCGCGACGGCGCAGGCCACGGCGAGGGCGTTGCCCTGGCTTTCCTTACCGCCAAAGCCGCCGCCCATGCGCCGGGTTTCGACCCGCACCGCATGCATGGGCGCGCCGATGGCATGGGCCACCTTGTGCTGAATTTCGGTGGGATGCTGGGTCGATGAATGCACGGCCATATCGCCGTTGTCCTGAGGCAGGGCGAGGGCGGCCTGACCTTCGAGATAGAAATGTTCCTGTCCGCCGATATCAATGCTGCCGCTCAAGGTCCGGGTGGCGGATGACAGGGCGGCCGTGGCATCGCCTTTTTGATAGACGCGCGGGCCGTCCTCAAACCGGGAGTCAGCCGCAAGGGCATCTTCGATGCTGAGGATCGGGGGGGATTTGGAGATGTCGATATCGCCCTGTCGCGCCGCGTGCCGTGCGGCAAGATGGCTGGTGGCTATCACCAGAAACAGTGGCTGACCGACGTAATGCACGGTGCCGGTCGCCAGCAGCGGTTCGTCGTGGTTTGACGGGGACACATCGCAGTCATGTTCAAGATCATCAGCGGTCAGAACAGCAACCACACCCGGCGCGCTTTTGACCTTTTCCAGATTCATCGCGGTAATGGTGCCAGCGGCCACGCTGCTGAGCCCAAAGGCCAGATGCAGGGTGCCGCGCGGGGTTGGGATATCATCTACATACCGGGCGGCACCCGTTACATGCAGGCGGGCAGCGTCATGGGGCAGAGGCTTGGCGACGCTCATGAGGAAACCTCCATCAGGTTTGTCGCGGTTCCCGTCGCCTCGTGCAGATAGCGCAGCAGCATGTTTTGGGCCGATTGCAGCCGGTAGCCAGCCGAGGCGCGCATGTCAGACAGCGGTTGGAAATCATCCGCCATGGCCGCCATTGCTGTCCGCATGGTGGCTTGCGAAAAGGATTGCCCGACCATCGCAGCCTCTGCGGCGCTGGCGCGTTTTGGGGTGGCGGCCATGCCGCCATAGGCAAGGCGGGCGGCCGTGATGGTGTCGCCATCGCGGGTGATGTTGAGACATCCGCAGACCGCTGAAATGTCCTGATCAAAGCGTTTGCTCAGTTTGTAACAGCGCAGGGTATCGGGCTGTTTGGGAATGCTCACGGCTTCTACAAATTCGCCGGGGATGCGGTCTTGTTTGCCATAGGCGATGAAGAAATCCTCAAGTGGCAGGCTGCGCCGGGTGTCGCCATGGCGCAGGTGCAGGGTTGCGTTCAGGGCAATCAACGCAGGCGGGCCGTCCCCAATGGGCGAGCCATTCGCAATGTTGCCGCCCAAGGTCGCGGCGTTGCGGACCTGGACCGAGCCGTAGCGCCGGATCATCGCGGCAAAGCTGGGGAAATGTGGCGCGATGGCGGCTTCGACGTCCGTCAGTGTGGTCATGGCACCGATGCGAATTTCATCGTCGGTTTCGGTGACCCCGCGCAGGTCCGCGCATTGGTTGAGGAATACAACCGCCCCGAGATCGCGGAAATGTTTGGTGACCCAGAGGCCGACATCGGTGGCCCCGGCAATCAGGGTCGCATCGGGGTTTGCGGCGTACCATTTTGCGAGGTCATCGGATGTTTTGGGCTGGGCTGACTGGGGGGCCAGCCCCCCAGTCAGCCCAGCGGTATTTTTGGAACAATGAAGCGAAAGGTTTTTCAGGTGCTCAGGCACAGGCGCATCTTTGGCCGCCTCGGCGGCGCGGATGATCGGGGCGTAGCCGGTACAGCGGCACAGGTTGCCCGCCAGTTGCACATCGTGGTCCGTGGCCCCGTTCAGGTGGGCGGTGGCCATTGAAACAACAAAGCCGGGGGTGCAAAACCCACATTGGCTGCCGTGGTGGTCGATCATGGTTTGTTGTACCGGGTGCAGGGTGCCGTCCGGTGCAGCGATGCCTTCAACCGTGGTCACGTGTTTGCCGTTGATCTGGGGCAGGAAGAGAATACAGCCGTTCAGGGCGCGCGATCCGTTCTCGTCTGTGATCATGACCGAACACGCGCCGCAGTCGCCCTCGTTGCAGCCCTCTTTTGTTCCGGTCAGGCCGCGGTCTTCACGGAGCCAGTCAAGCAGGGTTGTCGTGGGCAAGACGTCTGTCAGCGCTACGGTCTCTCCGTTGAGAAGAAACGTGATGTCCATGTGATTGACCTGCCGCGGTACTTAAGGGACCTTTGAGCGCGCCGTTCGATGCGACGTAGAACGGTGCGCGGCCATTAATCTGATCAAAGCGTAGTCGGCAGCAGTTCGTTCTGGCAACAGATTTTTTTGCGTTGGCTGCACAATGGATCGGTTGCACGCCAAAAACGCTGTTGCAATCCCCTGTCGCGCGTATTGGCATGTTTGCCATGCTTTCAGAGAGTTAGATCAAAGAGCATTGCCGGAGTTTACCGCTGATTAATTGATTAACGGGGACGGACCTTCAAATTTTTACGAAAAATGATGAGCGCACTATTGCTACAGTTTTGATGAAAGAACCGCCATTGCCTGCTGGCACCTACGGCACCACTGGCTTAGTCTGATTGCATGACCAATGACCCCCGATTCATTCACCTGCGTACCCATTCCGAGTATTCGTTGCTGGAAGGGGCGTTGCGGTTGAAAAAGCTCCCTGAGATGTGTCGCAAGGCGGGGATGCCGGCGATGGCATTGACCGACACCAACAACATGTTTGCCGCACTGGAATTTTCCGTCGCGATGGCGGGGGCAGGTGTGCAGCCCATCATCGGCTGTCAGGTTGATCTGGCCTATGTTGAGACCCAGCCGGGCGAGCGACCCCGTGATCCGGCGGCAGTGGTGCTGTTGGCGCAATCAGAGGTCGGGTATGAGAACCTGATGAAGCTGAACTCCTGCCTTTATATCGACAAGGGCGGTGCAATCCCACAGGTCACACTGGCAGAGTTGGAGAACCATTCCGCTGGCGTCATCTGTTTGACCGGGGGGCCAAAGGGGCCGGTGGGACAGTTGTTGCAGAATGCGCAAAAGGCGGCCGCAGAGGCGCTGATGGCGCGGCTGCAAGGGGCGTTTGGTGACAGGCTTTATATCGAGTTGCAGCGCCATCCGGGCGAAGACGGACAGCCCGAGAACGAGCGTCTGACCGAACGTGAATTTGTTGAAATGGCATATGCGATGGGCATTCCGTTGGTGGCAACCAATGATGTCTATTTTCCGGATGCCAAGATGTACGAGGCCCACGATGCGTTGATCTGTATCGCGGAAGGTGCCTATGTCGATCAGCAAGAGGCACGCAGGCGGCTGACCGCACAGCATTATTTCAAGACACAGACCGAAATGGTGACACTGTTTGCGGACCTTCCCGAAGCGGTGGCCAACACCGTCGAGATCGCCAAACGCTGCGCCTTTATGGCGTATCGCCGCGATCCGATCCTGCCGAAGTTTGCGGACAATGAGATCGAGGAGTTGAAGGCACAGGCCCATGCCGGTCTGAAAGATCGTTTGGCGGTGATCCCCCACGCGACCAGCGTTGAAGAGTACGAAAAACGGCTCGATTTTGAACTGGGGATCATCGAGGGCATGGGCTTTCCCGGCTATTTCCTGATCGTTGCGGATTTCATCAAATGGGCCAAAGACAACCATATACCGGTGGGACCGGGACGTGGGTCGGGTGCGGGGTCACTGGTGGCCTATGCGTTGACGATCACCGATCTGGACCCGCTGCGCTACAACCTGCTGTTTGAGCGGTTTTTGAACCCGGAACGTGTGTCGATGCCCGACTTTGACATCGACTTTTGCATGGACCGCCGCGAGGAGGTGATCCAGTACGTTCAAAAAAAATACGGGCGCGATAAGGTAGGTCAGATCATCACCTTTGGGGCGCTTTTGTCCAAGGCGGCGGTGCGCGACATTGGAAGGGTGTTGCAGATGCCTTACGGGCAGGTGGACCGTCTGTCCAAGATGATTCCGGTCGAAGGGGTCAAACCCGTTTCCATCGAAAAGGCGCTGGCGGATGAACCGCGCCTGCGCGAGGAAGCACGCAACGAAGAGGTCGTGGCGCGGTTGCTCGAATACGGTCAGCAGGTTGAGGGGCTGTTGCGCAACGCATCGACCCACGCGGCGGGGGTGGTGATTGGGGACAGGCCGCTGGACGCGCTGGTGCCGCTTTATCAGGACCCGCGGTCGGACATGCCCGCCACCCAGTTCAACATGAAATGGGTGGAACAGGCGGGGTTGGTCAAATTCGACTTTCTGGGCCTGAAAACCCTGACGGTGATCCAGAATGCGGTTGATCAAATCCGCGCTTCGGGACGGCATCTGCATATCGCGCAGGATGGCACCGAATTGTTTGCGCCGGTTGAGGGGCTGATCGACGATATCGCGACGATCCCGTTGGATGATGAGGCGTCTTACAAGCTTTATGCATCGGCCAAGACTGTGGCGGTGTTTCAGGTGGAATCGAGCGGCATGATGGATGCGCTGAAACGGATGAAGCCGACGTGTATTGAGGACATTGTGGCGCTTGTAGCGCTGTATCGCCCCGGCCCGATGGAGAATATTCCGACCTATTGCGAGGTGAAGAATGGCAAGAGGGAGCTGGAATCAATCCACCCGTCGATCGACCATATTCTGGCCGAGACCCAAGGCATCATCGTCTATCAGGAACAGGTGATGCAGATCGCGCAAGTCATGGCGGGATATAGCCTTGGTGGTGCCGATCTGTTGCGCCGGGCGATGGGTAAAAAAATCGCCGAAGAGATGGCCAAGGAACGCCCCAAGTTTGAAAAGGGCGCGATGGAAAACGGGGTGGACAAGAAAAAGGCCACCGAGGTTTTCGACCTTCTTGAGAAATTCGCTAACTACGGGTTCAACAAATCACATGCGGCGGCCTATGCGGTGGTCAGCTATCAGACCGCATGGCTGAAGGCGAACCATCCGGTGGAATTTATGGCCGGCGTGATGAACTGCGATATTCACTTGACCGACAAGCTGGCAGTGTATTTCGAGGAGGTCCGCAAGCGCATGGAATTGCCTTGGGTGCCGCCTTGTGTGAACCGGTCTGATGCGACGTTCAAGGTTGTCGACAATGCCTTGGTCTATGCGCTGGGCGCGCTGAAAAACGTCGGCACCGAGGCGATGAAACTGATCACCGAAGGACGCAAGGTTGACGGGGTTGACCGCCCCTTTGCCACGCTCTTTGATTTGGCGCGGCGGGTTGATCTGAAGCGGGTGGGCAAGCGGCCGCTTGAAATGCTGGCGCGGTCCGGAGCCTTTGATCAGCTTGATCCGAACCGGGCCCGCGTGTTTCAGGCGCTTGATCCGCTGGTGAATTATTCCGCCGCGATCCATGAACAAAAAGCCAGCAATCAGGTGTCGCTTTTTGGTGAGGCGGGCGATGACCTGCCGGAGCCGCGCATGATGCCCCGCGATGATTGGGAAGCCGCCGAGCGGTTGACCGAAGAATTCAAGGCGGTCGGTTTTTATCTGTCCGGGCATCCGCTGGATGACTATATGACGCCGCTGAAACGCAAGTGGGGCAATGACCGGGGCGTGCCGTTTCTGACGCTTGACGAGTTGACCGAAAAGGTCGCCACACGTGGTGCGATGAACGCGCGGCTGGTTGGCGTGGTGGCGGGACGGCAGGAACGCAAATCGGCGCGCGGAAATCGGTTTGCCTTTGCCCAGATGTCTGACCCCACCGGGGCTTATGAGGTCACGCTGTTCTCGGACACGCTTGAGGCGGCGCGGGATCATCTTGAGACGGGATCAAAAGTGATCGTTACGGTTGAGGCCACGATGGAGGCCGATCAACTGAAATTGCTGGGTCGGTCGGTAGGACCGGTTGATCTGGCCATTGGGGACGTCAGCGCCCTTGGATTGAAGGTATTTGTTAACGCTCCTGATGCAATTGCTGCTGTGCGGGACGTGTTGGAAGGGGCGCGCAATGCCGCCAAATCCGCAGGGCGCGGTCCGGTGCAATTGTGCCTGATGGACCCAAGCCTGCCCGGTGAGGTCGAGGTTGATCTGGGGATCGAATATCCTGTGACGCCACAGATCAAGGGCGCAATCCGGTCGCTGGAGGGCGTTTGGGAGGTTGAGGAGCTTTGATCAGTAATGCGGCGGGCGTTCGTCGCCCATCACAGCCGCCCCACCGGTTGACGCCTCACGTTCGCCTTCGCGCTGCATCAACATGTGCACCCGGCGGTTCAGGGTCACAATCTCGGCCTCTTGGCGCGCCACGATATCGCTGAGGTCTTCGACCGTGCGGTTGAGATGGGCGATTTGTTCTTCGAGCTTTTCCATGGGCGCGGCATAGCATGGGTTTTTGTCCGAGATAAGGGGGTAAAGCGGTGGTTTGCTTGCCCTTGCCAAGGGCTTGGGCTAGACGCGGGGCGCGACATGACGCGTCAAGGATCATCAAACATGGCCAAGCCAAAAAAGACCCCGCGCCCCAAGGCCGAAACGCCCAAAGGTTTCCGCGATTATTTCGGCGCTGAGGTAACGCAGCGCGCTGAAATGCTTCGCAAAATCGCGGCGGTTTATCATCGCTATGGCTTTGACGCGCTGGAAAGTTCCGGGGTCGAGACGGTCGAGGCGCTGGGCAAGTTCCTGCCAGATGTGGACCGCCCCAATGAGGGCGTTTTTGCATGGCAAGAGGATGCCGATAGCGACAAGCCCGGCGAGTGGCTGGCGCTGCGGTACGACCTGACGGCCCCCTTGGCCCGCGTGTATGCACAGCATCAGAATGATTTGCCCAAGCCCTACCGTCGTTATGCGATGGGCCCGGTGTGGCGCAATGAAAAGCCCGGTCCGGGGCGGTTCCGCCAGTTTTATCAATGCGATGCGGACACGGTTGGGTCGGGGAGTGTCGCCGCCGATGCTGAGATTTGCGCGATGCTGGCCGATTGTCTGGAAGAGGTCGGGATTGAGCGCGGGGATTACATCGTTCGGGTGAACAACCGGAAGGTGTTGAACGGGGTGATGGAAGTTGCGGGCTTGGCTGGCGACGACAAAGAGGCCGAGCGTGGAATTGTGCTGCGCGCGATTGATAAGTTGGATCGGCTGGGGCCTGAGGGCGTTCGCGCGCTTTTGGGGGAAGGGCGCAAGGACGAGAGTGGGGACTTTACTGGTGGTGCTGGGTTGGGTGAAGAACAGGCAGAAATGGTAATCAACTTTATCGAGGCCGGGTCGGTGGTAGCCCGGCCGGGGACAGGACAAATCATTACAAAGGGCTTCGCGCCGTTTGTCTACGCGGGTCCTTTGTCCAGCAGCGCCGTGGCAACGATCAATAAACTGCGCAAGCTTGTAGAGGGATCGAATATTGGAAAGCAAGGCGTCGATGAGCTTGAGGAAATCGCGACGCTCCTCGCCGCCCAAGGCTACGGCCCTGACCGCATCGTCATCGACCCTTCTGTCGTTCGGGGCCTCGGCTACTACACCGGCCCGGTCTTTGAGGCTGAACTCACGTTTGAGATCAAAGACGAGAAAGGCCGCACCCGTAATTTCGGCTCTGTCGCAGGCGGCGGGCGGTATGACGATCTGGTCAAACGCTTCACCGGGCAAGAAGTCCCGGCGACCGGGGTGTCCATTGGTGTGGACCGCCTGTTGGCCGCATTGGATGCCAAAGGGCGTTTGGATAAATCCGCAGACGGTCCCGTTGTCGTCACGGTCATGGATAAAAACCGTATGGCCGACTACCAAAAAATGGTCGCTGATTTGCGCAAGAAAAAGATTCGTGCCGAAGTTTACCTCGGCAATCCCAAGAACTTTGGCAACCAGCTCAAATACGCCGACAAACGAGGCAGTGCGGTGGCGATCATCCAAGGGGCGGATGAGCATGAAAAAGGCGTGGTGCAGATTAAGGATCTGATCCTTGGGGCCAAAATCGCGGAAAATGCGACGCATGAGGAATGGAAAGACCTGACCAATCAATACGAAGTGCCGCGCGATCAGATGGTTGCGAAAGTGCTTGAAATTCTGGCCTTGTACCGCTGATGCCAACCCGGTCTGAAACACTGCTCAAAGCGGCGGCGTTGCGCGCGGTTTTTGAGGGGCAGGGGGCTGCCGTGGTCGAACCTCCGATTCTGCAATCGGCTGAAACCTTGCTGGATTTGTACGGCGAGGACATTCGCGCGCGCGCCTATGTGACGTCTGATGCGCTGCGCGGGGAACAGATGTTGCGGCCTGATTTCACCGTGCCTGTGGTGCAGATGCACATGGCGCATGGCGCGGACCCGGCGCGTTATACCTACGCGGGCGAAGTGTTTCGCCGTCAGGAACATGACCCCAGCCGCGCCAATGAGTACATCCAGGTTGGCTATGAAGTTTTTGACCGGACCGACCCCGCAGCCGCGGATGCCGAGGTCTTTGCGCTGATCAGTGATGCGTTGGCAGGGCTGCCCGTCCGTCCGGTGACCGGGGACATTGGCGTCTTGATGGCGGCGGTGGATGGTCTGGACACCACGGATCGGCGCAAACAAGCGCTGATGCGCCACATTTGGCGGCCCCGGCGGTTTCGGGCGTTGTTGGACAGGTTTTCGGGCCGCGTGCCGATGCCAGCAACCCGCGCGGCGTTGCTTGCCGGGGAGGTGTCCAGCGCCGCACCCCTGATTGGTCTGCGGTCTACTGCTGAGATTGAAGCGCGCATTGCAGCGCTGCAAGAAGACGCGGCGACCCCGGCGATATCGCTCAAGCAGGTCCAGTTGATCGAGGCGTTGCTGGACGTGCGCGCTTCAATGCCACATGCGCTCAGCCGCTTGCACGATCTAGCTGTTGACATGCCGCAGATAGGCCGCGCGGTTGCGCGGGTTGTGGCACGTGAAAAGGCGCTGCGTGCGCGTGGTGTCGATGCCGATGATCTGGTTTTTGAGGCCAGTTATGGCCGCGCGTCGATGGAATACTACGACGGCTTTGTGTTTGGATTTCGGGCCGTGGCGCGTGCCGATCTGCCTGCGATTGCCAGTGGCGGACGATATGACGCGCTGACGCGGCGGTTGGGGCAGGGCGATGCCATCCCGGCTGTTGGTGGGGTGATGCGGCCCGGTCTGATGCTGGAACTGGAGGCCGCACGATGACGCTGAAACTCGGGGTGCCGTCCAAAGGGCGGCTGATGGAAAAGACCTTTGAATGGTTTGGCGCGCGCGGGATCAGCCTGCAGCGCTCCGGTTCGGACCGCGAATATGCCGGGGCCGTTTCGGGCATTGAAAACGTGTCGTTGATGTTGCTGTCCGCAGGGGAAATTCCGCGTGAGCTGGCCGCCGGGCGGATCCATCTGGGCGTGACGGGGACGGACCTAATCCAGGAAAAGCTGGCGCTTTGGGACGATCTGGTTGAAACGGTTGAGCCGTTGAATTTTGGCCACGCCGATCTGATTATTGCTGTGCCGCAGGCTTGGCGTGATGTGGATACGCTGGATGATCTGGATGCTGCGGCAGCTGCTTTCAGGGCCGCACATGGGTTTCGGTTGCGCATTGCCACCAAATACCATCGCCTGGTGCGCGACTTCTTGCGTCACGGGGGGGTTGCCGATTACGCGTTGGTCGACAGTCAGGGGGCGACCGAGGGCACCGTCAAGAATGAAACCGCAGAGGCGATCGCGGACATCACGTCAAGCGGCGAAACCCTGCGTGCCAATCATCTGAAAATCCTCAGCGATGGGTTGATTCTGCAAAGTCAGGCGACGCTTTGGCGAAGCCGTGTTGCGGTTCAGGATGATCAGGACCGCGCGACCATGGCGGAGTTGAACAAGCGGCTGCGCTAGTTAGAAATCACGCCGCTCTTCTGCTTCACCCTTTTTCAAATACCGATGCACGCCGGTTCAAACAGGTATCCGTTCGGCAATTCAAAGCACACCGATTTCCGCAAGGGCCTGGTTCAAAGCGATGGGCAAGGCTTCCTCATTCTCGCGCCCTTCGGGAAGGTCACGCGGGGCGTCGGCAACCTGAAGATATCGCCAGCCCTGAAATGGTCTTTTCAGGCTTGATTGGGTCCGGATGAGCTTGGGTTCCAACACAATTGCGCAGCGGCGAATACCATCGCTGCCAATGACTTCATCCAGACGCAGCACCCGCTGGCGGCACTGGACCGCGCCTTTGATCACCCAATAGATTGACCCACCATTCAGGATATCAGCCTCGCGTTTTGGCCACATCCGAGTGACATGGCGCGGCAGCCCATCCGCCGTTTGCGCGCGTTTGGTGGCGTGCCAGGCGGCGAGGCCCTCGACGGTTTCAGTACCGACAGACAATTTGACGAGGTTCACGATCATAGATGGCAAAATGGCATTTCAACATTGAGTCTGCAAGTGCTATAGTTTATGATATCGCACTATGTTGTGGTTGCCGACCCTTCGCCCACAACATATAGAGTTCCCAGATTCGCCTATCCATCACTGCTTCTAAACTCAGAAAGCCCTGCCCATGTCCCGATTTTCCACCCCGATTGCCGAACAAATCTGGGATATGAAGTACCGTTTCAAGGATGCAGACGGCACGGCCAAGGACGTGACTGTCGAAGACACCTGGCGGCGCATTGCGCGCGATCTTGCGCAGGTTGAGGATGACAAGGCGGGCTGGGAAGAAAAGTTCTATTCTGCTCTGGAAGATTTCAAATATCTGCCTGCGGGCCGGATCACGGCGGGTGCTGGCACGGCGCGACGGGTGACTTTGTTCAATTGTTTTGTGATGGGTACCGTTCCAGACAGCATGGGCGGCATTTTCGACATGCTTAAAGAGGCCGCACTTACCATGCAGCAGGGCGGTGGCATCGGCTATGATTTCAGCACGATCCGGCCCAAAGGCGCGGATGTTTTGGGGGTGTCGGCGGATGCCTCTGGTCCGCTTTCATTCATGGATGTCTGGGACGCGATGTGCCGGACGATCATGTCCGCAGGCAGCCGCCGGGGCGCGATGATGGCCACGATGCGCTGCGATCACCCGGATGTAGAAGATTTCATCGCCGCCAAATCTGACCCCGCGCGCCTGAGGATGTTCAATATGTCGGTGTTGATCACCGATCCTTTCATGGCCGCCGTCAAGGCCGATGGCCCATGGGACCTGATGTTCAATGGCAAGGTCTATCACACGGTGCAGGCGCGTGATCTGTGGAACAGGATCATGAAGGCGACCTATGATTTTGCCGAACCCGGTGTGATTTTCATCGACCGGATCAATGCCGCCAACAATCTGAACTATTGCGAAACCATTGCCGCGACCAACCCTTGCGGCGAACAGCCGTTGCCACCCTATGGGGCATGTCTGCTGGGGTCGATCAACATGGCGCGTCTGGTTTCGGATCCGTTTGAGGACGCCGCACACCTTGATCTGGACGCGCTCAATGATCTGGTCGCGACGGCAGTTCGGATGATGGACAATGTGGTTGATGTGTCCAGGTTCCCGCTGCCAGAGCAGGAACGCGAAGCGCAGCAAAAGCGGCGTATTGGCTTGGGTGTCACCGGGCTTGCCGATGCGTTGCTGATGGTCGGGCAACGTTATGGTAGTGATGAGGCTGCGGCGCAGACCGAAGAATGGCTTAAGGCGATTGCGCGGGCGGCCTATTTGGCCAGTGTTGAATTGGCAAAGGAAAAGGGCGCGTTCCCCTTGTTTGACGCCGATGCGTTTCTGGCGTCTGGCACCATGAAGCAGATGGACGATGATGTGTGCAAGGCGATCCGCAAACACGGCATCCGCAATGCCTTGCTGACCTCTATCGCACCCACCGGCACGATCAGCCTTTATGCGGGCAATGTATCCAGCGGGATCGAACCGGTCTTTGCCTATGCCTACACCCGCAAGGTGCTGCAAAAAGACGGCAGCCGCACGGAAGAAGAAGTCATCGACTATGCTGTGAAGATGTGGCGTGATCTCAAAGGCGATACGCCTTTGCCGGATTATTTTGTCAATGCTCAGACCCTCGCGCCACTTGACCACGTCAAGATGCAGGCGGCAGCGCAGAAATGGGTCGACAGCTCGATCTCCAAGACCATCAACTGTCCCGAGGACATCAGCTTTGACAGTTTCAAGGACGTCTACATGGCGGCTTGGGATCAGGGCTGTAAGGGTTGCACGACCTACCGGCCGAATGACGTGACCGGATCGGTGTTGAGTGTCTCGGAAGCCACGGACAAGGCCCCGTCAGACAGTCCCGATCAGGTCACGGAAGGCGGCGAGGTTGTCTATATGTCCGAACCGCTGGACCGGCCGAATGAGCTGGAAGGGGCGACCTACAAGATCAAATGGCCTGACAGTGAACATGCGCTTTATATCACCATCAATGATGTGGTGATCAGCGGGCATCGTCGTCCGTTTGAGGTGTTCATCAACTCCAAGAACATGGAGCATTTTGCCTGGACGGTGGCGCTGACCCGGATGATTTCGGCAGTGTTCCGGCGTGGCGGTGATGTTTCGTTTGTGGTGGAGGAGTTGAAAGCGGTGTTTGATCCGCGTGGTGGCGCGTGGATGCAAGGCAAATACATTCCCTCCATCCTTGCGGCGATTGGTGGCGTGATTGAACAGCACATGATCGCCACCGGGTTTATCGCGGGCGAGGGCATGGGGTTGAAGGTTGATCCGCAGGCCAAGGTCGTCGGGCTGGACGCGCCGCGAGGCAAGGCGTGTTCATCCTGCGGTCAGTATGACTTGCGCATGATCGAGGGGTGCATGACTTGTGGGTCCTGTGGTCACTCAAAATGTGGCTGATCGATCAAGGCAACAGTGTTGTGGGACACACCATAAAATGACCATTCTGTAGGTTTTTTGTCCATTCTGACGCATGATTAATGACCATCGACAGCGAGAGCTGTCGGTGGTTTCTTTTGATTACAGCACGTTATGGGGATTCGTGCTGTGATCGCCGTTCTCATGATTCCTTCAGTGACTGAGAATTGGATGGCGTTGACGTAGACAAATTCTTGTTCTCTATACGTTCCAAGGTTCCGGGACCTTTCATATCAATCTCTCTGCCAGACCACAGGTCAGGCAGCCGGTGAAAGGGCAAGCCCTGTGCCGGGATCTGAAAGGAATCCGCTATGCTGAAATCGACTATCCCCTTTGCGAACATCCGCTTCTTTGATGACGTCCCCACCGTGAGTAGGCTGGAAATGCGGTTCACCAAATTTCTAAGGCAGCTACGCGACCGGCGGGAAACTGAGCGACTGATCGAGGCCAAAGTTGAAGGCGGATCTGACGAAACTCTTGACCTATTTCCAAGCGGCCTTTCATCTGAAGACAAGATGAGGATCGCAAATCGTGCCGTAAATTATGTCGACCGTTTGGACGCCGCGACCGGAATGCAGCATCTTAAGGCCGACGATCGCAAAGCACTGCGCAGACTGAAGGACGGTGTCACGGTTTCGAGGGTTCCGACCGAGCATGACGCGGATGTCTTGGCGGCTACCCTCCACGAGGAGATGCCATGGATGGGACCGGCCACCGAGCATATCTGGCACGCCCTCCGGAAATCTGTTCGCGAGGACCTTCCCGGTTTCCAGTTTGCCCCTCTGCTTTTACTCGGCCCGCCTGGCATCGGGAAGTCGCACTGGGCGCGCAGGCTGGGTAAGTTGCTTGAAGTGCCGACCACGGTCGTGGAGGCCACGGGAGAGCCTGCATCTTTTGCCCTTATCGGATCACAACGGGGCTGGGGAAATGCCGGGCCTGGTAAGATCATGGAGACGATCCTCAGAGAGAAATGCGCCAGCCCGGTCATGGTCGTTGATGAGGTCGAAAAGGCAGGGGGAGTTAACTCGGAGAAAGGACTGCGGTTCAGTTTGACCGACGCCCTCTTGCCACTTTTGGAAAGGATGACGGCCTCGACGTGGCAGTGCCCCTACTTCCGCGTTCAGTTTGATCTCTCGTGGGTGGGATGGATCCTGACCGCCAACAGTCTACACGGCCTTCCCGAACCCCTTCTGAGCCGTTGCCCACCGCTGGAACTCGCTCAGGTATCAAAGCAGCACCTTATCGGTTTTGCGCAACGTTTGGGTAAGGTGCACGACCTTCCTGATGAAGCGATCGCTACTATCGAAGAGATCATCCGGTCGTGTCGTGGGGATATCGGGGTGCCGAGCCTGAGAACTGTTAAGCGGATGATCGAACGGGCAGAAATCGCTTACGTTCGCCCGTTGCTGCATTGATCAGTGTTTCCCGTCCGTTGCGATGTAGGTTCGACGTGACTGCTGTAACTTGAGTGGTAAGCGGTCGTTCGCTGCATTTGCGCGGGCTCTGGCCAATCTCAAGGAAGCTGCCGTTCATATGGCGGTCGAACTCAAAAATGCTGCATTCGATCTAATGGCGGCAGAGAGCCCTCTTTACCGGATGCTGCAGATGGAACGAACGTCAGCTTTTTTTCGTTCCTGTTTCGGGCTTCCGAAGCGGCACGCACTTCTACGATGGGTTCAAAATTAAAAGCATTCGTAAAGTTCTAAGGACACATTTCACCTGTTTCAGTCCAGCGAAGCTATCAGAATTACGACTTCAAGCAGACCAGTTCTTTGTCAAACTTGAGTTGAAGGGATAGCTTTTGGCAGATGCGCAGCAAGACGATGTGTGGGACGTTTTACGCCCCACACAGTTTATCATGGATTACTGGGTGCTGGTTGGTCGTGCAGGAACTCGAAAAACGCGACCACGGACAGGATCACCCCAATAACTGCGGCATTCCAGGTTACCAACCTATCGGCGAATTCGGCAAGCCATGGAGCGAGAAACACACCAAGTCCCAGAACAAGGCCCAAGTACGGCGGCATCAGATTATGTCTGCTACAACTGTAACCTGCAATGACGAGAGCCAGAAAGCCCGAAATCATCAGCAGCCCTGCCTCACCGACGAACAGATCGCTTTTGGCTGCCTCGCCCGCAGAAAGCAAAAATGGGGATAACATCAGCCATAGGCCGGATGCAGCAAAGGTCCATCTGAACACTGCACGGTGCTGCACGGGGCGTACTCTGAAATCGGGCATCATGCGTCGATGTCCGGATCGGCAAGCATGCCAAGATCAACAGCAATGGCCATCTCTTCGTCGTTTATTAAACCATCACCATCTGTGTCCATTTCGCGGAATAGTTCCTCCGTGAGTTCTGGGTAAGAAACCAACAGCTCCGAAAGCGACGCCATCCCATCTCCATCGGTATCAATCTCGGTTGTCATAGCATTTGCAGAGAAAGCAACAGAAGCCGCAAGCGCGGCAACAAGAGTTACGTTTTTCATGGGTTTTCCAATTGAAACAGTGCCGTCCATTTTGGACAGCATCTATTAAGTTATATATGCACGCAGACGAGACAGCCCGCAGACACATGCCTGCGGGCCTTGTTTGCGGTTGGTTTACATCATGCCGCCCATGCCACCCATGCCGTCCATACCGGACATGCTGTTCCCGCCAGCTTTCGCTGGTTTGTCAGCAACCATCGCCTCGGTGGTGATCAACAGCCCCGCAACTGACGCGGCATATTGCAGTGCAATCCGAACGACCTTGGTCGGGTCGATGATGCCAGCTTTGAGCATATCGCCGTACTGTTCTGACTGCGCATCATAACCAAACGTCTTGCTGGTGTTCTCGATGATCTTTCCAGCAACGACCGATCCATCAACACCTGCATTTTCAGCGATTTGACGCAGAGGTGCCTGCAGCGCTTTGCGAATGATCGCGATCCCAGCCGACTGATCCGGGTTGTCACCTGTAAGGCCCTGCAAGACCTTGCCAGCATGCACCAATGCGACACCACCACCCGGTACGACTCCTTCTTCGACAGCCGCGCGTGTTGCGTTTAATGCGTCGTCAACACGGTCCTTACGTTCCTTCACCTCGATCTCGGTCGCACCGCCGACCTTGATTACCGCAACACCACCAGCAAGTTTGGCGAGGCGCTCTTGCAGTTTTTCTTTGTCGTAATCGGAATCCGTATCTTCAAGCTGTGCGCGGATCTGCGTGACCCGTGCTGCGATTTCCGACTTTTCACCAGCCCCATCAATGATGGTCGTCGTGTCTTTGGTAATGTTGATCTTTTTGGCGTCGCCCAGCATGTCCATCGTAACATTTTCAAGCTTGATGCCCAGCTCGTCTGAGATAACTGTGCCGCCTGTAAGAACGGCAAGGTCTTGCATCATCGCCTTGCGGCGATCCCCGAAGCCGGGTGCTTTGACGCCAGCGACCTTCAGTCCACCACGCAGTTTGTTCACAACAAGCGTTGCAAGCGCTTCGCCGTCGATGTCTTCGGCGATGACCAAGAGCTGCTTGTCCGCCTGCATGACGGCTTCAAGCAAAGGCACCATTGGTGCCAGCGATGTCAGCTTTTTCTCGTGAAGCAGGATGACACAGTCTTCGAGGTTTGCCGTCATTTTGGCAGGTTCCGTGACGAAGTAAGGGCTGAGGTAGCCGCGATCAAATTGCATGCCCTCAACAACTTCGGTCTCTGTCTCAAGACCTTTGTTCTCTTCGACGGTAATAACGCCTTCGTTACCGACCTTTGCCATCGCGTCAGCGATCTGTTGACCGATTGCTTCTTCGCCATTGGCAGAGATGGTGCCGACTTTCGCAATCTCAGCCGTATCACCCACTGGACGTGACATGGTTTTGATCTCGGCAACAACAGCGGTGACAGCTTTATCGATGCCACGTTTCAGATCCATCGGGTTCATCCCCGCCGCAACTGATTTCATGCCTTCCTTAACGATTGCTTGCGCCAGAACTGTCGCTGTGGTTGTACCATCGCCAGCCTCATCATTGGTGCGGGATGCGACGTCCTTAACGAGCTGCGCACCCATGTTTTCAAAGGGGTCCGACAGTTCGATTTCCTTGGCGACTGTAACGCCGTCCTTGGTGATACGGGGCGCACCGTAGGACTTGTCGATCACCACATTGCGGCCCTTTGGCCCCAGCGTGACTTTTACAGCGTTGGCAAGTGTGTTGATGCCCTTGAGCATGCGGTCACGAGAGTCCGTGCCGAATTTGACGTCTTTTGCAGACATGTCGGTATTCCTATTTGAAAATTATGTGAAAGAGACAGCGTCGTTCAGGCCATAATGCCCAAGATGTCGCTCTCCTTCATGATCATCAGCTCTTCGCCGTCGATCTTAATTTCAGTGCCAGACCATTTGCCGAACAGGATTTGATCGCCCGCTTTGACGTCCATCAAAATGCGTGCGCCAGTTTCATCTTTGGCACCTGCACCGACCGACACAACTTCACCGCGTTGCGGTTTTTCCTTGGCCGTTTCGGGGATGATCAATCCGCCAGAGGTCTTTTCGTCTTCTTCGATGCGGCGCACCAAGACACGGTCATGTAGGGGGGTAAACAGCATGGAAATACTCCTTTTGAAGATTTCCGGATATGGGTGGCATGCTTAGAGACGTATTGGCACTCGCCACGCCTGAGTGCCAATATTGTTGAGTTGGCTATGGTGAGAGGTGACTACAATAGGGCCAAGAAGTATATTTCATCGAAAGTGCTTTTTCCGAGAATGAGCCTCGTTGCAGTCGACCTCAAAGCGTTACTTCACCTTTTTACCAGCAATGGAAAGATCAGCTTTTCCCGCGTTGGAATTCGATGTCGCCAACACTTTCGGCTTTTCTTGCTTTGGCTTCTTTGCCTCTTTGTTACTGTTTTTACCTTTGGCCATGGAATGTCCTTCCAAATTGCAGCGATCCGGTGCCGGAATGGCAGCGGCTTGACTGCGGTCGTCCACCCATTGCCCATACAAGGCGCAGGATGCTGTTGGCTGGTGAGGGCTACGCAGACGTGCCTGCTTTTTCGGCGGCCTCGTCTATCGCTTTTTGTTGCCCACGTGAAATGGTCGAGATCGGCGTTCCAAACACCGCGTTTGCCGCAGCATAATCCTGTGCTGTATCAATCTCGGTCCAGTTCAATCCGGTGATATCAAGCGCACGAAAGACCGTCCCTTGCATCACAAGCCGCGCATAAGCGGCCTCGTAATAGTCCTGAAAATGCTCTCTGTTTTCCATCATCTCGTCGAGTTCCGCAAAAAGCAGGGGACCCGTCTTGGCGCTGATTTTCTCGATCCCAACGGACTCGCCGAGTGCCAGCTTGGGATCAACGGACTTGCCGACCTCAAGCACCTGCATCTGATCATCCGTGATTACTTTCACCTCTTCATCCTCAAGGGCGATATTGCGGTCAATGCACAAGACGTTTGCATGGTCGCTATCAACAAGCTGGCGCAGAATTTTCACGTCAAACACCACGTCTGCATCGAACTTGATGAACTCGGACGTCCCAATCGCAGCTGCTGCGAGCATCAAGGAATAGCCCGTATTGGTGTCGCGGTAGCGGTCGTTGATCACATAGGTGACACGAATGCCGCGAAAGGTTTTGTCGACGAATTGCTTGATCTCGTCCGCCCTATGACCCAAGACCAATACGAACTGGGACATGCCGCAGCTCAGGCAATTGCGGATCATCCTTTCCAGAATGACAGACCCGCCTACAGACAGCAGGCTCTTTGGGCAATTGTCGGTCAGCGGGGCGAGCCGCGAGCCGATGCCTGCGGCCAGAATAACGGCCATGGGCGGGCGATTGATTTCGTTTTTCATATCGTTGTTTCCTATATGAGGCTGAATGAGAGGTGCTATTTTGGGAGGGCCCTTTTTTGGTTCTCGCCAATATTCTTGCCTCTGAGCCAAGACTTGTAGGTGCCCCAGAACAGTTGGCTGGCCGCAAAAACCCAAAGCATCGGGATGAGTTGGTCAAAGACGAGGGCGGCAGAAAGCATGAAGATGAACACACCTTCATCGAAGGCGAATACTTTGCGTTGCTCGTGCAGAAACCACGTCCAGTTGGCGCGCAGGCCAAAACTCAAGCCCGCTGCTGTTTCCACCTGTTTCAGACGCGCCATATCCTTGGGATAATTTGGATCACGGGCCGTTTCGATCTCAAGGGCCACGTATTTGGCGTATCCGCGCAACCCGTAGAACGCGATGCCGATCATGGCGAGAAAGACGGGAACCACACTGGCTGTTTGAGCATACGCGGCGTAACCAACGGCCCCAAACCAAAGCGTGACTTGGACCTGATCGGTCAGGCGATCATAGTAGCTGCCTTCGGGTGAGGAAACGCGATGATACCGCGCCATTTGTCCGTCCATACAATCAAGGATGTGGCTGAGGTGGATCAGAACTGCCGCCGCGATGAAACATGCCGTGCCCCCAACAAGAATCCCGATGCTCGCCACCACAGCCACCAAGAATGAAGCCGCCGTGATCCACGGCACCTCGACGGCAGCGTAATTGGCAAGGATTCCCAGCGGTGCCGTGGCAAACGACGACCACCATTCATCGTCTTTGGTCTTGGTAGCCCAAAGCTGTGTCAGCTTACCTGTCATGACACCACCTTCGCTTGCTGGCGATCTGGCGTAGGCAACATGACCAAGGTTGCCGCTTTTGGCCGGACGGGGGCGACAAGTTCAGCGGCCTCAGCCTGCAACGTCAGCAACACGTCTTTGAGAGCGGCAAGGAAAAACCGGATGTCGTAGTCGGACAGCTCACCGATATTGCCCACCTGAAAGACCTTGCCCGCAAAGCACCCTTTACCTTCGTAGATGATGATCGATTTCTCCCGCAGCCGGTCGCGTAGATCGGCTACTGAAATCGATGGTGGCACCCGCACCGTAGTCAGGATCGAACACATGTCCGCCTCGTCGATCAAGAAGTCGAGGTTCAGCCTGCGCATGCCTTCACGCAGCAGATCCGCACGGGCCTTGATGCGCGCATAGCGTTTGATCACACCTTCCCGCAGGATATCTTTCAGCGCCTGATCCAGAGCAAAGAACAGCGGCACAGCGGGTGTATTCGGTGTCTGGCTGTGATGTTTCAGAAAAGCGTAAAATGTAGCGAGGTTAAGGTACGTCGTCTTCGCCGCATGGTGCTTCAGCCGTTTGAAGTGCTTTTTCCGTCCCACAACAAAGGACAAGCCGGGATAAGAACCGATGGCCTTGGAACTGGAACTGGACACAAACGCGATATGGCACGCCTCCATGTCGATCACCTCGGCACCCACAGAACTGACACCATCGACCACAAACAAGGCCCCAGCCGCTTTGGCCAAGGCACCGATTTCTGCCAACGGGTTCAGCATCCCCGAACACGTCTCGTGATGGACTATCGCAACGACATCGATCTTATGGGCCGTCAGATACGCGGCAATTTGGACTGGATCGAACGGTGTACCCCAAGGTATTTCAATCAGATGGGTGTGCTTGTTGTGGATGCACGATGTCTTGTGCAGCCGCCCGCCAAATTCGCCATTCGATAGGATCAGGATCGCGCCTTTGCCAACTACAGAAGACAGGATCGCCTCGTTTGCCGCAGTGCCGGAACCGGTGATCACTACAGCACGGTATCGCGCGCGGTTTCTGATCTGAAACAGCGAGAGCAGTTTGTGTTCGATACCGCCCAGTAGCGCATCAAAATCAGGTTCGCGGTGGCAGATGTCCTGTTTGCAGATGGCCGTGCGCAGGGTTTCGGCCACGTTCACAGGGCCAGGGGTGAAAAGCAGATACTTGTCTAACATTTGTCATGCTCCAACCGCCACATGACCGGAGCCATGAGGCAGTCACGCCCATGATACGTTCGCGCCCGAGGGTCGGCCGGAGACATCGAGAGGGCACAAATCGAGTTCGAAAGCGCAGCACCTAAGGGGGGGGCTGTTGATAAATCGTCCGGAAATTGAACGTTTGCAGAAATAATTCGCAAAATAAGCAAAAGACACCTGATCCCGGCAATACGTGCGGATCAGGCGGGCCTCATATGCTGTAAAACAGCCTCAGAACAGTAGTAGAGCGAAATCGAAGGTCGCAAGGGGCGGCCAACGCACAACTTTTTGGGTGGCGTTGGGTTTTGACAGGAAACATCCGGCTGCAGTTTCAGACATCCTGATCTGCTACGATTGACCTTAGAAGAACGTGTCGGCGCTTTGATAGAGAGTCCGAGGATCAAGCCGTATGGACAAACGGGTCAGATAGCAAGGAATAGATGCAATCTACCCGGTGATATGAATAGCGAGGACTTCCCAACTCCAAGGTTCCGCTTGACCAGAGACCTGCTGAAACCTACCCCATCCTATTCATGGATCACACCAGCCCCCTATTGCGCCAGTCTGTCGAACTTGCTCCGTTGAGTGAACTCATTGATCGCTACGATGGTATACTCTGCGACATTTGGGGTGTGCTCCACAATGGGGATGCCGCGTTCAGCGATGCCGTCGATGCGTTGTGGAGCGCCCGTGCCTCTGGTCGGTTTGTTATTCTGATCACCAATGCGCCAAGACTGTCCAAAGATATCTACCCTCAGTTGGCGCGTCTTGGTGTTCCGAGAGACGCATTCGATACAGTCATAACATCTGGCGACGTGACCGCGCAGTTGATTGCCAAACAACCCGACGCGCCATTGTTCCACTTTGGTCCGGAGCGGGATAAATCCATTCTGGAGGGTCTGACAAACCCGATTGTCGATCACTCAGACTCCAAGCTATGCCTGCTGACCGGTCCGCTGGACGACACGATTGAGACTACTGATATCTACCACGACCTTCTTGAGCAAATGCACGAAAACGCCGTCGAGATGATTTGCGCAAATCCCGATTTGGTTGTGCGATGCGGCAACCGCATGGTGATCTGTGCAGGCTCTATCGCACAGCGCTATGCACATCTGGGTGGCAAAGTCAGCTTTGCAGGAAAGCCGGAACCGGCAATTTATGAAGAGGCGTTGAGAAGAGCAGCTTCCTTGACGGGTCGAGATATCCCGAAAAGCAGATTGCTGGCCATCGGTGATGGGTTGGCAACAGATATCAAAGGCGCTGCTGACAACGGGTTTGATGTCTATTTTATTGTAGGTGGCATTCATGCAAGTGAGTTTGACGAGCTGAATGCACAGGAGGCTGTAAACCGCATCAAGAAAAGGTTCCTCGGACTCAACCTCGTCGGGGTCAGTGATCGCTTAAGCTGGAGCTGAACTTTCCTGAGTATGGGCGGTACACGCAATCAAGCAGGTTTTGAGGTGGTATTTCCTTTCAGCTGGAAAAATGCCCAACAGCCAGGATTGAACTGCCATGTGTCTGTTTAAAGCTACTTAATTTGTTAACAGCTACCGGTTTTTGTGTTGCCAATATCGGATCCCATTTCTCTCAGGCAAGAAATCTATAAAGATAACCTCTATTTCCAAATGCGGTCATTGGCGCAAGTGCAGCGAAAGCTCGGTTTGTCCGCATTGTGTGACTTTACCCACCATCTGGTTGTGCGGTTGCGGCGAAAGTCCGCAATGAGTGGCCGCACTGCAGCATGATCGAGGCGGGGCAAAGGCAGCTTTGGGCCGTTCAATACGACGCAGGGGAGCGCCAGAATTCGACAGCACTATTGAACTCGGTCCCATAAAAGGCGGAGGCTTCGGACCCCAAAGGGTCCCCGCAAAACCGGCCCACCCTTTTAGCGCATTCGAAAAACCCTGGCGCGGGAAGTCCACCTCTTGCCTTGCTGATAACCAACGCTGCTATCAATGGCCGAGAGGCGGCAGCATCCTCTTCTATCAGGCATTCGAGGGCCGCTGTCAGCTGGTGAATGATATTTGGGGGCGAAAGTTCAAGGGCCTTTGCGAGTGCTTGGTGTCTGACGTCAGCACCCTTGGGACAGATTTGAGGATTTGAATAAGGGAGGATTTCTGGTTCATCTTATCGATTAGG
>NZ_JBHGAR020000026.1:0-38661 GCF_042611115.2 Sulfitobacter sediminivivens
ACGAAGTCATGCCGACGGATGGACGGGACGTGCAATGTTCAAATTGCGGGCAAACCTGGTTTCAGCACCATCCCGATAACGCGCCTGAGGAAGATCAAGACCGCAGCGTTGATGTGGATGCCCCCGCACCGGACGAAGAGATTTCCCCGCCACCACCGCCAATGCCACGTTCAGCCGAACCTCAGCGCAAGCAACTTGATCCTGCAGTCGCCGATATCTTGCGACAGGAAGCAGAGGCCGAACATGAGGCACGGCGCAAACGGCAATCCGAAACACTGGAAAGCCAGCCAGATCTGGGACTGGACAGCAGCGACAACAATGAAAGCGCCGATAGCGATGACCGTCGCACCCGGCAGGCTCAGGAACGTATGGCGCGGATGCGTGGCGAACCAGAACCGAAACCGGTATCAGATTCGTCTGTGATGGCGGCGGCGATTTCGTCCCGGCGCGATCTGTTGCCTGATATAGAAGAGATCAATTCGACCTTGCGCACCGGAAACACCCGCAACGGCGTTGGGGGCGAAAACGGACCTGAGATCGAAGCGCCCACAACACGAAAGCGCAAGCGCGGCTTCCGCAAGGGCTTTTTGCTCATCATCCTGTTGTTCGCGATCATGCTGGCGATCTATTCTTTCGCGCCTCAGATCGCCAAAGCCGTGCCGCAGACCGATCCGTATTTGTCGGGCTATGTCGCCTGGGTGGATCGGATGCGCCTGGGGCTTGACGGTTATGTGCAATCGATCCTGAATTGGCTTGACACGATGGCTTCCGCATCAGGCGGTTAAGCCGGATGTGTTAACCCCGCGTTCACATCTTATCCAGATCGGCACCCGGTTAGAATTCATCTAACAGGCGTTTGAGATAGTCGCGCTCGACCTCTGGTCTCTGTGTTTCACCTGACCGACGGCGGATTTCATCAAGCAACTTGCGCGCGGTGCCTGCACCACCCGGTCCTTGACGCAGTTTGCCATCCGGCGCTCCGTTGCTGCTTGACCCCTCGCGATCACGCCCCAATGGATCCTGAGCTTCGGCGCGACGCTCCGAAGGTGCTGTGCCTTGGCCCGGCTGTTGGTTCTCTTGCTGTTCCATTGCATCGGCAAGAGACCGCATTCCTTCGCGCAGCGCCTCCATGGCTTGCGCCTGATTGTCAATCGCCTCGGCCAGATCCCCATTTCGCAGCGCATCCTCTGCCTCGTCCATGGCGCGTCCGGCACGGTCCAGTGCCTCGCGAGCGGCGTCGCCCTCTGGTGTTCCTTGTCCGGGCAGGTGCCCCTGTTGACGCCGCAGTTCATCGCGCAGGGCCTCCTGGCGGTCTGCAAGGCCATCCTCGCCTTTGCCAAAGCCTTCGCCTTGTTCTCCGCCTTCGGGCGCAGGACCATTCTGACCCTGACCTTCGCCTTGCTGTTCACCACTGCCCTGCCCCTGGCCATTCTGGCCCTCATGGCTTTGACCGCGTCCCTGGCCACCGTTGCGGCCTTCGTTGCCATCGTTTTCACCTGCCTGCGCATTTGGGTTGAACTGTTCTTGCAGGTCGCGGAAAGCCTGATCGCTCAGACCTTGTTGTTCGCGCAGGGTGTCGGACAGGCCCTCCATCGCCTGTTCGCCGGGCGATTTTCCACCTTGGCCGGGCTGACCTTCGGTGACGCGCATGTTTTCCATCAACTCTTGCAATTCTTTGAGCGCCTGTTCGGCTTCAGCCATGCGTCCTTGCTCCATCAATTCCTGAATGTGGTCCATCATACGTTGCAGGTCGTCCTGGGTCATCCGCATGCCCTCGCCCTGTTGCCTGTCCGGCTCATCGGTGCCGTTGCGGTCTTGTTCCTGCGCCTGCTGGCGTTGCAACTGGTCTAGGTAGTCTTCGGTCGCGCGGCGCAATTCGTCCATCAATTCGGCAATCTCTTCCTTTGAGGCACCGTTCTTGATCGCTTCGTTCAGGCGGTCCTGCGCCCGCCGCATCCGTTCCAACGCATCAGCCAAGACGCCTTCTTCAAGCTCAATTGCGAGCCCCCACATGTCCTCGGCCAATTGTTCCTGCACATCATCGCTCAGCCCAAACCGGGTGTGAATTTCCAAATGCCTGATTACTTTGCGCAGACGCAATTCAGTCGTTTCTGAACGAAACAGGTCTTGCGGCCGATAGGAAACGGCGCGCAA
Organism: Sulfitobacter sediminivivens; assembly: GCF_042611115.2. Lineage (NCBI taxonomy): Bacteria > Pseudomonadati > Pseudomonadota > Alphaproteobacteria > Rhodobacterales > Roseobacteraceae > Sulfitobacter > Sulfitobacter sediminivivens. The sequence continues at coordinate 2,155 of NZ_JBHGAR020000026.1, forward strand.
TATCTGTGCCATGCGTGGTGCATTGGCCCGTGACCACAGAAGATCTCGACGCATTTCAATGACCGCCGCTGCAGTCGGATCAAAAAACCTGCGCCCCGGCAGGATGAGGTCAGTTGGCACAGCATCACCTTGTTGTTCTGCCGCATCCAGAACCGAGAGGCTGATCTTGACCGGCAGGTTCGCCCAAGGGTGCTTTGAGAAATCATCCGTCAGATTTTCTTCAAAATTCGCACGGTCACCGGCAATTGGGGTCGGCAGTGCCACGATCACCTCAGACCGGGGTTCGGGATCAAGGCTCAGACCATGGCGCCGGTCAACCGCTGCCAGATCAAGGATGATCCGCGCCTCGCCCGCTTCGACGCCGTAATCGTCACGCGCCGCAAAAGGCAGCCGCATTTCGCCAAGTGCAGAAACTTCAGGTGGGCCAAGCACGTCGACTTCCGGTGCCAGATCCTCAACCACTGCGATCTCCCAATGGCGTCCGCCGGGGCCATCAACCGCGATTGTGCCGTCTTGCAACACCGTGAAGTCCTGTGCAGCATCAGAAGCAGCGGGCACATCTGAGGTGCGGCCCGACACGGTTTCTGACAGGGTCAGCGCACCGACCTGGCCATAAAACCGCAACGTGATCAATGTCCCGTTGGGCAGATCGATGGCCCCTTCGGCCAGATCATTCAGATAAAGTGTTGGCTTGCCGGTATAGCGCGGCGGTTCTGCCCAGCCTTCCCATACCGGACCGTTCGCAAGCCCGCCACCGCTAGGTGCCATGTCAGCAACCGATCCGACCCGCCAGATTGATCCAAACAACAGCGCAACGGCAAAGGCCAACACAGCGACAAATCGCAGTGCATAGGGATCGCGGCGCGAGACCCGCAGATCCGCAGGCACCGGACGCGCAAGGGCTGCACGTGCCATCATACGTGCTTTATGAGTACGCCAGACCGCCATCGACGCATCATCCCCTTCGCCAATGATCTGATCATCCATCATCGCCTGAATGGGACGTCCCGGCAGGCTGCGATCCAATCGCTCCATCGCGTCGTTGCGTGACGGTATACGGAAACGACGCAAGGCATAGATAAGGGCACCCAAAGCAGCGACAGCAGCGGCCACCGCACCCGCCCAGACCACTTCGATCATCACAACATCTTGCAGGCCCAACATCAACGCAGCCAGCACCAGCAGGCACACGGTCATCAAGGGCCAAAGCGAATTGACCAGACTTTCCGCCAACATACCCACCCGCGTCAACCGCAGCGGCCAGCGCAAAATCGCCAGCCCGCGCCGCAGATCGTTGGGGGTAAATGAGGTCATTTTGGCCGTCTCCCGTTGCCTTTCAGCAAAGCCTTTCAGCAAGGCGCTGTCAAAGCCATTCAGGGATGGTATCTCGATTTATCATTTCGTCAAAGGTCGGGCGTGAGCGGATAACCGCAAATTGATCATCTTTCACCAAGACTTCGGGGATAAGCGGGCGTGAATTATATTCACTGCTCATCACCGCACCGTAAGCCCCAGCAGAACGAAACGCGACCAGATCACCGGCAACCAGGGGCGGCATCATGCGCCCCTTGGCAAACGTATCACCGGATTCGCAAATTGGTCCGACGATGTCATAGGGTTGGTATTCAATTGCGGGCGCAGGTTCGTTTACCGCGATAATATCGTGATGCGCGTCATACATTGCCGGACGGATCAGATCATTCATAGCGCCGTCAAGGATCAGAAAATCGCGGTCTTCGCCTGATTTGACATAGATGACCTTGCTGACCATCAGGCCGGCGTTGCCCGCAATCAGACGGCCCGGCTCAATCTCAATCTCGCAGCCCAGATGCCCGAGCGTCCGCTTGACCAGTGCGCCGTAATCCGTGGGCAAGGGCGGGGCGGCATTGGAATGCTGGTATGGGATGCCAAGGCCGCCGCCCAAATCCAGACGGTTGATGGTATGCCCGTCCGCGCGCAGCGTTTCTGTCAACTCTGCGACTTTCAGATAGGCTTGCTCAAAGGGCGCAAGGTCGGTCAGTTGGCTGCCGATGTGGACATCAATGCCAATCACCTCAAGACCGGGCAGACCCGCCGCCATGCTGTACACCTCCCGGGCGCGGGCAATGGGAATGCCAAATTTGTTCTCGGATTTTCCCGTCGCGATTTTCGCATGGGTTTTGGCGTCGACGTCCGGGTTCACACGAATGGTGATGGGCGCGGTTGTACCCAGCTCCTGCGCGACCTTGCTCAGCACCATCATCTCGGGTTCGCTTTCGACATTGAACTGGCGGATACCGCCCTGCAAGGCCATGCGAATTTCATCCGCCGTCTTGCCCACGCCGGAAAATACAATGTGGTCACCCGGCACACCCGCCGCCTTGGCGCGGAGGTATTCTCCGATGGACACCACATCCATGCCCGCCCCGGCCTGTGCCAAAGTGCGCAGCACAGCGATGTTTGAATTGGCCTTCATTGCATAGCAGACCATATGGTCCATGCCTGCCAATGCCTCATCAAAAAGCTTGAAATGGCGCAGCAGGGTCGCGGTCGAATACACATAAAACGGCGTGCCAACCGCCGCTGCAATTTCGGCCACTGCGACGTCTTCGGCGTGCAGTACACCGTCGCGATACAGAAAATGATCCATGCTTCTTTTCGCCCCAAATACTCAATTCTGACCTAACGAACCGTTGCCGTCCGCAAGAAAAGATAAAGCGGCAGACCACAACTTACCCCAATACAGAACGTGGCGGGGATGGCAATCAGGGCCCGCCAATTGCGCCGCACAGCGACCTCGGCCAGAATCCACACTGTCAAGGTGATGGCCGCAATGGTCAGGTCCCAGACCAGCCCGCTTGACGCGGCGTTTGCGTGCCACGCGTCGACCATCGCCATGATGTCAAAGCCATTGGTCTGGAACCATTGCACAAAATAATACATTGGATGGATCGCACCCCAAAGCGCGAGGGCAAGGTATGTCATGCGCAATATCGACATCTCAGTTCACTGTTGAAACGCCAACAATCACCTGTCCTGAAATATGGACACCGAGGGTGGTTGGCTCTGGAACATGACGCGTGCTTATCTCACGCATACGCCCGTCATCAGACGCGCTTGGCCCTGTGCAGGCGGCAACACATCCCAGAAGGCAGGTCACGATGGCAAAACGCGTCACAAACCGAGGCCCAATGACACCGACAGCGGTCCTTGGTTCAGTGCCACATTGGTGCCAACGGAAACACCGTGGTTGGACAGGGTGACCGCAGAACTTGCGGTTGGATAAATCGGTTCGCCGTCTACGCCACAGGCCGCCAGCATCAGAACAGCACCGACAATGAGAACTGATTTCATGCCAAAATACCTTTCCACCTTGCGACCTGCGCCCGCACCTGGGCAGGGGCCGTTCCTCCATAAGACATACGCGAGTTTACGGAATTTTCCACGCCTAAGACGTCAAAAACGTCACTGGTGATATCAACATGGGCCGATTTCATCTGATCCAGCGTCAGGTCCGGCAGATCACAACCCTGGCTTTCTGCCATCGCAACCAGCGTTCCGGTGATGTGGTGCGCATCGCGAAACGGCAGGCCCAACACCCGGACCAGCCAATCAGCCAGATCAGTGGCAGTGGAAAATCCACTGCCCGCCGCCGCCGCCAGGTTTTCACGCTGCGCGTTCATATCACGCACCATACCCTCCATTGCGGCCAGTGCCAGCATGAGGTTGTCAGCGGCGTCAAACACCTGTTCTTTGTCTTCTTGCATGTCCTTGGAATAGGCCAGCGGCAGGCCCTTCATCACCATCATCAACGCGGTATTGGCACCGAAAATGCGACCCACCTTTGCACGGATCAGCTCCGCCGCATCGGGGTTCTTTTTCTGCGGCATGATGCTGGACCCGGTGGAAAAACGATCCGACAGGGCCACAAATCTAAACTGAGCCGACGACCAGATCACCAATTCTTCCGCAAAGCGGCTCAGGTGCATGGCACAGATGCTGGCCGCACCCAGAAATTCGAGCGCAAAATCTCGGTCGCTCACCGCATCAAGCGAGTTGGCGGATGGACGGTCAAAACCCAGCGCTTGTGCCGTCTGATCGCGATCAATTGGAAACGACGTACCTGCCAAAGCCGCAGCACCTAGCGGGCTTTCGTTCATTCGGTTGCGCGCATCCCGCATCCGGCTCAAATCACGGCCAAACATTTCGACATAGGCCATCATGTGATGCCCCCATGTGACGGGCTGTGCAGTTTGCAGATGCGTAAAACCGGGCATCACCCAATCGGCACCCGCTTCGGCTTGACCGAGGAGCGCTTGAATAAGTGCGACGAGGCCTGCGTCAGCGGCATCAAATTGATCGCGTACCCACAGCTTAAAGTCCGTCGCAACCTGATCATTGCGCGACCGACCTGTGTGCAGACGCCCGGCAGGTTCACCAATCACTTCCTTCAACCGCGCCTCAACATTCATGTGAATGTCCTCCAGCGCTGTCGAATACTCAAAAGTACCGCCCTCGATCTCTGACAAGATCGTGAGCAAGCCTTCCCGTATCGCGTCCGCATCGCTATCAGTGATAATGCCTGTGGCTGCCAACATGGCGGCATGGGCGCGCGATCCGGCGATATCTTGTGCGGCCATCCGCTTGTCAAACCCGATCGAGGCGTTAATTGCCTCCATGATCGCGTCCGGCCCGGCGGCGAAACGGCCGCCCCACATTTTGTTTGAGGTCGTGTCAGTCATTTTAAACCCTCGGAGGGACAGATGAAGAATTTGGTGTTGGCGTTCGTGTATACGGCCCTTGTGACAGGTGCAAACCCCGTCGCTGCTGCGGGCGCGGACATCCTGAGCTTGCGCGACGGGGATATGAAAAAACTGATCGTGCATGAAACACCGATTGCCACGTCCGATGCGGCCTTTGATCTTGAGGACGGTGGCGGCAAAGGCTCGCTGGCTGATTATCGCGGCAAATATGTGCTGCTCAATTTCTGGGCCACGTGGTGTGCGCCATGCCGAAAGGAGATGCCACAACTAGAGGCGCTGCAAAAGGAATTCGGCGGCGATATGTTTCAGGTGCTGACGATCGCCACCGGTCGCAATTCACCCGAAGGCATCACCCGCTTTTTTGCCGATGCCGGTATCGACAGCCTGCCCCGCCACCAAGACCCAAAACAGGCACTGGCCAGCCAGATGGGTGTATTCGGCCTGCCAATCACCGTGATCTTGGACCCGGAGGGCCGCGAAGTCGCGCGCCTGCAGGGCGATGCGGATTGGAGCAGTGAAAGTGCAAAGGCCATAATCAAGGCTTTGGTACAGCCGAACAGTTAGGCAAATTCGCGTGTCACGCTGCGTGGGTCAAGATCGCGGCTTCCGAAGACGACAAATGCCGACGGGCAAAACGTCCGTAGGTATGGGGGTCAAATTCCAACTCTGGATGAGCCGCCAGCAAACGTGCGCGATCCGCATCATCCAGCGTGCTGAGGGCGGTTGATGCAGGGTGAAAGCTTTCTGTTTCCACGCCGTTTGCCCAGACCACTTCATGCTGATCCAGCAGCATGTGGATATAAGTCACTTCGCGCACTTTCATATCGACGCGGATGCTGTTGCCGTTGATCAGATCTTTGGCGGCGACAAGGACTTCGGATGTATTGAACAATTCCTGAGCCACTGCGCCTTTCACGACCACACGGTGTTCGGGTGAAACAAGCAGATCATCTTCCGGGCAATCGATGCCCAAAACGCCCGCATCAAATCGGACTGGCCGCAGTTTTGGCATAGCAAAAAGCCGTGCGCCCGACATGTTGCGGCTTCCGATCCACTGGATTGTTTGTGCGCCATTGTCTTTGGTTTGAATGCGATCGCCTTCGCGCAGGTCTTCGATCAGGGTCAGCCCGTCTGGCGTGCGAATACGCGTACCGGGGGTAAAACAAATCACACCACCGCTGCCCGCGGACATCGATTCACCGGGGCTCGACCCAAGTGTATGGTGCACGACCCAAAGATCCGCATTGCGCGGGGGAATTTCGTCAAGGAACATCAGCAGGGGCTGTGATCCGCCCCCAACGTCGATCAGCGTTACGGTATAGCTTTTGCCACCGTCTGTTACGACAAAGCTGTTATCCATGATTGGCGGCTGGTCTTTAGGGTCGATCCGCTCCGGATGCAAAGTCGGCTTGCTCTGATCAAGGGCAGCCCCCACCAGACGGTGGACCATGCGCGCGGCGCGTTTGCGTAGATTCTCTGCTTCGTCTGCCTGATCCAGCCGCAACACGTCATTAGGTCCATCCACCCGGATGGCATCGCCCCGCCATGCCCACGCAGCACCCACATTGAGGTTTTGCACCGGCGCAGCATCAAGGCCGTCTATTTCTGTTTGCGACCAGCTGATGACAAACGTGCCCTTAAAGCCCGTTTTCATTGCTCGTTCTGCCTGCCTCTTCTTTTTATTATGAGCACGTTAACAAAGCCGCACGAATCAGGGAAGTTCAAATTTGCGTCAGATTCCAGTGTGTTGCAATTTCACGATGGCCTTTTTTCTGAATACGTCCCGGATTCAATATCTGGTAGGCATTTGACCCTCACCCACTAAATGCAGTCAGCGCCGATATCCTTGGTACGAAAGAGTGACTCAAGGTAAGGTTATACCTTTGCTCGGACATCGGCCCCTTACGCCCAACAATATTGCCACCACCCGAAGGCCATACCCCTTCAATCGCTTGTAAATCACCGATAAAATGATAGCGTTCTGTATCTGAATTCTCGATCGGAGTCTCCATGTCAAACTCACGAAAACCTTTGCCTGACCGACGTATCGTTTCGTCAAGACACCTTGCCGAAGGTGAGGGATGGGAGGCGTCCGAGCTCGAATACGGAATGATTATCGCCTACAACGCCTTTGCCCGCTGGATGTCACGCTGCATGGCGGCAGCGGGGAACCCTGACCTTACCCCGCTTGAGATATTGGTGCTGCACAATACAAATCACCGTGGCCGTGAAAAGCGTTTGACTGATATTTGTTTCATTCTGAATATTGAAGACACACACACCGTCAATTACGCGTTGCGAAAGCTGCTGAGATCCGGACTGTTGGAGGCGGACAAACGCGGAAAGGAAGTATTTTATCGGACCTCTCAAGCGGGCACTGAACTATGCGAAGCCTACCGGAATATTCGCCAGATTTGCTTTATCGACGGCCTGCCCCGCACAGACATCAGCGGTGAAGATCTACGCCAGATCGCGGCGAGCTTGCGCACCATGTCTGGTCAATATGATCAGGCCAGCCGCGCCGCCGCGTCGCTATAAAGGTCGCGGCATTTCAAACAGGCATTTTGGCTGTGAAAATCGACGGGACCAGTGCCCGCAGATCGGGCCAATGTTCAAAGCTGCGCACATAGTCCGCGTGCTTTAAGACCCGCCCCGCCAAATGCGCGCCGCCCGTGTAGCGGAATATACGCATATTTGCCGCAAGCGCTGCCTCAACCCCTGGAAGGCTGTCTTCGATCACCAGACAATGTTCTGGATCAACGCCCATCTTCTCTGCCGTATACAGAAATAAATCTGGTGCGGGTTTGCCATGGGCGACCTGCGACGCGGTAAAGACATTTTGTCCAAAGTAACGGGCCAAATCTACGATATTCAACGAATTGGATACCCGCTCCGGACTGCTTGACGTCGCAACGCAGCACCTGGTAGTTAGCCTGTCCAATACGCCCGTCACGCCCTTGGTGGGGGTCAATCGCTGCGCGAATTTGGCCAAAAGTTCGTGACGATATTGCTGTTCAAAATCGCCGGGCAGATCCACAGCAAATGTCGTTTGAATGTCACGCGCGACCGTGGGGAAACTACGCCCCATAAAATTTGTGCAGATGTAATCAAAATCAATGACGACGCCCAACTTTGCAAGGGCCCCGAGCAAGACCTCAGCACTCAACCCTTCGCTGTCAATCAAGACCCCGTCACAATCGAAAATGACCAGATCTATGCGTGTTTCCATCGCCCGTCTTTCCCCCGCCTAAATGTTCCGCATAGCGCAAAATCGGGTCCTTTGTCTTGCGGAATTTGGCCTTGGACCTGAGCTTAGGCGTCGCGGCTCAATTGGCTTGCTGCGCGGGCCAGTTCAGTGATCGACGCCCAATCGCCCGCCTGAACAAGGGCATCCGGTGCCACCCATGACCCGCCAGCGCAGGCCACATTCGGCAAAGAAAGGTAGCTGCGTGCGTTTGCCATGCTGACGCCGCCGGTTGGGCAAAAGCTGATCTGGGGCAACGGTGATGCGAGCGATTTCAACGCAGGTGCACCGCCTGATGCCTCGGCCGGAAAGAACTTCATCATGTCATATCCGCGCTCAAGCAAGCGCATCGCTTCGGTCGCCGTAGCGGCACCGGGAAGGGTGGGCAGATGTGCATCCTCGCAGGCCGTCAAAAGCCTGTCCGTGGCACCCGGTGACACACCAAACGTGGCCCCGGCATCTTTCGCCCGTTTGACATCATCAGGCGTTAGCAAAGTGCCAGCGCCCACAACACCCCCTTCAACCTTGGCCATTTCGGTAATCACCGCCAATGCCGCCTCGGTGCGCAATGTTACCTCAAGAACCGGCAAACCGCCCGCAACCAATGCTTCGGCCAACGGCCGGGCGTGGGCCACATCATGGACGACCAGAACCGGTATGATCGGGGCCAATGCGCATATCTTTTTGGTGGCGGTGCTTGCGTCGTGAGGAAGCATAACGTGTCCTTTTGGGTAATCTTAAATACAGCTTGCGCCAGTGTCAGCAGAACGCACCAAGGCGCGGAAATTGGCAAAAAGCTCGCGCCCTTGCCCGTATTCATTGCCGCTGAGGTCAGCAGTCACAAGTGGGCGGTCCAACACACCCTCAGTGATAATATCCAACCGGCCCTCATGGGCATCGACCCGCAGAACATCACCATCCGCAATCCGCGCGATCGGGCCACCGTCCACTGCTTCGGGGCAGACGTGGATGGCCGACAGTACCTTGCCGGATGCACCCGACATGCGCCCATCCGTGACCAGGGCGACCTTAAGACCACGCGCTTGCAAGTTTGCCAGAACCGGTGTGAGACTGTGCAACTCGGGCATTCCGTTGGCCTTGGGCCCCTGAAAGCGGACCACGACGATCACATCGCTGTTAAACTCACCTGCCTGATAGGCCGCCTTGACTGCATCCTGATCGTGAAACACCCGCGCCGGGGCCTCAACCACATGATGTTCTGGCTTGACGGCGGACACCTTTGTTACCGCAGCACCCAGTGACCCATCCAGACGTTTGAGGCCACCTGTGGGCTGAAACGGGTCGGTTGCGGGGCGCAGTATCTTGTCGTTCAATGTCTCGGTCGGACCGGCCACCCAGGACAATTGATCGTCCATCAATTTGGGATCCTGCGTATAACGCTCCAAGCCTTTGCCAGCGATTGTTGTCACATCTTCATGCAGCAAGCCCGCGCTTAGTAATTGGCCAATCATATAGCCCAGACCGCCTGCCGCGTGAAAATGGTTCACATCCGCCAGCCCGTTGGGATAGACCCGCGCCAAAAGCGGTGTCACTTCCGCAAGGTCAGAAAAATCCTGCCAATCCAGCATGATACCGCCTGCGCGCGCCATCGCGACAAGATGGATCAAAAGGTTGGTGGACCCGCCCGTGGCATGCAGACCCACGATGCCGTTCACATAGGCGCGTTCATCAAGCACATCACAGACGGGTGTATAGCTGTTGCCCAGATGGCTGATCGCCAGTGCACGCTGTGCGCCCGCGATGGTCAATTCGTCGCGCAGGGGGGTGTTCGGGTTCACAAATGACGCACCCGGCAGGTGCAGCCCCATAAACTCCATCAACATCTGGTTGGTGTTGGCCGTGCCGTAAAACGTGCAGGTGCCCGGCCCATGATAGGCAGCCATTTCCGCGGCCATTAATTCTTCGCGCCCGACTTCACCCGCGGCAAAATGTTGACGTACTTTGGCTTTTTCATCGTTGCTGATGCCCGACACCATCGGACCGGCAGGCAGAAATATCGCAGGGATGTGGCCAAAGGCCTGGGCGGCAATGACCAGCCCCGGCACGATCTTGTCGCAAACGCCAAGATAGACAGCCGCGTCAAAGGTGTTGTGGCTTAGACCGACACCGGCGGCCATTGCAATCACGTCACGCGAAAACAGGCTCAATTCCATCCCGGCCGTACCTTGGGTAACACCATCACACATCGCAGGCACGCCGCCCGCCACCTGCGCCGTGCCGCCCACTGCGCGCGCCGCATTGCGGATCAATTCGGGAAACCGCTCAAACGGCTGATGGGCCGACAACATATCATTGTAAGTTGTGATGATTCCCAGATTGCCAGCCGACTTGGTCGCCAGTGCCGCCTGATCGGGTCCTGCTGCGGCATAGGCGTGGGCCTGACCGCTGCACGACAAATGTGCGCGCGCAGGGCCATCATCGGCCGCGCGGCGCATCCGTGTCAGATAGGCACTGCGGCCCTCGGCACTGCGTTCAATAATCCGGTCCGTAACGCGGGCAATTGTTTCATTCAGCATATCAGTTCCAATCAGGCGCTGCTTTGGTATTGGTTCAGGCGGATGTCATAAGTTTGCCCATCAGACGGGCCGTGTCATTCATACGGTTCGAAAAACCCCATTCATTGTCATACCAGCTGACCACACGGACCATCCCGCCTGCCGTTACCTTGGTCTGTGGCGCGGCAAAGCTGGAAGAATGGCTATCATGGTTGAAATCCACAGATACCAGTGGATCCGTTTCATAGGCCAGGACCCCTTTCATCGGGCCATTGGCCGCCTTTTCAATGGCTGCATTCACAGCCTCCACTGTCGCAGGGCGCGACGGCATAAAGGCAAGGTCAACAAGCGATACATTCGCGGTCGGGACGCGCACAGCTGACCCTTCAAGCCGGCCTTTGAGGTGCGGGATGACTTGTGAAATCGCCGCTGCCGCCCCTGTTGACGTTGGCACCATAGACAGCGCCGCCGCACGGCCCCGATAGGGGTCGCGGTGCGCGCTGTCATGGCTGGGCTGATCACCGGTGTAGGCGTGAATTGTGGTCATGTACCCGGTTTCAATGCCGAAGGCATCGTCAAGAACCTTGGCCACAGGAGCAAGGCAATTGGTCGTGCAAGACGCGTTTGACACGATCCTATCTTCCGCCGTCAGATCAGCGTGATTGACGCCATATACGACAGTCCGGTCCACGTTCTTGCCGGGTGCAGATATTAGCACGCGTTTGCTGCCATTCTCGAAATGGGCGACGGCCTTGTCACGCTCGGTGAAGAACCCTGTACACTCGTACGCCACGTCCACATCCTCCCATGGCAGGTTTGCCGGATCGCGTTCAGCAGTCAAGCGAATCGCCTGGCCCGCAACATGCAACATGTCGCCATCAAGCTTGGCCTCGCCTTTCAGGCGGCCATGCACGCTGTCGTATTTCAGCAGGTGCAACAAGGTCTCTGGGGCGGCCAAATCATTGATAGCAACCACTTCAATGCCTTCAAAGCCGCTTTCGACCAAGGCCCGCAAAACACAGCGTCCAATGCGGCCAAAGCCATTAATTGCGATTTTTGTGGTCATCTTCTTTGTCTCCTCAACGCATCTGCGATTGCATATATGTATCCGTTAGCGCTAACATAACACATTAAGCACGCAAATCAATCACTCCGTTGTCCGTTGCACTGGACAAAAGTTCGGTTAGGTTGTGAGCGCATCAGAAATTGAGAATACAGGTCAAGGTCAGTATGACAGAAATAGATCAAACCGTCCTTATCGCTGTGGATGGCGGCGGCACCGGATGCAGGGCCGCTGTGGGGACTGTTCAGGCTGGCATCATCGCCGAGACGCGGGGAGGCCCGTCGAACGTCAGCACGAACTTTGAGGGGTCGGTGGCCAATATCACTGAAACCATCGCCCAAGCCCTGCACACAGCAGAATTGGACGGTATTGATCTGTCACAAACGGTCGCGCACATTGGCGTTGCCGGGGCCAATACCGAAGGTGAAATGCGCCAGGTCGAGGCCGCTCTTCCCTACGGACGCTGCCGTGTGACCGGCGACCGTGCCACCACCGTTGCTGGCGTTCTGGGCACCGACGACGGATATGTGCTGGCGCTTGGCACAGGCACCATCATTGCGCGCCAACACGCACAGGAAATGACCACCGTGGGGGGGTGGGGTTTTCAATTGTCTGATCAGGCATCTGGCGCATGGCTGGGCCGCACGTTGCTGACGCGCATCCTGCTCGCGGAAGACCGGTTGATTGATCACAGCCCGCTCAGCAATGAGGTTTGTGCGCGGTATGGCGGAGGTAATGAGCTCGTTGTTTTTAGCAATACCGCAAAGCCAAGTGACTATGCCAAATTCGCGCCCGAGATCATTGGCGCAGCGGATAAGGGTGACAAAATCGCACTGTCGATCCTCAATGAGGGTACGCAGTATGTCGAATGCGGCCTGAACGCTTTGGGGTTTCGGCCCGGCGATGCTCTTTGTCTGTCTGGTGGTGTTGGCCCGCGTTATGCCCCGTATCTGTCCGCGCCTTACATTCAGAACCTGCGCGAACCGCAGGGCAACGCTTTGCAGGGTGCGTTTTCACTGGCGCGCCGGGTCGCGGTTGCGGCCCGCTAGCTGGGTTGGGAATGGGCCTTATGACGGCGGCGTACGCTTGCAGGGCGACCCGTCAATTCAAGGCGCGCATCATTGCGGTTCTGGCGCGATATCACTTTGCCTTTCGCAATCACGCACAGCCGATCTGGCCGCAAACGCAACGCTTCGATCGGGTTGCCCGCATCCAGCACTACCAGCGACGCTTTGGCCCCGACCCGCAGACCGTAGTCTTGCAACCCCATGATCGACGCATTCACATTTGTCACCATATCAAAGCAGCGCCGCATTTCGTCCGGTGATGTCATCTGCGCCACGTGTAGACCCATGAACGCCACATCGAGCATGTCGGCAGTCCCCATCGAATACCACGGGTCCATTACGCAATCCTGCCCCCAACCCACCGTGATGCCCAACGCCTGCATTTCCTTTACACGCGTCAACCCGCGCCGTTTGGGATAGGTGTCGTGACGTCCCTGCAACACGATGTTGATCAGAGGGTTCGGAATGGCGGCCACTTCAGCCTCTGCCATCAGGGGCAGTAACTTGGTAACGTAATAATTGTCCATCGAATGCATTGATGTGAGGTGCGATCCCGCCACCCTGCCCTGCAACCCCAACCGCTGTGTTTCAAATGTCAGCGTCTCGATATGCCGCGACTGCGGATCATCGGTTTCGTCGCAATGCATGTCGACCATCAGACCACGTTCCGCCGCGATCTCGCACAAAGCAGTGACCGACCGCGCACCGTCTGCCATGGAGCGTTCAAAATGCGGGATGCCGCCCACCACATCGACGCCCAGATCAAGCGCCCGCAGCGTATTCGCAAACCCAGTTGGATCGCGGAAAAGCCCATCTTGGGGGAACGCGACCAGTTGCAGGTCGATGTACCCCGCTACCGCCTTGCGCACCTCCAGCAACGCCTCAACTCCCAACAGTCGATCGTCGCAGGTATCCACATGACTGCGAATCGCCAACAACCCCATGGACGCCGCCCAATCGCAATAAGCCAAAGCGCGGTCATAAACCTCTTGCTGTGTCATCACTTGTTTCAGTTCGCCCCACAGCCCGATCCCTTCAAGCAGCGTGCCAGAAGCATTGATGCGAGGGGTGCCATAACTCAGCGTGGCATCCATGTGGAAATGCGGGTCGACAAACGGCGGGCTGACCAGATCGCCCTGCGCGTCAATCACCTCGGCAGCGTCTGCACCCGAGAGGTGATCCACGACCGTGATCTTGCCATCCGCAATGCCTATGTCGGTCACCCGACCATCCGGCAGGGTTCCACCTTTGACGATCAGATCAAACATCTATCGTTCCCCTTTGTTAAATGGCACCATCAGCGCCGCTGGCACCTGCGCACGGCGCGACATCACGACCAGTGCCAGAATGGACAGGATGTAAGGCGCCATCAAGAATATCTGATAGGGAATATCGGCCCCCAACGGTGTCTGTTGTACCCGGATTTGCAGGGCATCAAAGGCCGCGAAAAGCACGGCCCCCAAAAGCGTCTTCCCCGGTTTCCATGACCCAAAGACTACCAGCGCGATGCAGATCCAGCCACGCCCATTGATCATCTCAAAGAAGAATGAATTGAACGCCGACATGGTCAGAAACGCACCACCCACGGCCATCAGCCCACTGCCCACCATGACCGCGCCCATTCGGATCGCGGTGACATTCAGCCCCTGCGCCTCGACTGCGGCCGGGTTTTCACCGGCGGCGCGCACGGCCAGACCGACGGGTGTGCGGTACATGACTACAGACACCACCACCGCCAGAACAAAGGCCAGATAGGTCAGTGGCGTCTGGCTGAAAAGCGCCGGGCCGAGCAAAGGAATGTCTGACAGGATTGGTATCTCAAACGGTTGAAACGCGTCGATCTTGGGCGGCGACGTGACCTCTGGCAAAGCGAGACGATAGCAATAATAGGTCAGAGATGTCGCAAGCAGCGTGATCCCCAGACCCACAACATGTTGCGACAATCCAAAGGGCACAGTGAGCAATCCATGCAACAAGCCGAACGCCATACCAGAGAGCATCGCCACTGCGACGCCAAACCACAGCCCCCCGCCCAGATAAACGGTGAGCCACCCGGCAAAGGCCCCGACGACCATGATCCCCTCAATCCCGAGGTTCAGCACGCCCGCGCGTTCACAGATCAACTCACCCAGCGCCGCAAAAATCAGCGGCGACGCGATGCGGATCGCGGCGGTCCAAAAGCTGGCCGAGATTAGGATGTCGAGTATGTCCATCAACGCCACCTGACCTTGAACCGGGTGAGCATGATCGCCAGCACCATCATCAACAGCGCCATGGCCAGCATGATATCGGCCAGATAGGTCGGCACACCTGCGGCCCTGCTCATGCTGTCCGCACCCACAAATATCCCCGCCACGAACAGCGCCGCGATCACCACGCCCAAGGGATTGAGCAGCGCCAGCATGGCGACGATAATGCCGGTGTATCCAAACCCAGGCGAGATATCCAAAGTCAGGCTGCCCTTTAGGCCAGCCACTTCGGAAAATCCTGCAAGTGCTGCCAATCCGCCTGACAAAAGCGCGGTTTTGATCAGCACGGCGTTGACCGGAATACCAGCAAATCGCGCAGCGTCGGCGTTCAAACCAACCGCGCGCATTTCATAGCCCAGCGTCGTGCGGCGCTGTATCACCCAAACAACAACTGCCGACAGCAGCGCCAGACCAAACCCCCAGTGCAACCGCAACCCATCAATCATGCGCGGCAACCGCGCCTCGGCGATCAGCCGCGCAGATTTGGGCCACCCCAATCCCATTGGATCCTTAAGGGCTCCTTCGAGCAGCATTGACACCCACAGCAACACAACGAAATTGAGCAACAAGGTCGTGACGACTTCGTCCACACCGAAACGGGTCTTGAGGAATGTCGGCACCAAAAGCACCAGCGCGCCCGCCAGCATTGCAGCCGCCGCCGTCGCGGGCAACAATATCCCAGCAGGCCAGGCCAACGCCCCCGTCCCCATAACCACCGTCACCACTGCGCCGACATAAAGCTGTGCCTCGGCCCCGATGTTCCAAAGCTTGGCCTTGAACGCGACCGCCACCGCCAGCCCGGTAAAGATCAGTGGTGTTGCCCTGTTCAGCGTTTCAAGTGTGGCAAATTTCGACCCGAACGCCCCTTTGATGATTAAGCCAAGCACCGAAAACGGGTTCGCGCCAGCAATCATTGCCAACAGGGATGCCGCGACAATCGTTGACGTGATGGCCACCGCAGGCAACCCCAGCGTGCGCGTCCATGACGGGTTGGCGACAGGTTCAAGCCGCATGATTGTCTCGCGCTTCAAAACCATGGCCCGCCATCCAGACGCCCAATTCCGCCGGGCTCAACGACCCACGTGCAAACCCCGGTGACAGGCGCCCCTCAGATATCACATGGATCACATCAGACAGCGCCGTAATCTCATCTAAATCTTCCGAGATAAGCAAAACCGCCGCACCGCGATCGCGTGCAGCCAGCAGTTGTTCATGCACATAAGTCAGCGCGCCAATATCCAGGCCACGCACCGGTTGGTTGGCCAGGACCACATCCGGCGAGACCTCAAGAACGCGCCCCAAAATCAGCTTTTGCATATTGCCACCTGACAGCAGCCGGATACGGGTATCCGGCCCTGGGCACCGCACATCGTAACCTGCGATAACCTTTTCGGCAAAATCCCGCGCGGCGCGCCAGTTCATCCAGCCTCGGCGGCTGAAAGGCGGTTTTGCATAAAGTTCAAGAACCGCATTTTCGGTCAGATCAAAGTCCGCAATCGTCCCGGTCTTGTGGCGATCCTCAGGTATCCGTGCAATGCCGGCTGACAGTGCGGCGCGTGGCGTCCAACCGTTGGGCGAAGCGCCCTTGATGCGCAGCGTCCCCGATGCAGGCGCGATCAACCCACCGATCAGATCGGCCAGTGCCGCCTGCCCGTTTCCCGACACCCCGGCCAGCCCGGTGATCTGTCCTGCGCGCAGATCCAAATCCACCGTGCGCAACCCCGGCGCGCTTCCGATATTGGGCGTGCTGACACCCACAAGCGCCACTATTTCCTTGCCGGGATTGGCGGCGCGCACTTGCGGGGCTGCAACCTCTGCACCAACCATCATCTCAGCCAATGCATGTCGGTCAGTTTCTGCCGTCTTCGCCTCTGCCACCAATTTCCCGTGCCGCAACACCACCACGCGGCTAGAGATCGCCGTCACCTCATGCAGTTTGTGCGAAATAAAGATCACCGACAGTCCCAGCGCCACGGCCTTGCGCATGGTGGCAAAAAGATCATCGGCCTCTTGCGGGGTAAGCACGGCGGTCGGTTCATCCAGAATAAGGATGCGCGCATCGCGGTAGAGCGCCTTGAGGATTTCGACCCGTTGGCGCTCCCCCACGCTCAATGCGCCAACCTGCGCATCTGGGTCCACGTTCAACCCGTAATCCTCAACCAGCGCCGAAATCCGTTTGCGTGCGGCAACCGCCTGATACCCCATTCGCCAAAGCGATGCGGTGCCCAGCACGATGTTTTCCAACACGCTCATGTTATCAGCAAGGGTGAAATGTTGATGCACCATGCCGACACCCGCAGCGAGTGCCGCGCGTGGATTGCCGGGGGGCAATGTCTGGCCAAACACCTCAACCCGACCTTCGTCGGCGGTGTAATGACCAAACAGGATGTTCATCAGCGTGGTCTTGCCCGCGCCATTTTCCCCCAACAGCGCAATCACTTCGCCCTGCCGCAAATCAAAACTGATCGCGTCATTGGCCGTAAGGGTGCCAAAGCGTTTGGTGATGTTGTCGAGGCGCAGGACAACCTGCGCCTCTGACGGTGTTTGTGTCATCTACGAAGACTTTGGTTCTTCGTCGTTGATCTCAACGCTGAAACTTCCATCCATGATTGCGGCCTGTTTGGCCGCGACCAGATCAAGTGCCGCTTGCGGCACTTTGCCGTCAAACGTACCCAGCGGCGCAAGTGACGATCCGCCCTCAGCCATAAACGAATATTTGCCATAATCCGCCGCCTTGAACGTACCGCCTTTGACCTCGGCAATTGCCGCGTCCAACGTTGGTTCAAAATGCCAGATGGCCGAGGCCACAACTGTATCAGGATACTCTGACTGCGTGTCGATCACATTGCCGATGGCCAGAACGCCCTTTTCCTGTGCGGCATCAGACACGCCAAAGCGTTCGGCATAAAGCACATCAGCGCCATTTTCGATCATTGCAAATGCAGTTTCCTTGGCCTTGGGCGGATCAAACCAAGACCCGATAAAGCTGACCTGAAACTTGATGTCAGGGTTCATTTCCGCCGCACCCGCCATAAACGCGTGCATCAAACGGTTCACTTCGGGGATCGGGAAACCGCCGACCATGCCAATGTTGCCCGATGACGTCATGGCACCCGCAACGATACCCGACAGATAGGCGGCGTCCTGAATGTAGTTGTCGAACACCGCGAAATTGCCAAGTGCTGCGTCTTCTTTGAAACTGGAGCCCATGAGGAACGAAACCTCAGGATAATCCGCCGCGACTTCGCGTGCTTCTTGTTCGGCACCAAACACTTCACCAATGATCAGCTGATTGCCTGCTTCGGCATATTCGCGCATCACGCGGGCATAATCGGTGTTCGATACGTTTTCGGTGAACGTATATTCAATATCGCCACGCGCCTGCGCTGTTTCGGCGGCTTGGTGAATGCGGCTGACCCATTGCTGTTCGACGGGTACGGTATATATGCCCGCAACTTTGATCGGTTCGGCGGCAAAGGCTGCGCGTGGCATCAGGGCTGCCACCCCAACAAGAGCTGCGGCACTGCCCATCAATTTGCGGCGTGTCATCGTCAGTGCTTGGTTCTTCTTCATCGTCATTCCCCCTTTTGATTTCTATTTTTTTACCGTTTGGATAAATTTCGCCTGTGTCAACCCACCTTATCTTCTATTCCATTGCAATGATTCCAAATAGCCATTGATCTGCGTAATGGTTTGGCACACGCGCGTCTCTCTCCTATGGTATTGCAGAACCACAAAGGACGGACATCCCGATGAGCCATGTTTTACGCCGCAGCCTGACTGCTGATCAGCCCACGATCGTCAAAGGCAAAGGTTCCTACCTGATCGACGACACGGGAAGACGGTATCTGGATGCGTGCGGTGGTGCGGCTGTCTCCTGCCTTGGCCATGATAACAAGGCAGTCCGTGAAGCGGTTACCGCGCAGATGAACATTTTAGCCTATGCCCATACCGGGTTGTTCACCAATGAGCCTGCGGAAAAACTGGCTGATTTTCTGATTGCGCGGGCACCGAAAGGCACTGGCGAAGGCCGGGTGATGTATCTTGGCAGCGGCTCTGAAGCGATGGAGGCCGCCATGAAACTGGCCCGACAGTATCACCTCGAACGGGGTGACACAGCACGCACGCGGTTTATCGCCCGCGCACCGAGCTATCATGGCAATACGCTTGGCGCATTGGCGGTTGGCGGCCACGCGGGCCGGCGTGCGCCCTTTGCCGCGATGCTGATCGACGTGGAGCATATTGACGCCGCATACGCCTATCGCATGCAGCGTGATGACGAGACTGAAGCGGATTTTGCCCTGCGTCTGGCCAATCAGTTGGAGGACCGCATTCAGGCCATGGGGCCTGAAACTGTCGCCGCCTTTATCGCGGAACCTGTGGTTGGCGCTTCGTTGGGCAGCCAACCTGCACCTGCGGGCTATTTCAAACGCATCCGCGAGATCTGCGATGCGCATGGCGTGTTGTACATCGCGGATGAGGTGATGTGCGGGATGGGCCGAACCGGGTCGCTCTACGCGCTGGAGCAAGAAGGCATTTGCGCAGATATCACAACAATGGCCAAAGGGTTGGGTGCGGGATACCAACCCATCGCCGCCGTGATGGCATCAGAAAAGGTAATCAACGCCATTCTGGACGGCAGCGGCAAACTTTGGAATGGACACACCTACATGTCGCATGCGGTGGCAACCGCAGGTGCTATGGCGGTGATGCAGGAAATTGAGGACCGCAATCTGTTGGCCGATGTAAAGCGGCTGGGCGCACGGTTGGAAAAAGGGTTGCGTGACCATCTGGGCCAGCATGCCCATGTGGGCAACATTCGTGGACGCGGGCTTTTTTGGTCTGTTGAACTGGTGCAGGACCGCGAGACCAAAGCACCCTTTGATGTCAAACGTAACTTGGCGGGCCGCATCCAAACTGCCGCAATGCAGGCCGGCGTGATCTTTTACCCCTCACAAGGGTGTGCAGATGGGACAGCAGGCGACCATGTTCTGATCGCACCCTGCTATACATCAACCGAAGAAGAAATTGACACGATTATTGAGACTTTGGCGCAAGTGATTGAAGCCGAAACCGTCTGAGATTATCGCGGCGAGGTGCCAAGGCAAACTAGATACAAGACCCCTTGCGCCTTTGAGGATGGGTGTGAAAATAATTATTGAAGCGTGGCACTGACCTTCAGAAATCAATGACCATAATACGCAGCGTAGATGCCGAAAGCGCCGACAACAATGAGGCTAAGCGCCCAGACAAGGTCGAGGTTGAACCACGTTTTTGAGATGAATTTCAGGCCAAGCCAGAAATAGATCACCACCGCGATCAGCCCGCCGGCAATGGTCATGGCAAATGTGTGCACAGCGGCGACACTGAAGGCGGTCAAAACATTGCTGCCCATCAATGCCTGAGCGGCAAGATGACCGTTCTCATCAGCCCCGACCGCGCAGATCCCAAGGAATATGGGGACAAGCATCAGGCCTGCACCATGGGCCATTGCGGCAAGAAACGACCACAGGGCCAGACGCGCCGGATGGACCCGCGCCAGAAATTTCGGGTGCCGTCGATTGATCAACAGGTAGACACCCATCGTGATGACAAGCAGACCCGCACCAATGCGAATTTCGACTTCCCACTGAACAAGAAAAATCATCAGCGAAAACGGCAGAAGAATACCGATCATCGCCAAAAAATGCCCGGCCGCCAGCATGGCAAGGGCTCTGGCCAGGGCGCTGTGTTTGCGTTCCATCAATGCGGCGGAAACGGCAAGCGGCCAGCCCATACCGGGATTGATGCCATGATAGAGCCCAGAAAAAATGACGGCCCACCACAGGGCCGTCACCGAGATTACGTCGTCAATCACCTAGACGGACGGGTAGCAAAAGCTGTCGGTTGAACAATCGCCGCCCTCAAGTCGGATCTGGTGGCTGCGATAGCCCTTGGGGAAATCAATATAGAAGTCCTTATCAAGGGTCAGACCACCCTCTTTGCCGACATTCGCCATGACCATCTGACCGCCCTCATCATCGGGATAGAATTGATCGTCCCATGTAGAATAAAGCGAGTTGGTCCAATAAACCCGCTTACCATCACGGCTGATTTCGACCATCTGCGGACCATAGGCAAACTCCTTGCCGTTTGGATGCTTGTGGTTGGCGACGATGCCGCCGAGTTCAACCTTGCCAGCAAGCTTGGGGTTCATTGGGTCCGACACGTCATATTGATGCATCTCACCAAGGCCCCAGCAGGCGACGTAGAGGTATTTGTCATCAAGGCTCAGGTCGATGTCTGTGACCAGCGGCGGCACCGCTCCGAACCCTTTCAACAGCTCCGGCAAATCGTCGGCATCAGCGGGCACAGGATCAATTGTGATGGTCTTTTTGGATTGCCAGACACCATCGTCATCGCGCCACCATGTAAAGATCGCGCCTTGCAGGTTCGTCGTATCCACAACAACACCGCAGAAACCATATGATTTTGTCGGGTCATGGGCCGGGCGGATTTCCAAAGCCATCTGGTGGTTCGCCCCAAAATCGATGGTCTGAATGTTCTTGCGCGCCCGCAAATCCCAAAAATGAATCGAGTGACCATATTTGTTGGACAACAGGTCCTCAGGCACAATGCCGTTTTCAAATTGCGGCGGCAGACCCCATTCAGAGCTGACCATATAGTCCTGCGGCAAGTTCCACCAAAAGTCGTAGTGTTTGTCTTGCTTGCCACGATCCATTTCATACTGGCCGATGATATCAAAGGTTTCGCAATCCATGATAAAGATGCCCGGAGGACCGTCTGTGCCGTCTGGGCCACCCCCGCCAAGGGTTGAGACATAGATGCCCTCAGGGCCGCAGTGAATTGTGTGGGGCCGCGAATACCCCGTCTTTTCAAAAATCTCTTCCGGCTCAATTGTCTTGTGGATTTTCGCCTTCAACGGCTCTTTCACGTCGATGATGTAAATGCGCGAAGACCGGATGCCGGGCACGATCAAAAACCGACGCTCAAGAAATGCGTGGCCCGACAGCGGCGACAATGACGATGAACAGGCGTTCCAGCCGAAATGGTGAAATTCATCACCTTTGTTGGGCACGATCACCTGATGAACAATCTGACCATAGGTGTCTGATTTTGGGTTCAGATCGACAACGGCAATCCCGTCTGACTGAGAACCATCAGGGCTGAGCATGACTGTAAAGCCATAGTTCTCGACAGGTGCCTGCATCGCAAGTTTGGCCGTCGCGTGAAATGTTGGATCAGGTCTAAGGTTCATTTGTTCCTCCCAGAAACATGTATTGCTCTTATATTTGAGCTCGGTTTAAGGCCATAATTGACCAGGTGTCGAACTGTGCCTCCCACACATCCAAGATGCTGCAAGGCACAACAGCTTCGTGAATTTTCAAAAATTTGACCGGTTACGACGCGTATGTGGCCCTCACTATTTGTGCCGACGATAGCCCGGCAAACCATATACAACCATCGGCGAGCCCTCGGCACGCATGGAAGTTTAGTGGTTTATCGCTTCGGTCTTTTTAAGCAGTTGCTCAGGATGCTAACGCGAAATGTCGGTTTGGCAAAGGCCCGATACTTTGGCAGGCGAACACGCGTGTATCAGCCGCCCCTGCCCCTATCAGAGATATGTCAGGCCAGCCCCAGCGACAAACGTGCTTGTCCCGCCACATCTGGCCATGATCAGGATATGCGGCGCAGGCCGGTGCCGGCATCAAAGATATGTGCCTGACCGGGCTGAATGGAAAACCGCATGATTTTGCCGGTCTCTCTCAGCGGATGAACGCCTTGCAAGCTGGCGGTAAAATCGGCTCCTGCATCGGTCAATTTGCCGTGGAAAAGCGTATTGGCTCCAAGCGGTTCGGTCATCTGCACAGCAAGGCTCAGGGCACCTTGGTTGTCCTGCACAAGGTGCTCGGGTCTGACCCCCAGTTTGACAGCACCATCAGGTCCTGTCGCATTGGCAACCGGCACATCTTTCAACAAAACCTTGCCGCCCTGCACCTGCGCATCAAGAATGTTCATCGACGGGCTGCCAATAAACTGCGCCGCAAATAACGTGCGCGGTGTCTCGTAAACCTCCAGCGGCGTCCCGATCTGCTCGGCCACCCCTGCGTTCATCACGATCATGCGGTCTGCCATTGTCATGGCCTCGACTTGATCGTGGGTCACATAAAGCGAGGTGATGCCAAGCTTGGACTGCAGTTCCTTGATCTCAAGCCGCATCTGCACGCGCAGCTTTGCATCGAGGTTTGACAATGGCTCATCAAACAGGAAAACCGCAGGTTCACGGACGATGGCGCGGCCCATGGCGACCCGCTGACGTTGCCCCCCCGAAAGCTGCTTTGGCTTGCGATCCAGCAAGGCTTCCAGCTGCAAAAGCGTCGCGGCCTCTTGCACCTTGGCGTCGATTTCACCCTTTGGCAGACCCGCGATCTTGAGCCCGTATCCCATGTTCTGGCGCACCGACATATGCGGATAAAGCGCGTAGTTCTGAAACACCATGGCGATGTCGCGGTCCATGGGTTCCTTGTCGTTGGCGCGTTCTTCACCAATAAACACATCCCCCGACGACACCGTTTCAAGCCCGGCAACCATCCGCAGAAGTGTGGATTTTCCGCACCCTGATGGCCCGACAATAACGATGAATTCGCCGTCCTCGATGTGGGTGCTGATCCCGTGGATCACATCGGTCGGGCCAAAGCTTTTCTTGATGTCTTTGAGCGTAACTGTCGCCATGTCTTATTTCTCGCTGTCTACGAGGCCGCGAATGAACAGCCTTTGCATGCTCACAACGACGATTACCGGGGGGATCATCGCAAGGATTGACGTCGCCATGATCACCGGCCAGTCGGCAACATCATCACCTGACGGGAACATCTGCTTGATGCCCATCACGATGGTGTTCATCTCGGGATCTGTGGTGATCAAAAGCGGCCAGAGGTATTGGTTCCAGCCATAAATAAAGAGGATCACAAAGAGCGCTGCGACGTTTGTGCGGCTCATCGGCACCACAATATCAATGAAAAACCGCATTGGCCGTGCACCATCGACGCGCGCGGCCTCAGCCAATTCATCGGGGATTGTCAAAAAGAACTGGCGAAACAGGAAAGTGGCGGTGGCCGAAGCGATCAGCGGAAAGATCAGGCCGGAATAGCTGTTCAGCATGCCAAAGCTCGCGACCACTTCGAAGGTCGGCACGATCCGTACCTCTACAGGCAACATCAGCGTCAGGAAGATCATCCAGAAAAACATGTTGCGGCCCGGAAAGCGGAAATAGACGATGGCAAACGCCGAGATCAGCGAAATTGCGATTTTGCCGACTGCGATGCCCATGGCCATTATGAGGCTGTTCAAGAGCATCGTCGCCACCGGCACGTTCACACCGGCAAACAGCGCCTTTGAGTAATTGTTCAAAAACTGATCACCCGGCCAAACCGGCATCGGAGGGCTGACAATTTCCGGCTGTGACACGGTTGAGGCAACAAAGGCCAGCCAGATCGGAAAGAAGATCACCAGAACGCCAAGGATCATGAAGACGTGGGTCAGCCAAAGCCCCAAGCCGCGTTTTTCAACCATGCCATGTACTTCGCGCTCCATCAGTAGTGTACTCGCTTTTCAATGAACTTGAACTGAACCACAGTCAGCAGCCCGACAATGATCAAAAGGATCACCGACTGCGCCGAAGATGATCCAAGATCCTGACCCACGAACCCGTCGGAAAAGACCTTGTAGACAAGAATAGTTGTCGACTGTTGTGGCCCGCCAGAGGTGATGGTGTGTATTACGCCAAAGGTTTCAAAAAACGCATAGACCACGTTCACGACCAAAAGGAAAAAGGTTGTCGGAGATAACAGTGGCAGGACAATTGTGAAGAACCGCCGCCAGAAGTGCGCCCCGTCGATCGCCGCCGCCTCAATGACAGAGCGTGGGACCGACTGCAGTGCCGCGAAGAAAAAGAGAAAGTTATAGCTGATCCGCCCCCAGGCCGATGCCACGACAACCAGCCCCATCGCCTCGCCGCCGTTCAACACATGGTTCCAGTCATAGCCAAGCTGGCCGAGATACCATGAGATCACGCCAACGCGGGTGTTGAACATAAAGAGCCACAACACCCCGGCGATGGCAGGGGCGACGGCATAGGGCCAGATGAGAAGTGTGCGATAGACACCGGAGCCCTTGATCAGCCGATCAGCGATCACCGCCAGAAAAAGTGCAGGCACCATCGAGCATAGCGTCACAAGGAGTGAAAAGATCGCGGTGGTCACAAAAGAGGCGCGGTAAAATCTGTCGCTCAGCAGAAACTCAAAGTTGCCGAGACCGACAAATTGCGAGGACAGTCCAAATGGATCAGGGATGAACAGCGACTGCCAAATGGCCTGACCCGCAGGATAGAAAAAGAAAACCGCCGATATCACGACCTGTGGCGCGATGAGAAGCATGGGAAGCAGCCAGCCGCGAAACGTGACGCGTTTTTCCATATCAATGCCCCCTCAGACAAGAAAGGCAGGCCGTGATGGCCTGCCTTTTTCATTTGGTCTTAGCGGTTTGCCGACTCAAAACGCCGCAAGAGCGCATCGCCACGCTCTTTTGCGCTGTCCATGGCTTCCTGCGCGGTCTTGTCACCGGCCCAGATGGCTTCAAGCTCTTCGTCGATGATCCCGCGGATCTGATCAAACGAACCAAGCCGCAGACCTTTGCTGTTGGCTGTCGGTTCTTTTGCGGTCATCTGAATCACGGCGATATCAGTGCCCGGATTTGCATCGTAAAAACCGGACGCACGCGTGGCCTCTCCGGCCTCTTTCGTGATCGGCAGATAGCCGGTGTCCTGATGCCACTTTGCCTGCACATCAGAAGATGACAAGTAGCTCAGGAATTCACCAACACCCTTGTACTCGTCATCCTCATGACCTGACATGACCCACAGCGACGCGCCGCCGATGATGGTATTCTGCGGGCTGTTGCCGACACCTTCCCAATAGGGAAGCGGACGCACATCAAAGGCAAACTGCGCCTCTGACTTGATGCCAGCGTAACCGGCCGAGCTTTCAGTGAAGAGCGCACAGTCGCCGGCACGGAAGTTTGCGCCGCCCTCGTTGCGCCGTCCTGTGTAGATAAATTTGCCATCTTTGGCCCATTCACCCATCGCCGTCAGATGCGCAACCTGCGCCGGGCCGTTCAATGCAAGCTCGGTGTCGAGCCCGGCAAAGCCATTGTCCTGAGTGGCGAATGGCACGTCGTGGTAAGCTGACAGATTCTCAAGGTGAATCCAGCTTTGCCATGCGGTCACAAGCGGGCATTCTTCACCGCCTGCCTTCAGTTGATCAAGCACCGCGCCCACGTTCTGCCAGGTTGACAGGTCCGTGTCCGGATCAACGCCTGCGGCCGTCATCGCGTCACGGTTCACCCAAAGCACCGGTGTCGATGAGTTGAATGGCAGCGACAGCATCTGACCGTCAGTTGATGTGTAATACCCTTTGACCGACCCGATATAGGCATCAGGATCAAAGCTTGCTCCGCTTTCAGCCATCACCTCATAAACCGGTTTGGTTGCACCGCTCGCGGACATCATTGTTGCGGTACCGACTTCAAATACCATCAGGATATGAGGCTGCTCGCCCGCGCGGAATGCCGCGATTCCGGCATTCAGGGTTTCCGAGTAATTGCCCTTGTGGCTTTCAACGACCACATAATCGCTCTGACTCGCGTTAAATTCTTCGACCTGAGCCTTTACCAGTTCGCCAAGGCGTCCTGTAAATGCGTGCCAAAACTGAACTTCAGATTGCGCCATTGCCATCATCGGAGACAGCAGGGCGGTGGACACGGCAAGCGTGCCGATCAGCATCTTTTTCATAGTTCCTCCCATGCACCAAAGCAGGTGCTTTTTTAGGGCGGGCCATCCACCCGCTTAAATTCACAGAAGTCAAAAGATATAGATGTGATTGAATAAGGCAAGTCACCACGTGCCGATGATAAAATCGACCTGCCCACTTTGGACTGCAGTCTTAAACCTGCAAACTCATTGAAAAGAAGTAGTGATATGATAGCGCCTACTTCAACCAGAACTGCCCGCATGCCAATCTCGCTGGTATGATAACGGCGGGATATGTAGACGGATCAAAGGAAGACCAAAACCTCAACAGAGCTAACCTAAATTAGCGGACTCAATCGGGAGTAGGTCAATACGAGTGACAGATTTTACCCGAAATACAGACACTCAAGATAGATAGTCTCAAGCGCGGCCTCGCCATCGGACAGCAGTTGAACAAAACGAGACGGACAAGTGTGCCTGCGTTCAACCGGAAATTCGTGGAGGTCCAATTTGGCACATTGTCAACTTCAACCTAGAGTGACTTTTTGCAGGAGCATAACACCTATTAGCGGTGCATTTTCAATATCTTATCTAATGTTGTTTGTTGTCTTGTGATTGCCAAACTCGGTAGAATTATGATAATCTTAAGAAAACTAGAAAAAAACCGTTGATGCAGCGATCATGCTAGGTAGTTCCATGAGGTAATTTTGCCGAAACAGGAACCTGCTTGGGCCTCAGGAAAGTGAGGTTGATATGCATGTTCGAATTAAATGCATTTTTATTATTTATTCTTTTTGTCTCTTTTTGAGTGTTCCGGCAGCCTTTGCCGAAATTGGAAGAGTTTTGGAGATCAATCCGGGTGCGACACTTTCCACAGGTGGCCTTAACGTTAAGCTGCGCGTTGGTATGCCCGTGGAATCCGGAGACGTGATCCGAACCAACAGCACCGGAATTGTCCAGTTAATCTTTACTGATCAGACCAAAATTGCCGTCGGACCCAATGCAAGCATGGTGCTGGACGTGTCGATGATGCGCGGTGGCAATCGAGCAAATAATTTTACAGTCAAGGCATTGGGTGGCAGTTTCAGGTTCATTTCCGGAAACAGCAAAAAGTCCGCCTATAGGATCACCACCCCGACAGCAACCATGGGGATCAGAGGTACCACATTCGATTTTTGGGTGCTGAATCAGCGTCAGACATCGCTCGCGCTCCTGAAAGGATCGGTACGAATGTGCGGGCGTGGTGGATGTCGGAATGTCAAAGGCAGATGCGAGCTTGTCGCTACATCACCGCGAGGTCAGGTCGCCGCCCCACGCAATGTTGAGGAATCGGAACGCACTATTGTCAATGGATTCCCCTTCATCATTTCTCAACGCTCGCTTCGTGAACCCTTGCGCGCAAATGTCGGGACTTGCGGCCAGCATTTTATGCCGCCATCGCGGGGAGCCAATATAGCGTCTCCCACAAAGCCGATCGAACGAACCGAGCCTGAACCTGAGCCTGAACCAGAACCTGAGCCTGAGACTGAGCCTGAGCCACAAGCCCCTGACCCGCCGGAACCGCCATCGGCTCCAGAAGAGAGTTCTGAGGGATTGTGAGGGTACAGCGAAAATTCCAGCCCCGGTCAGGGCACAGGCAACTCCGGCAGCACCGGGCAAAATGGCCCTGGCACCGATGATGGCTAAGGGACCAAGAATTGTGGCGGCAACAACGATTTCGGCAATACCGGGGGGAGGCGAAATTAATCTCATGAAAGCCCTAGGCGCGGTTTGATGGCGGGAAATTCACTCCGGATCAATCGTAAATGGATTGTTCGAGGGCTGGGTTTTGCTCTTGTACTTATGGGGTGCATATTGCGCGTGTCAGATCCCTATCCGGTTGAAATATCACGCCTGATATATTTTGACTTCCTGCAACGGCTGGCACCCAGAACCTTTGATGCCGACCTGCCTGTCCGCGTGGTGGACATAGACGAGGCCTCTTTGTCGCAATTGGGCCAGTGGCCTTGGCCCAGATCAAAAGTCGCACGACTGGTCGAAAAACTGGAAGGCTATGGCGCAGCCTCGATTGCATTCGACATACTCTTTGCTGAGCCTGACAGATATTCACCGCACCGCCTTGCGGAAGATCCGATTTTTGCAGGTTATTTACGGGACGCAATCGACCTCGATAAATTGGACAACGATCAGAGGTTTTCCAATGCGATCGCAGGAAAGCCAGTCGCTTTGGGAGTCGCAGCAAGGCGAGATCTGAAGACGATACAAATAGTGCCGCGGGCGGGTATCATCGAAATAGGGGACCAGCCAGGACTTTTTCTGCCCCGGGCTTTGTCTTGGACGCCATTGGCGGCACCTTTGAATGAAACGGCTGTCGGAATAGGCGGGATCAATGTGTCACCGGCTGGGCAAATCTCGGTCGTGCGCACGGTTCCGCTTTTGTGGCAAGGACCAACCGGGATAATTCCGGGTCTCGGCAT
This sequence comes from Sulfitobacter sediminivivens, assembly GCF_042611115.2. NCBI lineage: Bacteria > Pseudomonadati > Pseudomonadota > Alphaproteobacteria > Rhodobacterales > Roseobacteraceae > Sulfitobacter > Sulfitobacter sediminivivens. Next base: position 31,319 of record NZ_JBHGAR020000026.1, read on the forward strand.
CGAAGCCCTGCGTCTCGCGATCGCAGAACAGAACATTTTTGTCGAAGGTGCCGAGAACGAAAGCGGTATTGTTCTCTCTGTATCGCTCGGTGCGTTTGATATCCCAACAGACGAAATCGGCCAGGTTTGGATGCATTACCGTCCAGACAATCCAGGCCTCTATTTGTCAGCCGCAGACGTTTTGGATGAAGAAGACAATGAACAGTTGCGTTCTGAAATTGAAGGCCGGATAATATTGGTTGGAACTTCGGCTGCGGGTCTGGTTGATATTCGTGAAACATCTCTGGGTCAGTCTGTTCCAGGTGTTTCAATCCACGCGCAGTTGATCGAGCAAATCCTTGAAAACAAAATGTTGCAGCGATCCGACACCATCGCGGCACTTGAACTGGTTGCTTTCATAGCTTTGGGGGTGATTGTCGTCAGCGTCATGTCAATTTCTGGCGCAGTGGCATCATTTCTTGCCGGCGGCGTGGCGGCATCGAGCGTCCTGGCGTTGAGTTGGGTCGCATTCACCCAAAACACTGTTTTATTTGACGCCACCTTTCCACTGGTTGGCGGCATGGTGAATTTTGGCATTCTGGCAGGGTTTTTGTATTTTGCGACTGAAAGGGAAAAAAACACGATCCGGCGATCATTTTCTCAATACGTCGCACCAGAAATTCTCGAACGGCTTGAGGAAAGCGGGCAAGACTTGCAGCTTGGTGGCGAAAACCAGGAACTCACAGTCATGTTTGCTGACATTCGCGGGTTCACTCCTTTGAGCGAAACAATGCCCGCAACCGATCTCGTGGCTCTACTCAATGAACTATTTACGGCATTGGGACAGGACATTCTTGCCCACAGCGGCACGATCGACAAATTTATTGGAGACTCAGTCATGGCATTTTGGAACGCGCCCGTCCGTGTCGAAAACCACCCAATCCATTGCGCAAATGCTGCTTTGGCGATGCGTACTTCTTTGAGGCATTTCAACACGGTAAGGAGCGAGGGGCATCAAGTTCCCATCGGTATTGCGATCGGGTGCGCAACGGGACAGGCTTGTGTTGGCAACATCGGGTCTCAAAACCGGTTCAACTATACGGCCATTGGGGACGTCGTGAATGTCGCGTCACGGATTGAAACAGCCTGTCGGCACCTGGCCTATGACATCGTCATTTCCGAAACCGTGGCACTGGCGTCGCGCGATCAACTGGCCCTTTTGCAAGGTGGGTCCGTGGCATTGAAAGGCGTGAACAAGCGCGAACTTCTATTTCTCGTTGTCGGAGGTCGTGACACCCGCCAATCGGAGAGCTTCCAGAGGTTGCAACGCCACCATTCTGATTTGCTCGCTGCAATGAAGGGAAATCGCGGGGCAAAATGGTCCACACAAGACGTTGAGCGATGCAGGTCAATAGCCGTTGAAATTGAGCCGGGGCTGGCTGATTTTTATGATAGGATATCGGATCGCATTGGGGACTTTCAGGTCGATGCGATTGAGTAGGTTCGGACTTGAAAGGCGCGCATTTCCAGACCGTAGGAGCATTTTCGTTAGCTGAAATATTCGCGGGAACCCGGTCAGAGTCCCCTGTCGAGTTTGCTGTGGATTGCACCAATGTCCGCTTTTCTGCTGGCTGGGGGGAATGGAATTCTCATCCAACGCGGAGACGAAGGTGCTGCAGGCGCAAAAAGTCGAATCTGGTTATGTCCGGATTAGTCTCAAAGCGGTCGTTGCCGATCGAGCTTACATCGGCAGAGGCCCAGATGACCGCTTTGAGCCCCCTTTACCGGATGCTGCGCTACGCACGAACGTCGGGTGTTGGTGGTGCACAAAAAGACGTGGCAAAATCAACGAGGTTTTGCCAAGGATTTATGGCCTAAGAATTTTCAACATGGCGTAATCAGGATCAGCACTCCACCGCACCTATTATTCTAGATGCACTTGTCATTGAAAGGGAGACCGACGAATGGAATATTTTGCTGGTTTGGATGTGTCTATGGAAGAGACGCATATCTGCATTCTTGATCACGAAGGGGTACTTATCCGAGAGGGAAAAGCGTCCTCGACGCCGAAGGCGATTGCCACGTTTCTTGCCGATGGTCCAATTTGCGGCAAGGTTGTTTTTGAGACTGGTAGGATGGCCCCAATGCTTTTCCACGGCCTGACGGAACTTGGTGTCCCGGTCGTTTGCATCGAAAGCCGCCAAGCCTATCAGGCTCTGAAGTCCTTGGCGGGGCACAAAACAGATCGAAACGACGCGCGTGGCCTGGCGCATTTGGCACGCACGGGGTTCTACAAACCGACACATGTTAAATCGCTGTCCGCTCATGCGATCCGGTCGCTGATCGCCGCCCGCAAGAAACTGGTCGGCCAACGCGTGACCCTCGATAATCAGATCCGCGGACTTGTCGTCGTGTTTGGTGTCCGCCTGCCACGCGCTCTGTCGCCTGCCTTCAAAGACGCTGCTTTGAAAGTCAGCGCCGGCGTTCCCGGTCTGCATGCTGCGTTGCGCGGCCTGTTTGCGGCACGCGAGGCGATACTGACTGCGGTGTCTGCCATCGATAGCGATATCAAAGCAATGACCCGCAAATCAGAGGTCTGCACCCGCCTGATGACAGTTCCGGGCGTTGGCCCGATAACCGCATTGGCATTTGCAGCGGCCATAGATGATCCGGCACGCTTTAAGCGTTCGCGAGATGTGGGACCCTATCTCGGGCTGGTTCCCAAGCGCCACCAATCCGGCGAGGTGGATTTCATCGGCAGCATCTCAAAACATGGCGACGTTCGCGTCAGAACGCTGCTTTACGAAGCTGCAAATGTGATGCTCACGCGATATGCAGCACCGTTGAAGCTCAAATCATGGGCGCTCGCCATTGGGCAACGTTCGACAATGCGAAAGGCACGTGTGGCGCTGTCAAGGCGGCTGGCGATCATCCTGCATGCTATGATGCGCGATCAGACCGACTTCCAGATCGCGTAAGAATTACCAGAACGACAACAACGAGGATTCCTGCATCACAGTTCCCACACGGGAAAACGCCCGAGGGAGGGCGTGGGACACGGCGCCGATTTTGTAGCGACAGAGCAGCCTATCAATCTGATCGCGGTTTCAACCTTGCCGATCCACACCCAGCCAACCCCATCATGAGCCAGTGAGCTCGAAGAGAACCAAGGCAACCTCAGACGTTAAACAGCCCGCAGAGTGAGAAAGCGTGTTGACGGATTAGAGAACAAAATGGGCGTATTGCCGACATTCGCTGCGCTCAACACCAAGGTCGGCAATGTGGAACGAAGCTGCCGTCGGAGATAGAGGGAGCGAGGTCTGCTCTCGGCAGTTTGCGACGCAGCATGAAACTGGATTTACCCAGATAGACACAAATGGAATGGCGGCACCCAAAGGTGCCGCCATCTTGTTTAGATATTGCCTGCACTAATTTCGCGAGCGATGTGATCGGCCTGCCGGATCGCCAGCGCCACAATAGTCAGCGTCGGATTTTCGGCAGCGCCCGTGGTGAACTGAGACCCGTCCGAGATGAACAGGTTTTCGATATCATGGGTTTGACCCCATTTGTTCACCACGCCGTCCTCTGGCTTTTCCGACATGCGGTTGGTGCCCAGATTGTGGGTCGATGGATACGGTGGCGTTGGGAAGGTCCGCGTGGCTCCAACCGCATCATAGACAGCTTGGCCTTGGTTATAGGCATGCTTGCGCATGGCGACATCGTTGGGATGATCGCTAAAATGCACGTTGGCAACAGGTAGGCCATGTTGGTCTTTGACATCCATGTTCAAAGTCACGCGGTTGTCGGCCTGCGGCATGTCCTCGCCTACGATCCACATGCCAGCCATGTTCTCGTATTGATCCAGCGCTGATGTGAACTCGCGTCCCCACGCACCCGGATCAAGGAAGGCCGCCATGAATGGCAGACCCAGCGACAACGTCTCAAGCTCGTACCCACCCACAAAACCGCGCGATGGGTCGTGTTTGGATTCGTCCTGAATAATTCCAGCCATCGTTGTGCCGCGCCACATCTTCACCGGCTTGTCGAAAACCGCATAGACCGACCCGGTCATATGCCGCATGTAGTTGCGTCCTACCTGATCTGAGGAGTTGGCAAGCCCGTTCGGGAACATCTTGGAGGCCGAATTCAGCAGTAGGCGTGGGCTCTCAAACGAGTTGCCCGCAACACAGACAATCCGCGCCTTTTGCATCTGCAAGTTGCCGTCTTTGTCAAAGTATTCGACGCCGGTGACCTTGCCGTCCTCGTTGTGCAATATTCGCGCGACATGGCTGTTGGAGCGTACTTCGAGATTGCCTGTCGCTTCGCCTTCGGGAATGTCGACGTAGCCGGCAGACCATTTCGCCCCCCATTTGCAGCCCTGAAAGCAAAACCCTGTCTGCTGGCACATCATACGATCACGATTTTCATCAGAATTGATCGCCATGCGCCCTGTATGGACCTCTTCATAGCCCAGCTTTTTCGCGCCAGCCTCAAAGACCTTATAGTTGTTGTTGCCCGGAAGACCCGGACGATCACCTGTGCGCGTCACGCCCAGCTTGTCCTCGGCCATTGTGTACCACGGATCCATCTCGGCGGGCTCAATGGGCCAGTCCAAAAGGTTTGCCCCCTCCACATCGCCGTAGGTCGTACGCGCTTTCCACTCATGGTCTTGAAAGCGCAGGGAAGCACCTGCCCAGTGCTGCGTTGTACCACCAACCGATTTCACGATCCAAGCCGGTAGACCCGAGAAGTCTTTGGCCACGCGCCAGTCACCGCTGGTCGTGCGAGGGTCGAGCCATGCGAGTTGGCCAAAGCTGTCCCATTCATCGTTGATAAAATCCTCGGGCAAGTGGCGACCACCGGCCTCCAGTGCCACAACGCTGACGCCTTTTTGCGCAAGTTCATTTGCCAGAACACCGCCGCCTGCGCCTGTGCCGATAATGACGACAACACTGTCGTCGGATAGTTCAAATGGAGCTGTCATTTGTTGTCTCCTCCTTACAGCCAGTTGATGTCGTCAAAGCCGCGCTCGATGTAGCCACCGAACTCGAACGAGGCACCTTCATACCCAAAGATCGGCCAGACGGCCTTTTGGTTATAAAGTCCGGTCACCAGACCGCCGCGGATTTGCTGGAAAAACCCGTCATCCTCGATAGAACGCAGAATATCGACGCGGTCGCGCTCCCACCCAGCAGCGAGATAGCTGTCATGCCCTGCGGCCTGAGCTGCGGCATTCAGCTTGGCGATTCCCTCTTCGATACCAGGGGCTGCCTCCACCGTGTCATAGCCCTTGACGGCGATGACGTAATATTCGTCGCCCACCTGATCGTGCGGATAGATATCGCGTGCCATCTGCACCAAGCTTGCCATGGTTTCGGGTTTGAGCGCGTCTGTCGTCATCGCCCAAGCGCCATTTGGTGCAGCCAGAAAGCCCGCCCCCACCACAAAAGACGCCCCTGCAGCACTCGCGCGCGACAGCAGTTGGCGACGTGTCAGCCCCTTCGGGCTCTTCGTATCGGACATCATTGTTCCTCCCTTTGATGTCATTTGAAACGACCTCCCCGTTCAAGCACCTCGATCTGGTACCCGTCGGGATCGGCAACAAAGAAGAAGCGCGCGATGGTCTTTCCAGCTGGCGCGAATTCTACAAGATTTCGGGGGTTAAGGCCTGCCGCCTCAAAACGGGCATGTTCGGCATCCAGATCGTCGACTGAAACAGCCAGATGGCCATATCCGTTGCCCAGATCATAGGCCTCGGTCGTGCCCTTGTTGATTGTCAACTCTAGCTCGAACTCAGTCTCGGAGTTGCAGAGATAGACCAGGGTAAAGTCTGGAAAATCCAAACGGTCCGCGATCTTGAGCCCGAAAGCTGTCTCATAGAATTGAACTGCGCGCGCCTCGTCAATGACGCGGATCATTGAGTGGATTTGTTTGGCCACTGCGTTCTCCTGAAATCTTCTAACTTGGATTTCAGGGTACTTTGGAAGGCCTGATGGTCGGGTAGTATGCCCTTACTACCTGCGCAGATTTTTATTTGGCAGTGTTTGAACTACTCGGCAGCGATGCTGCTGGGCGGTCTTTGTTTGGAAATTTCCATGAATTTCATGCAAGCACATCGCAATAATGACGTGAAGTTGGCAGGCTCGCCGCGTCGCTCCAAGACCTCTGAATGCAAGGTCGAGATGAAGATCGGCGTTGTCACGCCGTCCCGTGCCGCAATGTCATCGAGTGTTGCCCAGAACGCGTTCTCAAGGCGAATCGACGTGCTTTGCCCGTTCAAACGCAGCCGCCTCGTCGTACTAGAATACCGCTCAGGGTCTTGTCCCGCAAATACTTCGCACATGTTTTCCTCCCAAAGCTCTTGCAACACCGATTTCGTATTTCGTATACGAAATGAGAAAGGGAGTCCAGAATTCCCGCCAAACAGGCCAAAAGCAGCCATTCAAGGAGCCCGTTGATGGATGAAATTGCCCTCCCTAAATCGCTGACAGAACAGACCTACGATATCTTGCTGAATGCCATCTGCGCGGGGGAGTTCGATCCGGGCGAGCGGCTGAACCAAGATGACATTGCGGGCCGCCTCAAAGTGTCGCGACAGCCCGTCAATAGTGCGATATCCATTCTAAAGGCGAATGGATTTGTCGAAGACTCTGGTAAGCGTGGCGTCGTGGTCGCGCAGATCAGTGCGGATCAATTTAGATCAATCTATGAATTCCGCAGCGCAGTAGAACCTTTCGCAGTACGTTTGGCCCATCATCGTAAACCCGGCAACGCAGAGGCGCTTTCAAAGGAATTGCTTTCGCGCGGATGGAGCGCTGTGAAGTCCGGAGATTTGAGGCTCCAGATCCAGACCGACTTTGAGTTTCACGCCATGATTTACGATTGGTCATGCAATGAAACGATTGCCACGGCAATGCGCAATAATTGGCACCACATTCGCCGTGCTATGGGTGTCGTCGTTCGGCAAGGCATTTCCGCCGAAACTTCTTGGCAAGAGCACCAAAAAATCATCGATGCGCTTATGAGCGACGATGTCGGGTCAGCAGAGAACGCGATGAGACGTCACATAGAAAAAGCACAGCACGAGACGGCCTCAATTCTGTCGCAGATTTCCTAAGCCGGACGTTCGCCGGAACGCCGAAAGTCGGTAAGAAGGGTTCGTTGCCGCCATTGGCCGCAGTCGGCATTAATGGCCGCTTCGGGCCGCGATTGCCCTTGACACCCTGAATCCTCAATCAAGACGCTTTGTTGCCTCCGAGGTCCGAAAGCAACCCAATTCTATCTAGAATCCGTGCCCATTCATTGTCTCAAAATCGTTGGTCGACGCCGAGCAAACATGCACCCGCGCAAGACGGTGCGATAAC
>NZ_JBHGAR020000027.1:0-34424 GCF_042611115.2 Sulfitobacter sediminivivens
ACCCGCGTGAAACGCCGCCCTCATTCTTGCTCGGTTGCCCTATGACAGCCGCAGATGTTTAGGCCAAATCAAACCGATCTGCGTTCATGACCTTCGTCCATGCGGTCACGAAATCCTGCACAAATCTCTCCTTTGCATCGTCGCTTGCATACACCTCGGCAAGGGCGCGCAACTGTGAATTTGATCCGAAAACCAGATCAACCCGGCTTGCGGTCCACTTAAGGTCACCAGACTTGCGGTCACGGCCCTCAAACACCTCTTTTTTGTCGTCGGTCGGCGTCCATACCGTGTCCATGCTTAACACTTTGACAAAGAAATCATTGGTCAGTGTCTCAGGCGTATCTGTGAACATGCCATTTTTGGATTGCCCGGCGTTGGCACCCAGCGCACGCATGCCGCCAACCAAAACCGTCATTTCCGGTGCGGTCAGTGTCAAAAGCTGCGCCCGGTCGATCAAAAGCTTTTCAGTTGGCACACTAAAGCCGGCCTTCAGATAGTTGCGGAAACCATCTGCCTCAGGCTCCAGCACGTCGAAGGATTCCACATCGGTTTGCTCTTGTGATGCGTCCATGCGTCCCGGCGAGAAGGGCACATCGATATCGTGACCTGCCGCTTTCGCCGCTTTCTCGATAGCTGTACAGCCGCCCAAGACGATCAGGTCGGCCAATGATACTTTCTTGCCGCCAGCAGCAGAACCGTTGAATTCTGCTTGCACGCCTTCCAGTGCTGCCAGCACTTTGGACAGTTTTTCAGGCTCGTTCACATCCCAATCTTTTTGAGGTGCCAGACGGATGCGCGCGCCATTGGCACCGCCCCGTCTGTCTGACCCTCGGAACGTTGAAGCAGACGCCCAAGCGGTCGACACCAGTTCGGAAATCGACACCCCAGTGGCAAGGATTTTACCCTTGAGATCAGCGATGTCGCTTGCATCAACCAGCGGATGATCCAAATCAGGAATGGGATCTTGCCAGATCAATTCCTCGGCAGGGACTTCTTTGCCCAGATACAAGGACTTTGGCCCCATATCACGGTGGGTCAGCTTGAACCATGCACGCGCAAAGGCATCCGCAAACTTGTCAGGGTTCGCATGATAATCCTTTGAAATCGCGTTATAAATCGGGTCCACCTTCATCGCCATATCTGCTGTGGTCATCATCGGCGCATGAATTTTTTCGCCTGTCGCCGCATCCGGCACAGCATGCGCCAAAGCACCCCCGGCGGGCTTCCACTGGTTGGCACCTGCGGGGCTCTTGGTGAGTTCCCATTCGTTGTTCATCAGCGTATCGAAATAGCTCATGTCCCAAGTGGTCGGCGTTGGCGTCCATGCGCCTTCAATCCCGGACGTGGTTGTGTGCACGCCGATGCCACTTTCAAAACCGTTCTTCCAGCCAAGGCCCATCTCTTCGATCGACGCCGCTTCGGGCTCTGACCCGACAAGCGTCGGGTCGCCCGCACCATGCGCTTTGCCAAAGGTGTGCCCCCCAGCGGTCAGGGCCACAGTTTCTTCGTCGTTCATCGCCATGCGCGCAAATGTATCGCGAATGTCATTTGCGGACAGCTGTGGGTCGGGGTTTCCGTCAGGGCCTTCGGGGTTCACATAGATCAGGCCCATCTGAACAGCAGCCAGCGGGTTTTCCAGCTCACGGTCCCCGGAATAGCGACTGCCCGGTTTGTCGGATGTGGCCAGCCATTCTTCTTCGGTGCCCCAATAAATATCTTCTTCGGGTTCCCAGATGTCCACGCGACCGCCAGCAAAGCCAAAGGTTTTAAACCCCATCGTTTCCATTGCAACATTGCCAGTCAGTACCATCAGGTCGGCCCACGAAATCTGGTTGCCATATTTCTGTTTGATCGGCCAAAGCAGGCGACGCGCCTTGTCCAGATTGCCGTTGTCTGGCCATGAATTCAAAGGCGCAAACCGCTGCGATCCAGAGGTGGCACCACCACGGCCATCTGCCGTACGGTATGTCCCTGCGGAATGCCACGCCATGCGGACAAACATCGGACCGTAGTGACCATAGTCTGCTGGCCACCAATCCTGCGAATCTGTCATCAGCGCGGCGAGGTCCGCCTTGAGCGCATCCAGATCCAGTTTTTTGAATTCTTCAGCATAATTAAAGTCTTTGCCCATCGGGTCACCCAGCGGTGAATTCTGGTGCAAAATCTTGAGGTTAAGTTGATTTGGCCACCAGTCCTTATTGGACCGGACCGAATTCGACGTGTTCTTGAATCCGCCGTGCATTACCGGGCATTTGCCGCCTGTGTCGATGTCGTTGCCGTCCATGATGCTCTCCCATTATCTATGATTTCGCACAAGTATAGCAAAGCTCAGCAGTAGTTTTAAGTTGGATTTACGCATTATCGTGATAACTTCAAATTATGACGAACCTCACCATCAAACAGCTCAGATATTTCGAGGCGCTGGCAGAACAGGGACATTTCGGGCGCGCCGCGGCCACATGTTCAATCTCGCAACCGGCCTTGTCGGTCCAGATTAAGGACCTTGAAACGGAATTGGGTGCAGCACTTTTTGAACGGGGACCAAGGCAGGTGCGCCTGACCAGCTTTGGCAGGGATTTCGCATTGCGCGTACGCGATATTCTACAGGCGTTTGACGCATTGGGCGATTTCGCACGCGCCGCCCAGGGTCAGCTTTCGGGTCGGTTTCGACTTGGGGTGATCCCGACCATCGCGCCCTATCTGTTGCCTACACTGATAGGCGATCTGGCGCGCAGCAATCCGGCCCTCGACCTGCACGTGCGCGAAACCCTGACCCCGCGGTTGGTTCAGGAGTTACACCGGGGCGAAATCGATACCGCTATCGTTGCCCTGCCGATCCTGGAGCCTGCGTTCACCGAAACGCCACTTTTCACCGAAAATTTCGTTTTGGTGCGACCTTTGGATGACGCCGGAAAACCTGTTCCCAGTGCCACGGCCCTGCGCGAGATGCGGTTGTTGCTGCTGGAAGAAGGCCATTGTTTTCGCGATCAGGCGCTGTCGTTTTGTAATCATGGACCTGCCTTGCCAAGGGACGGATTGGACGGCTCGTCGCTCGCGACCCTGGTTCAGATGGTCGGTGCTGGCATCGGCGTGACCATGATCCCCGAGATGGCAATGGCAGTCGAAGCACGCTCTGCGCCCGTTGATTGCGCCCGCTTTTCCAATCCGCAACCCCAGCGCACAATCGGGATGATCTGGCGCAAGACCAATCCGCTCGCCCCCCAATTGATGGAAATCGCTGAGGTGGTCCGTCACTGTACGTTGGAACCTGCCGCGGGGATCAGCGCATGACGTTTGATCAGATCCGCACGTTTCTCTGGGTGGCACGTCTGGGAGGATTTCGCCGCGCATCCGAGCGGTTGAATTTGTCACAGCCAGCCGTTTCCACCCGCATCGCAAATCTGGAAAAGGAATTGCGCGTCACACTGTTTGAACGCGGGCCCGGCACCTTGGTCCTGACCAAACAGGGCACATTATTACTGACCTATGCCGAACAGATGCTGTTTGTCGAAGAGGAGATCAAACAACACGTTGCCAATCCCTCCGAGGCCGAGGGGCTGTTCCGAATCGGCGCGTCGGAAACTGTGGCACAGGCATGGTTGCCCGCGTTTTTGCAAGCCTTCAGCGGCACCTATCCGCGCGTGAACATCGACCTTACCGTTGATATCTCTGGCAACCTGCGATCGGGGCTGTTGAACCGACAGCTTGATCTGGCGTTCCTGATGGGGCCGATATCGGAATTTACAGTCCAGAACATCGCCCTGCCCCGTTTCGATCTGCATTGGTACAAATCAACCAAGAACCCCGAGACAGATCTGGCCCATATTCCGGTCATTTCATATGCGCGGCAAACGCGGCCTTACCAAGAGTTGATATCAGAGTTGTCGCACCGCATTGGGCCGCAGGTGCGGGTGTATTCGTCTGCATCCTTGTCCGCGAGCCTGCGGATGATTGCCGCAGGGATGGCCGTGGGCCCTTATCCTCGCACCCTGGCCAGTGACCTGCTGCGCACCAATGAGATTGAGGAATTTGATCCCGGCTTTACCCCGCAACCATTGGAATTTACGGCATCCTATCTGGGAGAACCGCGCAGTTATCTGTCTGAAACCGGGGCCGAAATGGCTCGCGATGTGGCGCTGAAATGGGCCATTGAGTAAGAAGCGTGATAGATTATCTGGATCACAACTTATCAATAATGATAATTTGAAATGATCGATTGTCCCTGACATGCTTTGTTAACCAAACGAAAGCTGTCTGCCATGTCCGCATCACCGCCAAGCCATTCAGATTTGTCACGCAAGAGTGCGGCTGAGGTCCGTCAGGCAATCAGGCACGATGGTTACGCACGCCATACTGCGGGGTTGGCCGCAGGGAAACTCCAGTGCAACCTCGCCATTCTCCCGGCGGGTGATGTACTGGATTTCTTGCGCTTTTGTCAGCGCAACCCCAAACCCTGTCCGGTTGTGGGCATAAGCGACACTGGCGATGCTTTCATGCCGACGCTCGGTCATGACATCGACATTCGTACCGACGTGCCACGCTACCGTATCTTTCGGGATGGGCAATTGGCAGATGAAGTCACGAACATCAAAGCGTTATGGCGTGATGACTTGGTGACGGTCGCACTTGGGTGTTCGTTTACCTTTGAAAATGCGCTGATCGCCAATGGCATCCCGGTGCGCCATATTGAGCGTGATCAAACCGTCCCAATGTTCAAATCCAGCATCCCGCTGGTGCCGGCTGGCCGATTTGCAGGCGAAATGGTTGTGACCATGCGCCCGGTTGCCAAAGACCGCGTTCAAGACGCCTACCGCATCAGCCGTGCGTTCCCGCAGGCGCATGGTGCGCCAATGGGCCACGGCGACCCCGCGCAATTCGGCATCGCCGATCTGATGAAGCCCGAATGGGGCGATCCGGTTGAGGTCCTGCCCGGCGAAGTGCCGGTCTATTGGGCCTGCGGGGTTACGCCGCAGAATGTACTGCTGGCGGCGAACCTGCCGCTTTGCATCACCCATGCGCCCGGTCATATGCTGATCGCGGACGTAGCCGAAGACGCAGAAACAACAATTCTGAAACCAACCTAAAGCCCTAACAGGAGAGACCGATGAAAAAGACTTTGGCCCTATTGGCCGCAACCACCGCCCTTGCCACACCTTTGATGGCACAGGAAACTTTGTCCGTTGTCGGCAGCTGGTCCAGCTTGCCGTTGCACAATGAATACGAGGCCCCATTCTGGTCCACCACTCTGCCCGCCGCGTCAGATGGCAAGATCACTGTGGAACTGACCACGCACAATCAGATGGGTCTGGGTTTGGGCGATGTTTATCCATTGCTTGGCCAGGGTGTTTATGACGTCGCCATGACCGTGGCGGATTATGCGGTGGCCGATGCTCCCGAACTTGAAGGGCTGGACGTGCCCCTTCTGGCGCTGACAGCGGACGAGGCACGCGCAATGGTTGATGCCGCCCGCCCGATGGTCGATGACATTTACCGCGACCGGTTCAACAGCAAGGTCCTCGCGGTTGCTCCTTATCCACCGCAGGTCGTCTTTTGCAACGCCGAGATCGCTGGCCTGGATGATCTCAAAGGTCTCAAGGTGCGCGCCTCTGGCCGGATGACCGCGAAACTTCTTGAAGCCTTGGGTGCCGAGGGCGTCAACGTGTCCTTCTCGGAGGTGCCGGGTGCCTTGCAAAACGGTGTGGTTGACTGCGCCGTGACCGGTGCCGGATCAGGCTACAGCGCGGGCTGGTGGGAAGTGTCCACGCATCTGATGCCCCTGCCTCTGGGCGGCTGGGACCCGGTTGTAACGGCCATGAACATGGACCGCTGGAATGGTCTTGATGCAGGCACCCAGGAAATCATCCAAACCCAGGTCAAAGCCGAATTCGAAGACCCGGCATGGGCCAGCGCACAAGATGCGTTGACCAATGATGTGGCCTGCCTGACCGGCAACGGCGATTGCCCGTCGGGTGACGCGCGCTCCATGGTGCTGGTTGAGGCGTCGGATGCCGATTTCACCAAGGCACGTGACATTCTGACCAGCGAAGTGTTGCCGGAATGGGCCGAACGTGCGGGCGGTGATTGGGCGGCACGCTGGAATGCGTCTGTGGGTCAAACCGTCGGCGTCACGATCGAATAAGCGCATCCTGCCAAAGGGGGACCTGATATGGAACTTGCGATGATTGAGACGCTCAAGCGTCTGAACAGAAAGGTGGCGATGATTGTCGGGGCAATGCTTTTGCTTTGCGCGGCGTTCATCCTCGCTGACATCGTCTTGCGACAGATCGGGACCCCCTTCGGTGGCACGGATGAAATCAGCGGATATGTCATGGCGCTGGCGACGTCATGGGGGATGAGTTTCACCCTCTTGGAGCTAGGCCATGTGCGCATCGATCTGCTGCGTGGGCGGGTTGAAACCTTTGGCCGCGCTCTCTTTGATCTGTTTGCAATGGTTGTGATGACCGGGGTGATCGCAATGATCGCACTGAAATCATGGCCCGTGGTGGAACGCTCGCTGACCAACGGCTCGCGTGCCAATACACCGCTTGAAACACCGCTTGCATGGGTGCAGCTGCCTTGGTTTGCTGGCTGGTTGTGGTTTGCGATCATGTCGGCCTGCGTCACTATTGCCGCCCTGAGCCTCATCATCAAACGCCGCTACGCAGAGACCGAAACCTTTGTCGGTGCGTTTGCAGAACAGGACACATTGCAATGATCCCCTTTGTCGCAGCTGGCCTTTTGGGTCTTCTTGCCCTGTCAATCCCGGTGGGCATCGTGTTGTTCCTGCTCGGGTTTGGTGTGGATACGTTCTTCTCTTCGTTTCCGCTTAGCAAAGGTCTGGGCAATATGGTCTGGTCCGCGTCGAACAGCGCCACCCTGATCGCCATTCCGTTCTTTGTGCTGCTTGGTGAAATCCTTGTGCGCAGTGGTGTGGCGACCCGCACCTATGCAGCGCTTGACCGTTGGGTATCGTGGTTGCCCGGTGGTCTGGTCCACGCCAACATCGCAACCGCGACAATGTTTTCGGCAACCTCCGGGTCTTCGGTCGCCACAGCAGCTACCGTGGCCACTGTGGCGATGCCGCAGGCGGAAAAACTGGGCTATGATCCCAAACTTTTCTCAGGGGCAATTGCCGCCGGTGGCACGTTGGGCATCATGATCCCACCGTCCATCAACCTGATTGTCTATGGCTTCCTCACGCAATCCTCGATCCCGCAACTTTTCCTTGCCGGTCTCCTGCCCGGTCTGGGGCTTGCCGTCGGCTTTATGGTGATTACCGCAATCATCTGTATTGTGCGGCCCGAGTTGGGCGGCACCCGCCGCACGTTCCCCTTTGTGCAAATGCTGCGCGCGTTGGTTGATCTGCTGCCGATCATTGTTCTTTTCGCCCTTATCGTCGGCTCCATCTATCGCGGCTGGGCGACCCCGACCGAGGCCGCCGCCGTGGGTGTCGCGGGGGCACTGGCCATCGCCTTCGCCTTTGGCGGCGTATCTCGCGACATGATGGCGCAATCGGTCATTGGCACGGTTAAAATCACCTCGATGATCATGCTCATTGTCATTGGGGCATCGTTCCTGAACTTTACCCTCGCATCTGCAGGATTGGGCCGCGAACTGACTGCCTTCCTGAATGGCATGGGCCTGTCGCCACTTGGCACCATCATGGTGGTGGTGGTTATCTACATCGTGCTGGGTTTCTTCATCGAAACATTGTCACTGATGGTTGTAACCATTCCGATCATCGTGCCGCTGGTTGTCGCGCAGGGCTACGATCCGATCTGGTTTGGCATCCTGATGATTGTGCTGATTGAAATGGCGCTGATCACCCCGCCCGTTGGTCTGAACCTCTATGTGGTTCAGGCGGCGCGCAAATCCGGGACGCTGAGCGAAGTGATGCTTGGCACCATCCCTTACGTGATCACCATGCTCGCGATGGCAATGGCATTGATTGCCTTCCCGCAGATTGCGCTCTTCTTGCCGGAAGCTTTGAAATAGCGATGTGGGGGACGTGATCGTCATGCCCCCTACCGCGCCTCGAGATCATCAGACAAACGCATGAGCCAGTTTGCGGTGCCGCGCCCGCATTGGTTTGCCGGTACGCCATCGATTTGACCTGCGTGATTGGAAACGCCAAATGCTTTGCAGGTTCAGCAGCATTCATGGCAAACCAGATCAAGTCTGCGCCCTTTTCGAAAGCACTCATATGCCTGTCCCTGATCTTATTATCGTGAACGGTGCGCTTATTAGCTTTGATGCGACCACTACAGGTGCCACAGCGCTTGCCATCACCGGCGGCACCATTTCGCACGTCGGCAATGATGACGCGATCAGGGGGGTGGCCGGGCCGGAAACACGTGAGATCGATGCCGCAGGTGGGACCGTCTTGCCCGGATTTATTGACAGCCATGTGCATCTGTTCGGCGGCTCTGTCGAGCTTTCATGCCTCGATCTGAATGGGGTTCAGGGGCTGGAACCGCTCAAATCCGCGATCGCGCCCTATGCTGCGGCCAACCCTAACGATGCATTGGTCTTTGCCGTGCAGGCCGACTACGCGATCCTGCATGATGACAAAACGCCAACCCGGCAGGAATTGGACATCGCCTGCGCCGACCGCCCCTTTGCCATGTTTGCGCCCGATCATCACACGGTCTGGGCCAATACCGCCGCTCTGGATCTTGCCGGTATCCTGCACGGCGGTGAAACCGATGCGGGCTCCGTGATCGTGATGGGCGAGGATGGCATGGCCACGGGCGAGTTGCGGGAATTCAGTGCCTTTGGCCCGATCCTGAAACTGACGCGCCACGCTGGCCGAGATTTGGCAGGATTGGTCGGCGGCACTGACCCAGAGCCCGCGCCCACGCCCGAAGAGCGCGCCAAGGACAAGGCCGTCCTGGCCAAAGGCATTGCGCATTGTGCCGCCCAAGGCATCACCGGTCTGCACTGCATGGACGGCAATTTCTACCAGCTTGAATTGCTAAGCGAGATGGAAGCCGAAGGCACGCTCAACTGCCGCGTATCCGTGCCGTTTCATCTGAAAAGCCATGATCCGCTCAGCCGCCTGTCAGAGGCCGCCGAAATGTCCAAAACCTACAAAGGTGATATGGTGTCGTCTGGCTATGTCAAAATGTTCATCGACGGGGTGATTGAGGGGCGCACCGCGCTGATGCTGCAACCCTACCCCGGCACCGACGACAATTACGGCGACCCGGTTTTTGAGGCAGATCATTTCAATAAGGCCTGTACCGCGATTGACGCAATGGGCCTGCAGATCGTTGTGCATGCGATCGGCGACGGCGGCATCCGCCGCACACTGGACGGCCTTGAGCAGGCGCGCAACATCAACGGTGCCCGTGACAGCCGTCATCGCATAGAACATCTGGAATGCATGCATCCTGACGATATTCCGCGCATCGCGGCCCTGGGCGCGGTCGCATCAATCCAGCCGGGTCACGCGCCCTTTGGCGGCATTTTCCAACCAGAGGGCGTGCCGAAATTCATTCACGACCATCAGATCGCGGGCTCCTACCCCTGGCAACAAATTCGCGCGACCGGGGCACCGGTGATATTCTCGACTGACTGGCCGGTGATCGGGGTCGAGGTCATGACCAACATCAAGGCTGCGATTGCACCGCTGGACATGGGGCCAGAATGGACGGATCAAACCCAAACCCTGATGGACACGCTTTATAGCTATACCGCTGGCAATGCCTGGGTAGAGTTTAACGAGGACCGAAAGGGCAAACTGGCACCGGGCATGATGGCCGATGTGGTGGTGATGAGCTACGATCTGACTACGCTGGCACCCGAGCGGATCACCGACGCAACCGCGCGTTACACCATCTGCGACGGGCGCATAGCCTTTCAGGCCGCGTGACTGAGGCATGGCTGAACCTGCGTCTAGGCCCCCTCACACCGAGGTGCGCCTAGACATATTCTGACGCTCCCCGATCAGTCGGGGTCAATCACCTTTCGCGCCGCACGGAAGCATTCAAGCCCCTGTGGGACCCCGCAGTATATTGCGATCACATGAATGATCGCCCGGATTTCTTCCTTGCTGACACCGTTGTTGATGGCACCACGACAATGCAGTTCCCACTCAGCCATTTTGCCCAAGGCCCCGATCATCGCGAGGTTCATCATTGAGCGTGTCTTGGCATCAATCGCGTCGTCACCCCATCCAAACCCCCAGCACCATGCGGTCATGGCCTCTTGGAACGGTTGGGAAAAGTCATCGGCGGCGGCAAGGTTCTTTTCCACATAAGCCGCGCCCAGGGTCGCTTTGCGTTGTTCCAAACCTTTGAGGAACAAATCTTCGTCAAATATGCTCATTTTTCAGTCCTGTCATGATGGGGGGCATTCTGCATCAGGCTGGCACCACGCCTTCAACGATCACAATATTGGCGTTGCAGGCATTGGATCTGTGGTGGCGCGCGGATTGGTATTCAGGCGAATTGTAGCACGCCACAGCTTGTTCCTTGCTGTCAAATTCGATCACGACATGGCGTTGCCATACCTCCCCTTCAAGCGTTGCCGCATCGCCGCCACGGGCCAGAAACCGCGCACCGTATTTGGCAAAAGCCGCTGGGGCGTGATGTTGATACCCCGCATAGGCATCGGGGTCCGTCACAGTGACAAAAGCGATCCAATATCCTTTAGGCACTGCCTGACCCCACCTCTTTTTCGTCCGACAGGAACCGTCGTGCAATGGCTGATGCATCGGCGATATGCGCCTGAACCGCCATATTCGCCGCCGTTGCGTCGCGGCTGAGAATTGCGTCGCTGATTGCGGTCATATGGCTGATGCCGGGGCTGGTTCTGTCTGGTGCAGACAGGGTGAGCACACGCAAACGGCTGATCCGCCCATTCAGGCGCTGCACGATGTCCCATGCGATTGTGTGACCTGCTTCTTCGAAAATGACCTGATAAAACCGGGTTGTGGCACTCATAACCCCAATCCATTCGGAATCGTTCATCCGCGCGCTCAGATCAGAGAGTGCCTTTTTCAGGCGCTTGGGGAAATTTGGCCCATGGTTTTCGGCGCAATGGGCAGCAGCAGCGCCCTCGAGTTGCCTGCGAATGTCATAAATTTGCCGCGCCTGATCCCAGTTCAGTTTGGCAACGATCGGGCCTCGGTTGGGCAGGATATCAACAAGGCCCTCCGCTTCGAGATAGCGGATGGTTTCGCGGATGACGGTGCGACTGACACCCAGCTGGTCACACAAAGGACGTTCCACCAACCGTTCGCCGGGGGCGAAATGCCCCTCGATGATCGCCGTGCGCATGCGGTCCTGTACAATATCGCGCAGGGTCTGCGGCGCTTGTTCGATTTTAGATAGAACGGGTTTGGGAGTGTTCATGCTGCACTCACTACCACCCCCCTTCTTTCGCATCAAGTATGATTGACATACGATCGTATGGTATACCATATTCCTCAGCGACTCATCTGACCAAGGAACCCCGCTGTGCCCGCAGACATCCGCAAGACACTCATCCATGTCGAAACCACGTTCATAGAAGGCGGAAAAAAGGCGCAAACGCCGCTCAAGCTCATCGCGGCGATGGCCGTTATCAAAAACCCCTGGGCCGGCCTGGGTTTTGTCGAAGACCTTGCCCCGGCCATTCGTGATTGCGCGTCGGGGCTGGGCGCACTTTTGACAGAAATGATCCTTAAGGCGGCTGGCGGTGGCGACAAAGTCGAAGGGTATGGCAAGGCGGCAATTGTCGGGCTGAACGGCGAGGTTGAACATGCATCCGCGCTCATTCACACCCTGCATTTCGGAAATCACTACCGCAACGCTGTTGGTGCCAAATCCTATCTGTCGTTTTGCAACACGCGCGGTCCGGCCAACGCGCCGCTGATGATCCCGTTGATGGACAAAAACGATGCGGGGCGACGCTCACATTACCTGACGATCCAGACCTGCGTTGCCGATGCCCCTGCCGCAGATGAGATCCTGATCGCACTGGGTGCATCCATCGGCGGGCGTCCGCATCACCGGATTGGCGACCGCTATCAAGATCTCAAGGAGCTTGGCCATGACGCCGAAAATCCTGCGGCTGTCTAAGTCCGGGCACCGCGTTGCGTTCCAAGACCAAGGGTCCGGCGAACCACTGATCCTGCTGCACGGGGTTGGGATGCAGTCGGCCGCATGGGCCCCACAGATTGCAGCGCTGGAAGGGGCATATCATGTCATCGCGCCCGATTTACCTGGGCACGGCGGAAGTGACCCTCTGCCCGACGGCAGCCAACTGCCTGATTTTGTCAGATGGTGTGAAGATGTGATCAGCACACTGAACCTTGGGCCGGTCAATCTGGCGGGCCACTCGATGGGCGCTCTGATCGCGGTGGGGTATGCCACTCAACATCCCGATATGCTGCGACGGGTTGCGTTGCTCAATGGGGTTTATCGCCGGGATGCAACTGCAAGTGCTGCGGTTAAATCACGGGCGGCAGAGATACGCAGGGGTCAGATTGATCTGGAAACCCCGCTGGCACGCTGGTTTGACGACACTGCCGCCGATCGCGCTGCCCGTGCGCTGGTTGCAGGCTGGCTCGGGGCTGTGGACGTCAAGGGATATGGAACCGCGTACTCCGCGTTTGCGCATGGCGATGCAACCTATGCGACACAGTTGTCGTCTATCGCCTGTCCGTTTCTGGCGCTGACAGGCGACAAAGACCAGAATTCCACCCCTGCCATGTCGCAGGCAATGAGCGATGAAGTCCTGAAAGGGCATTGCGTCGTGATCCCGGGCCACAGGCATATGGTCAATCTCACTGCCGCGGTACAGGTAAATGCGCATGTGCTGGCATGGCTCAAGCAACCTGAATTCGCAAAGGCAGGCCCATGACAACACCCGCCCTCCGCCCGCCCGACCCCCGCGCGCTCCGCACGGCATTCGGTACGTTTATGACGGGTGTCACTGTGGTTACTGCAATTGACCAAAGCGGTGCCCCTTTGGGGTTTACCGCGAATTCGTTCACGTCGGTCTCATTGGATCCACCGATGGTTCTGGTGTGTTTGGCAAACTCATCGCGCAACTACAACGCGTTGACCAACGCAGACGGATTTGCCGTCAACATCTTGGCCGAAACCCAGATCGATGTATCCAACACCTTCGCACGCCCGATTGAAGATCGTTTTGCCAATGTAGGCTGGCGCATGGGGCCAAAGGGATCGCCGATCCTTGACGGCGTGTCGGCATGGTTTGATTGCGCAATGCATAAAACGGTTGAGGCAGGCGACCATATCATATTGATTGGCACGGTTGTCGCGCTTGACAGCACCGCAACCCCCGGTTTGGGCTATGCACGGGGCGCTTATGTGACACCGTCTTCGGCGGCAGAAGCGCTTGACGCAAACACCAATCTGATCGTTTCCGCCTTGATTGAACGGGATGGCGCTGTGTTGTTGGTCGACGATGGGCATGGTGGCCTGACTTTGCCAGAGAAACTGGTTGAAGCAGGGGGGGCATCTGCCACCCTCAAGGCGTTGATTGAGTCAACCGGACTGCAGGCCCAACCGGGATTTGTCTATTCGGTTTTTGAGGATGTCGGCCGCAAGCGACAGCATATCTGCTTTTTGTGCCAGACCGCCGCTGGTGCCCCGGCGCAGGGCACATTTGTACCCCTGACTGGTTCCTCTTTGGATGATGTATCGGACCCTGCCATTCTGACCATGCTGGAACGGTTTTCATCGGAAAGCCGCATCGGCAATTACGGCATCTACTATGGCGACCAAAAAAGCGGCGAAGTACGCGCCATCAAGCAAGAAAGGTAATCACATGCGGTTTTCGCTTTTCGTTCACATGGAACGGTTGTCGCCGGAGCAGGATCAGAAACAGCTTTATGATGACTTCGTTGCTTTGGCCAAAATTGCCGACGCAGGTGGCATGCACGCAGTCTGGACCGGGGAACATCACGGAATGGATTTCACCATCGCGCCGAACCCCTTCCTCAACCTCATTGATCTGGCGCGGCAGACCAAAAACGTCCGCCTTGGGACAGGCACCGTGATCGCGCCGTTCTGGCATCCGATCCGGCTGGCAGGCGAGGCCGCGATGACTGACATGATCGTCAATGGCCGCCTCGATCTGGGGATCGCACGTGGTGCCTATAATTACGAATATGAACGCATGGTCCCCGGCATGGATGCCTGGGAAGCCGGTCAGCGGATGCGCGAATTGGTGCCTGCTGTGCAAGGGCTTTGGAAAGGCGATTACGCCCAGAACGGCACCTTTCATACGTTCCCCTCGACCACGTCGTCGCCCAAACCCAGCCAAGAAGCGGGGCCGCCCATCTGGATCGCGGCGCGTGATCCCAACAGCCACGAATTCGCCATTTCAAATGGATGCCATGTGCAGGTGACACCACTGTGGATGGGCGACGCTGAGATCATCAAATTGATGGATACATTCAACGCAGCCTGCGCAAAATTTCCCGATGTGCCGCGCCCCGAGATCATGTTGCTTAATCATACCTACATTGCTGCCGATGCGGCGGACGCCCAGCTGGCAGCAGAGGAAATCAACAGGTTTTATTGCTACTTTGGGGCGTGGTTCAAGAACGAACGCGCGGTGTCCCAAGGCGCAATTGAGGCTCTGACAGACGACGACATTGCAGCCCATCCTTTCTATTCAGCCGAGGCCATGCTGCGCGACAACGTAATTGCCATACCGCAAGACGCGATTGCGCGGATCAAGACTTACGAAGACCTCGGTTATGATGAATATTCGTTCTGGATCGACAGCGGTATGAGCTTTGAACGCAAAAAAGCATCGCTTGAGAGGTTCATCAAAGACGTCATGCCAGCTTTTGCCTGAAAGAGAGACCATGCAGCAATTCCAGCAATACATCGGCGGCACATTCAGCGACGGATCAGCCCGCTTTGAAAGCCGTGATCCTGCGACCGGACAGGTCTGGGCGATGATGCCCGAAGCGCGCGCCAAGGATGTAGAGCATGCTGTCGCAGCCGCGCGCGCGGCATTTCATGTTGCGGAATGGTCAGGCATGACCGCCTCCGGGCGCGGTAAACTGTTGATCCGGCTGGCCGATCTGATTGCTGAGAATGCCCAGACTCTGGCCCAGCTTGAAACTCGCGATACCGGCAAGATTATCCGCGAGACCTCGGCTCAGATAGCTTATGTCGCCGATTATTACCGCTATTATGCCGGTCTCGCTGACAAGATCGAAGGCGCGCACCTGCCCATCGACAAACCGGACATGGAGGTCTGGTTGCGCCGCGAACCCATCGGCGTTGTCGCCGCCATTGTACCGTGGAATTCGCAATTGTTTCTGTCCGCAGTCAAGATCGGTCCGGCATTGGCGGCGGGCTGCACTGTGGTGTTGAAAGCCTCAGAAGACGGCCCGGCACCGATGCTGGAATTCGCCCGGATTTTTGATCAGGCAGGATTCCCTGCGGGTGTTCTGAATGTGATCACCGGTTTTGGGGCCACGTGTGGTGCGGTCCTGACCAGTCATCCGCAGGTGGATCACGTGGCCTTTACCGGCGGCCCCGAAACGGCACGACAGGTTGTGCGCAATTCCGCAGAAAATCTGGCGTCCACCTCGCTGGAACTCGGCGGTAAGTCGCCTTTCATCGTTTTTGAGGACGCGGATATCGAAAGCGCCGTGAACGCGCAGGTTTCCGGTATTTTTGCGGCCTCCGGCCAAAGCTGCGTTGCCGGATCACGGCTGATCATCTCGAACACGATCAAAGACGCATTTTTGGCAAGGTTGAAGGAAAAAGCCGAAGCCATCGTGATTGGCCTGCCCGACGATATGGCGACCGAAGTGGGGCCCCTGTGCACCACAGGGCAACGTGACAACGCGGTTAAGCTGATTGAAAAATCTGTGGCGGCGGGTGCCCGCATTATCACCGGCGGGCGGGCATTGGATCGGGAGGGCATTTTCTTTCCACCCACGATCATTGATTGTTCCGATGCGCCGAATGCGCCGTGCCTTACCAATGAATTTTTTGGGCCGGTCCTATCCGTTCTGGGCTTTGACACGGAACAAGAGGCGTTGGATATCGCCAATGACACTGCCTTTGGTTTGGCATCCGGGGTGTTCACGCGAGATCTGGCGCGGGCGCACAGGATGATCCGGGGCATTCGTGCTGGCATCGTCTGGGTGAACACCTACCGCGCCGTCAGCCCGATCGTACCTTTTGGCGGTCATGGTCTTAGCGGACATGGACGCGAGGGCGGCTTGCGTGCCGCGCTTGATTATACCAAAACAAAAGCGGTCTGGCTGCGCACCAGCGACGATCCGATCCCTGATCCTTTCATCATGCGGTAAGTGCAGTTGGCAGCGGCAGCAAACGCACCGCATGACGGGGCTGAATTGTCGAATAGCCATGTCATTGGACTTCATTCGGCTCACCCCAATCAGCCCGCCAAAGCCTTGCGCAATAAGGACAACAGACAATTTCTGACCCATCTTCATTGATGGATTTCAGACCAAAGTCGGTGTGTTTGTCTGACATCCGATGCTAGACATTTTGTATGGAAAGATTCGCCGATGCGGTTCACTGGCGCGACCTCACCCTGCCGGGCCAGTTTCTATTGGCCGGTGCCATCGTGATGGTCGGCGCTATGATCTTTGTCGGCAACTGGATATCCCAGCGCATCGAGGATGCAGTTGTTCAGAACTCCGCAACGTCTGCCGCGCTGTTTATGGAAAGCTTTATCTCGCCGCTGAGCCAGGAACTGGCGGAAACCGATACGCTGTCGCCACCGGCAAGACAGGCATTGGAAGAAATATTTGACGGGACAGCCTTGGGCGAACGTGTGGTTTCGTATAAAATCTGGCTGGACGGAGGACGCATTGTCCATGCGTCTGATCCGGCACTCATCGGCCAGGAATTCGAACCCACCGACGCGCTGAAGCAGGCATGGAATGGCGAACTTGCCTCGACTTTTGAGGACCTCAACGATCTTGAAGACGAGGCCGAGGCCGAGTTGGGCGTGCCCCTGCTGGAGGTTTACAGCCCCATTCGGCAGGTCTGGACCGGCAAGGTCATTGCGGTGGCGGAATTCTATGAAAGCGCCGAACATCTGGCCGCCGATATCAGAAGCGCGCGCCAGACAAGCTGGCTGGTTGTGGGCGGGGCCTTTGTGGCCAGTGGGCTGTTGTTGTTCTGGATCGTTCAGGCGGGCGGCCATACCATCAGGCACCAGCGGCAGGCGCTCACTGAACAACTGGCCAAGACCGAAAAAATCTCAGCCCAGAATGCCAGTCTGCGACAAAGGGTTGTGGCGGCTTCTTCGCGCGCCACCGCTCAGACTGAACGGGCAATCCGCACGATTGGGTCCGATTTGCACGACGGGCCCGCACAGTACCTTTCGCTGGCTTCTTTGCGGTTGGACGGGGCACTTGATGGCCGGCGGTCCGCGTCCAAAGATGTCGTATTGGTCCGCGAGTCGCTGGACAAGGCGCTGGACGAATTGCGCATCATTTCAAGAGGGCTGGCGCTGCCTGACCTCGACAGTCTTGAGATCGGCGCATTGATTGACCGCGCGGTGAATGACCATCACCGGCAAACCGGGCTGGTGATCACTGTGGACATTTCTGTGAGGCCGGATCTGCCGCTAAACTATGCGCAAAAGCTCTGCGTGTTCCGTTTTCTGCAGGAAACGCTGTCCAATGTGAGCCGCCACGCCAAGGTCGACAAGGTGAGTGTCACCGCCTCATTCCACGACCAGTCACTGACGATTACTGTTGCCGATACCGGTCAGGGCTTTGATCCCGCACAATCGAGGCATCTGCGCTCGGATGGCGGTCAGGGTCTTTTTGGGCTTAGGGATCGCGCCGAGAGCATCGGCGGACAGTTTGTGATCAATGCGAGACCCGGCGCAGGCTCGACCCTTTCCCTCATCCTTCCTTTTGAGGAGATGTCCCAATGACGATCCGAATTATTCTCGCCGACGATCATCCGATTTTTCGCGATGGCCTTGTGCACAGCATAGAAGAAACCGGCGATTTTAAAGTTGTGGGTGTCGGTAGTTCCGCTGACGATGCCGTGGCATTGGCCGCTGAACATACCCCCGACATCGCGTTGCTGGACCTGTCCATGCCAGGGGGCGGCATTGCGGCGGCGGCACAAATCTCTCAATCGGGCACGGCCAGGGCTGTCGCGATGCTGACCGTGTCCGAAGACAGCGAGGACGTGACAGCGGCCATGCAGGCCGGCGCGACCGGGTATGTGCTCAAGGGTGTCTCGGCCACGGAACTGCGTAACATCCTGAAAAGGATCGCTGCGGGTGAAGCGCATGTGTCACCCGGTCTTGCAGCACAGATGTTGCGGATCATGCAGAACGGCAAACCTGCCGAGCGTCAGCCGATTGATGATCTGACCAAACGCGAAGAAGACATCCTCAAAGGGGTTGCAACTGGCAAAAGCAACAAGGAAATCGGGCTGGACCTGAGCATTCAGGAAAAGACCGTCAAACACTATATGACAATTATTCTCAGCAAGCTGCAGGCGCGCAACCGGGTCGAGGCGGCGCTGATCGCACAAAAGGCCTGGGCGGAGAAGTGACTAATGCCCGACCGCAGCACGCATGCGGTTCAGGTCCTTGGTCCGGGCCGGTCTGTCGGCGACTTTATGTCCTTGGGGATCCACCAGACTGTATCGCCCATTGAGAATTTTTTCGTCCCACCCGTTCTTGTAACGCAGATGCATATTGGCCGAAGGCCCTAGACGCTCCGCCGACCGGCGGCGATCCTTGTCATCTTTGTCATCACCATCCCGATCATCATCGTCGTCTTCATCATGACCGCTGTTGCTACTGCCGCTGCCACTGTTGCTACTGCCGCTTCCGCTGTTGCCACTGCCGCTGTTGCTACTGCCGCTGCCGCTGCTGCCGCTTCCTGACTCGGCAAAGGCATAAGAGACACCAAATGTCAGAACACCGTCGCTGGTCGACCAGATGATCCCCGGAAAGAGCACCAAAAGGAGCGATACCAAAACGGACCTTAGAAATTTTGACAGAAAATTACGCATATTCGAACCGGACATGTGAATGCAAAATCACGCTGCTGTAACGATAGCTCAGCAAGCGTGGTTTTGCATCAGACGTTGGTCCGGTCTTTTTTTCGCCCTGACAAAGATCAGGCGGACAGGTTCAGACGCGGCCTTCGGATATTGGGTCGGGTGCTGCTAGTTTGGCACATTCCGCCCCGCGCGGCCCAAGGACAAAACGCCTCAGGTATCCGGCGTCATTTGGTTTGTGGCTTAGTTGCTGGCCTGACGATACATCTTGTGGCATGCGCCACATGCCCCACCAAGCCCCTCCATTGCGGCCTTTAACGAATCAAGGTCGGTCGCGGCGGCGGTTTGCATCGCCAATGCTGCATCTGTAAGAGCCCCTGATTTGGCACCTACATCACTGCCATCAGCCCAGATCGCTGGCAGCGCCTTGGTGTTCTCAATACTTTCAGAATCGCTGCCCGGCAGCCAATAGCCCGACTGGGCCAGACCCGTCAAAGCCACAATGCTGTTTGCAGCAGCAGCGGCGGCCTCGGTATCATAGGGCACTTCTCCCTTTGCCATCCCGCCAAGGGTCGTAAGGTGGAATGAATAAAGCTGCATGTGAGACTGGCGCGCTTTGACCGCCGCAGCGATTTGTTTGTCGCTGATATGTCCATCTGCGCCTGCGACGGCACCAACGGACAGGGCCGCGACCGTAAGACAGGCTATAACTGACTTTCGCATTCTCGAACTCCTTGCTGAATTTTCAGATTCTGATTGCTCAAAGCGTAGCTGTTCGAAAATATGGTAACAGTGCGTAAAAATGCGCGAGTGGGTACTGATTCATGCACAACGAGAACTGGGACGATCTGCGATACATATTGACCGTTGCCGAAACCGGATCGGTCCTGCAAGCGGCCAAGCGGTTGGGCGTAAACCATGCGACAGTGCTGCGCCATGTTGCGGCATTTGAGGAACGCCACGGCACCGCTGTTTTTGAGCGGACGGCGCAGGGCTATCGGCTGTTGCCCGATCGCGCGCATGTCATACAGGCCGCCCAAAACGCTGAGGCCGCCATGCAAGAGGTCAGCCGCCTTGCTGGTGGTGGGCACCAGGCGATGACCGGGACCGTCAGGATCACGTCGACCGATACGCTCTGCGCGATGGTGCTTCCGGCTTTCGTCGCCCAGCTGTCGGCAGAAAATCAGCGCTTTTGCGTGACCTTGCTGAGCAGCAACACACATCTGGATCTGATCCGTGAACAAGCGCATATCGTGGTGCGTCCATCGGTAAACCTTGCCGAGGATCTAGCCGGCACTGCCGTGGCAAAGCTGGGATTTGCGGCCTATGCCGTGAATGAACGGGCGCAAAAATGGCACGGCCTTGCCGGGCCATTGTCCCGTTCGGTCGCGGCAAAATGGATTGCCGAGGAAATTCCCACCGATCAGCTTACAACAGCATGTGACAGTTTTCTGACGCTACGCGAGCTGGCCGTGCTGGATGGTGGCATTGCTGTGCTTCCTTGTTTTCTGGGCGACAACGAGCAACGGCTGATCAAGCTCGACAACGCGATGCCCCATTTGACCGTGCCGATCTGGGTTGCCCATCATGTCGATACGATTGAGACGCCGCAGCTAAAGGCGGTGCGCAACCGGCTGATAGACTACTTTTCAAATCAGCAGGCTTTTTTCTGAGGACATCTTCAGTACGCGGATAAGCATGGCAATGATCACCATCAGATCGCTTGCAGGCTCCATTGGTCAAAATCCGCTGATCCCGTGAAGCCGCCTTCGCTGCGTTTCGTGAACTGAACGTCCCGGCCGCACCGGCGTTTCCGCACCGTTCTAGGGGATCATGTAGCCGCGAATGGTAAAGTAGAACAAGGCAGCCATGGTGCCTGACGCCGGAACAGTGATAAGCCATGCCGCCACAATTCTGATCACCAGTGATCGTTTGACCAGCTCTTTCTTATAGACAGCGGAAATGTTCTTTCGATCTTTCTTTGCCAGATGCAGACGCGCATTGCCGTTGCTGCGCATGTGCTTGATCATCTTTCCCTGATCCACAAAGGCGGACGATTTGAATGTGGTTAGAAACCTTTGAACTGCCTGAGGGTCCTCGCCCTTGATCCGCTCGCCGATCTCTGATGCAATCCGGGAGCGGTTTGCATCAAGGTATTCCCGCAAGAACCCAACGCCAAACACTCCACCAACAGCAATATGCGTCGAACTGACCGGCAAGCCGGTTGGGAGCCGATGATCACTGTAACCGCTGCCGCAAGCGCCACGCAAAAGGCGCGTGTCTTGTCCAGATGGGTAATCTCTGAGCCCACGGTCCGAATCAGTTTTGGCCCGTAAAGGGCGAGACCCACAGCAATCCCAAGCGCGCCAATGCCCATCACCTAAAGGGGAATAGACGCCTTGGCTGAGACCGCGCCATTGGCCAAAGCATCGTTGATCGCAGCAAGAAGTCCAACCGCGTTGGCGACGTCATTGGCACCATGCGCAAAACTCAAAAGCGCTGCGGCTAATATCAGAGGTCCAGTAAAAAGGTCGTTGTTGCTTTGGCATTCGTTCGGGAGTGCCTTTGAACGTTGCGCTATCCGGGGCCTGACCCACCAAAAAATCGCTACGGCGACCACGAGGCCAATGAGAGTTGCGGTTGGGAAGTCGAGCGGGATTACCTTCTTAAGACCTTTCAAGGCCAGATACGTGGAAAATGCCCATGCCATCGCAGCCAGCAGATATGGCACACAGCGCCGTGCCGCACCTAGTATGTCCCTTTGGTCCACGATCAGCTTTGTGATCGCGAAAAGCAAAAGCGCCGCGATCGACCCGCCCATGACCGGGGAAATAACCCAGCTGGCAGCGATTTTCAGCATGACAGCCCAATTTACAACATACCAACCCCCCGCCGCTATCCCTGCCCCAAGAACGCCGCCAACAATCGAATGGGTGGTCGAAACCGGGGCCCGAAGATACGTCGCGATGTTCAGCCAAACCGCCCCGGCAAAAAGCGCCGCCAGCATCAGCCAGACAAATTTTGCTTCATCCCCGATAAATTCAGGGTCGATGATGTCACTCTTGACGGTGCCAACCACGTCGCCACCTGCAATGAGCGCGCCACCCAGCTCGAACACCGCCGCCAGGACGATTGCAGTGCCCATCGCCATCGCCCCGGAGCCCACTGTCGGCCCGACATTGTTCGCAATGTCATTTGCGCCGATGTTCATTGCCATATTGCCACCGACAATGGCCGCGATCACTAAAAAGGATCCCTCCTGGACAGACGCCCCCACATACATGTTCATGCCAACCATAATGAAGAGCAGGAAAGCCCCGGCGATCGCGATGCGGACAAAAGATTTTGACCCTGTTCGAAAAGGGCCCGCTGGAACTTCCATCATCTGGTCAGACATCGTTCTTCCTCTCAATTTGTGCTTTGCACTGGCCAGCACATCGCATGGCTCACACCGAAATCAGGCTTGGCGGTGACCCACGTCTTGTAGATGATGACGTCGGTTCAGGCGGCACTTCTTGAGCGCGCGATGTCGCGATCCGCAACATTCAGGCGCAGATCCGGGCGGATATCTGACCATCCCCCACGGGTTCGCCCAGCGTCAATCAAGCCAAGTTTGCGCATTGTCGGCAGAAATCTGTTGTAGCGTTTCACTTCTCCCATCGCTGCCATGCCGATGCAGTATTTCGAGCATTTCTTGGTCGGCCTTTGATGAGCGCGGCGCAGCTCAATGTCTGCGTATCCGCGCCCAAGTGCCGACTTCGCTTCGACAATGAAGACATCCGTTCCCAAAGACATGGTGCCATTATCGGTGCGAAAGCGCAGATCGGTGTCGATAGTCATTCTTTCGCCGCCATTTTTTGCGACCAGCGTGATCCGCTTGTAGCGGATGTCCAGCGCCGCTTGCAGCTTGTAGTCAAACGGCTTTCCGTACTGCCCGAAATAGATGTCTTTTGCGAAACGCATGGCGTCATCTGACAGGTGCTCGACCAATCCTGCATCGTGCGGAAGGCGGTATTTCTCGGTCATCCCGCGCTTGCCCTTCACCTTGACTTCAAGAAAGCTGAGACCGGCATCGGCATACCGGCGAACACGCACCTTGAACCCTTTGCGCATGCCCTGATGGTGCTCAAAATAGGCGCTCCGCTGGGCGTCGTCGAAGTAACGGGTGTCATAAGTGAAAGCACGCTGTTGATTGATATCGAGAATGTTGAATTCATGCCGCAGCGCCGGAACCAGACGTTGCAGAGCCACGCGCGGAACAACGTATTTGTTGTCAATCCGGCACAGCATTTCAGCAGTCTCGTTCAGTTCATCCAATGAGATCGGTGAAAAGTCGCTGGTCAGCCAGTCAATGTCGATGTTGGGCTCATGGATGGACATGCTAAGGCTCCTCATGCGCGGAAAAAGACGTTGATACGGGCTAGATCGTTGACGTAGTTCAGTTCAATCACCTGAAAGGTCATCACTTCGACACCAAGGCGTTCAGAGAGGTCAACACGCATCTTTTCAGTGTCGGACAACACATGGGCTTCGATGTTGTCGAGCGTTAGTTTTGCGCTGCTGACCGAATGCAGCATCCGTGGGTGATCCAACAGCCAGGCACCAATCAACACGAACACGACGATCACCAGCACGAACAGCAGCCCGGTCCCCTGAACCGAACAAATGACCGCGAGGGCAATCGCGCCAAAGAAATACGAAATCTCGGTTTTTGATATCTGCTCTGAGCGCAGACTGAACAGCGCCAGAATGGCAAACAATCCAAACCCTGCCGCGATGCTGAATTCCACGCTGGACAGGATGGTCAGCACAGCAAACGCAAAGATGTTGAACATCGACGCCGTGGTCGCCAGTTCCTTGTCGCGATACCGGCGGTAGAACATGCCAAACATAAGCAAGACATTCGCGACGGTATTGATCGCAAATCGCGCCGTCAGCTCCCAGATCGGATCGCTCCAGTTGATCGTTTCCATTCACGTGTTCCTCTTTGTTCGTGGCGTTGCGCACGCAGGTCGCGTCACAATTCAGTTACATTTCTGGCATGTGGTTGTTGTGGGCGAAGCCAACTTGGGTCGGGCTGAGTTTCAGACCAAAGGCCGAAAAAAGCTCAGACCTAATGTCAAAGACATGCGATGGCGCGCGTATGAGAATGTGCGTGTCAGTTGACGCGGTGATCGAACGCTCACGATAGATTTTCTTGACGGGCATTCGTCAGGCGCAGAGGATCAGAACATAAAAGGGAGGTTATTATGGCTATGAAGAAGATTTCGGCTCTTGCCGCTGTTGCGATTTTTGCGGGTGCGTTTTCTGCGACTGCTCAGGATCAGCCAATGGGATTTTTCGTCACGAGCAAGGGGATGGGCAACGGCGCAAACCTTGGTGGTCTGGACGGTGCCGATGCGTATTGCACCGCATTGGCCGAAGCCGCGGGCACGACCGGGCGCACCTGGCGGGCCTATCTGAGCACCCAAGAGGAAGGCAAACGCGGGATTTCAGCGCGCTATCGCATCGGGTCTGGCCCCTGGTACAACGCCAATGGCGAACTTGTGGCTGTCGATCTTGACGATCTGCACCTCACGCCGAACATCCTCAAACGCACCGCTGTTGATGAAAACGGGAACCAGGTTAAAGGGGTTGGCGACCAACCCAATGAGCATGACATTCTGACCGGATCAATGGCGGACGGTATGGCCTATTTTCCGCGTGACACAGATGATCATACCTGCAGCAACTGGACCAGTTCAGGCGAAGGAAGCGCGCAGGTCGGGCACCATGATCGCCACGGCGGCGGAAATACCTCATGGAATTCGGCACATGGGTCGCGCGGCTGCAGTCAGGAAAATCTGGTAAGCACGGGTGGCGCAGGGCTTTTGTATTGCTTTGCCGCCGATTGATCCGGTGATGAAGGTGGCCAGAATTGTAAGTACACGCGTGACTGTCCTGATCGCGTTGCTTTTGCTTTGCACACTGGGCGCGCCTCTAAGCGCCCAGATTGCCCCGTCGCCCAGCGAAATTGACGCCTACACCGGGTTGCACCGCGCAGCGCAGTCTGGCGATCTTGCTGCGGTAATCGAACTGACGGACAATAACGCCCCAATGGAGGCACAGGACAGCCGGGGCCGTACGGCGCTTCATGTCGCGGCATTTGCGTCTCATGAGGATATTGTCAGGGCGCTGGCCGATGCGGGCGCTGACGTAAACGCGTTTGAGCATCAGGCCTATGACATCGTCACGATAGCTGCGGTCGCAGATGATCTCGAGATGCTTGACGCCGCACTTGACGTTGGAACCAGCCCCGGCAACATCACAAGTCCCTACATTGGCACAGCACTGATCGCTGCGGCACACCTTGGCCACCACGAGGTTGTTGAGCGGCTGATTGCAGCAGGTGCGCCGCTGGATCACGTCAACAATCTGGGCTGGACTGCAATGATCGAAGCCGTGATCTTAGGGGATGGCGGCTCAGACCACGTCAAATGTCTAAAAGCATTGCTGAATGCCGGCGCTGACAAAACCATCGCTGACCGCCAAGGTGACACACCATTGGACCACGCAAAACAGCGCGGGTTTACGGACATGATCGCATTGCTGGAATAGTCCAAGCCCATTGTCCGATCGTCACCACTACTCCCGTCAGAGTGACACAATCACCCGACGGGATTGAAGAGGATGCCCATGGGGTCATCATGATCGACGGGCGCGGTCTTCTTTTGGCCGCATCAAACCAATCGGGCCCCAGGCAGCCGAATGCGGTTGGTCAATAAAAAGTGTTACGTGCAGTGGGAGCAACTTAGAAATGGACCTGTCGCGCTTTTGTGGTGCCCCAAGTTCTCGTTCAAGCCACCTTTCGGTCGGAAGCGACGGGGCTTTTCCAACCTAATGCTGAGTGACGGCGGCGCGGGTTGTAGAAGCTGTTGATGTATTCGAAGATCGCCATCTCAGCTTGCCGCCTTGTTTCCCATGCCCGTTGCCAGATCAGCTCTGCCTTGATGGTTTTGAAGAAGGTTTCAACGGCGGTGTTGTCATAGCAATTGCCTTTGCCACTCAATGATACCTTGAACCCGTTCTGGCGTAGCTGTTTCTGATAATCGCAAGAACAATATTGCGATCCACGATCCGTGTGGTGGATGCAGCCTTTCGCCAGAGATTGGAACGCGATTGCCATGTTCAGGACCCTGATCGCCAGGTCGCGTTTCATGCGATTGCTGACTGCCCGACCGATCACACGGCGAGAATTGAGGTCGAGGATCACAGCCATATAAAACCATCCTTCTCGTGTCCACACATAGCTGATATCCCTTGCCCGGCAGGGTATTGCGCCGCAATGTCCCGAGAAGGACCCGCCCATTTCTGGTTTAGCTGATCCGCAGTGAAGTCAGGATCCAGCAGGTTTGGTGCAATATTGAACTTATGATTGCTGTCTATCGTCGCCTTGTATTTTCGGGTTCTGACAACAGATACGCCATTCTGGCGCATCAATCTGCCAATGCGACGGTGCCCAACGTCAAGGCCGAGCTCTTTCAATTCCTCCGTCATGCGCGGCCTGCGTAACTGCCCAGGCTCAGACGGGATTTTTCCTTGAAGTGCGCAAGTGTTACCAGATCAGACCGCTGTCTGTGGCTGGCCGGACGACTGTGGTATGCCCGTAACCCGCGTGGACTGACACCAACGACGCAGCATAGAAGGTTGGTTGGAAAGCTGGCCCTTTGGTCTTCGATAAACCTAAACTTCATTGCTTTGTGCCCGCGAAGAACTGGGTGGCCTTTTTCAAGATTTCCCTCTCCTCCTTGAGGAACCGGATCTCGCGCCGAAGTCAATTGTTCTCTTTCGCAAGGTCCAAACCCTCTTGCGACACCACATCCATATCCCGATGCACTGTGATCCATTTGTTCAGCGTCGGCATGCCAACGCCCAGATCATCAGCCACCTGCCTACGCGTTAGCCCACTGGTCAACGCAATCCGCACCGCATCCTTGCGGAATTCCTCTGTCCGTTTCAGTCACATCGTTCCTCTCCTTTGCTGCCGTAAATGTTATCAAAGGAGCGGCATCGAAGAGTGACAGGCCCACATCCAGTTCGTTCGGTTTGGCGGTAGAATAGCGCAGACATAGCTAAGCTCCCATTTGGCTCGTTAACCATTTATTAACTTGTCGACGGTATCCGAAATTCAGAATGGTGGGGTAAAGAGTTAATGAGGAAGAGGCAGTGCTGATCGAAGCTCTCTTAGAATACATCCAACGCAATGTTATGACAGACAAGGCTCGGGATGCACTCAACATGATAGATCAGCGGAAGCTGGAGGCTCAATTGAAATGATGTCTTGTGGTCGCCAGCCAATCGTCCGGCTAAATGCTTTGGTACGGAAGCGAAGCATTGAAGGTGGCATCTTCTTGCAATCTGACCCAGCGCCTTCAATAGAGCAAGGAACAGGTCCAATTGTGATGGATGACGTGCGTCGTCTCCTCCGGGCGAACTTTTTTAAGGGAGCGGAGGGCCATTCTTGCGGCGCAGATGCAACTTTGTCGTCTTGGGTGCGAAGGAGGTAAACCTGATGGTGTGATTGGACCGAGCAGTCGTGCAGCTTTAAATAAATTGGCCGACGCTACGGTATTTGTCTTACAAGCTGTCGATTTTCGATTTCAGCTGTTCCTGAGAAAAATCGGCGACCAGATCGGCCCAATTTGTCGATATGTCCCTATGGTATCACAATTTGGAATGATGTTCTTTCAGGACCAACCAAAAGCTGTCAGTGAAATGTATCGGGTTACGAAGCCGGGCGCCGAATTGGCGGTTGCGGTCTGGCACTCTTTTTACGGCAATCCTGCGTACAAAGACATCGTGTCGGTACGGGAGCCGAATGTTTCGCCAGATGCGGCAAACACTGTAAGGATGCCTTTCTGTTTGGACAATCCGCTATAGGCGACCCAGCTTTTTCACAAGCATGTATAGACGACGTTGCATTCGACATAAAGCGTGAACAGGCAGAGTTTCCAAACGCCAGGACCGTATTGGAAGTCGAGTTGTGCTGCTATTGCGATATCGTCAATTGTGACCGTGTGCCTTTTCGCACCAATCGACCGAAAGGACCCAATTGGATCAATTTAAGCCAAAATTCTGCCAGATTTTGGAAATAGTTCTTGCCGAGGAAACAATCCCGGCGGCCGCATTTGCAATGCGTGCATTGGAGCAAAGCAGTGATAAAAGCACGAAAAGTAAGGAAAATCTTACCAATGACTTCAGATCACTACAGATTGGCCGCTATTTCCTGCGTGGTCGTCATCGTTACGCTGTTCCTCTCAACAAACGGTTTTGGCGGGATTTTTTCCGGCGTGAATCTGGCTAATGCATCGATCTACTTTCTCTTGATCGTGGTACTTGGGCTGGCCGTAATGAGGCGTAACCAGATTCTTAAGCTACAAGCCGAAATTGTGAGAAAGCAAGGGCAGGAAATCGAACTCACGCACGCTGCTCTGAATGCACATGCGATGGTCTGTTTAACAGACGCCGATGGGATCATCACCTCAGTGAATGAAAATTTTGCACAGAAATATGGTTTCAATCGGTCCGATTTAGCTGGAACTTCAATAAGTCGAGTCTATCGAGAAGGAATGGACGATCCCGTTTTTAACGAAATTGGTGAAACGTTGAAAAGAGGCAAAATTTGGACTGGAGAAAACGAGGAGATCGCTTCAGACGGTTCGAAACTATTCATGCACTGCACAGTCGTCCCCATGATTGACCATCAAGGCCACCACACGCGCACAGTTGCCATTCGCACGGACAATTCAGAACATCATAGGGCGGAGAAAGCCCGCTTTTTGAAAGATCTTTTGGACCACTTGCAGGACGAGGTCTATATCTTCGACGCCCAATCTTTGAAAATGGTTTACGCCAACCTTAACGCAATCTCGAAAAGCGGCTGGGAAGGCTCTGATCTGCAACAAAAAACCATAATTGATGCGGACCGAAAGATGGATGAAAGCTCGTTCCGAAGCCACGTTTTGCCGCTAATCAACGGCGAAAAAACAGTGGTCAGTATCGATGTTAAACGCGGCGAGCTGTTGGGCGAGATAAGTACTCGTTTATATACCGGGGACGATGGCCAAACGCTCTTCGTTTCAGTCTTGCGTGACAACACCGAACGCAGGCAAATGGAACAAGCCAGGATGGAATCCGTCTCAGTCGTGAGCCACGAATTGAGGACTCCCCTTACGTCAATCAAGGGGGCCCTTCGGTTGCTCAATTCTGGCGCACTGGGGAACTTTGATGACCGGTCCGAATCAATTCTGGAAATAGCAGCCCGAAACACAGAAAGACTGCTGCTCGTTGTCGACGGTATTCTCGATCTGGAAAAAATGCGCGTAGGAAAGATGGAATTCAATAAAGCCAGCGTAGATTTGGTGAGCTTTATTGAGGACGTTGTCGCGATGAACAAGGGTTACGGTGATGAGCACAATGTGAAAATTGAGTTTCGTAGCGATCTGAAGACCGCCTTTGCAGATATTGCTGCCGAGCGAATGATTCAGGTCCTGTCAAATCTTCTATCGAATGCAATAAAACATTCCCATAGCGAAGGAACAGTGCGCGTTGAACTTTCTAACGAAAATAATTTTTGGAGAGTTTCCGTTAGCGACGATGGACCTGGCATCCCCGAAGTCGACCGAAATGCCGTCTTTGAAAGCTTCTCGCAGCTTGTGAGCCACGACGGAAAAAAACGGAAGGGCACAGGTTTAGGGCTCGCGATTTCGCAAAAGATTGTTAACGCGCATGATGGGATTATTGACTACACTAGTGAGGTAGGAAAAGGTGCGACGTTCTTTGTCAATCTGCCAATTCCACCTAGTACGAACGTATTGGAAAAGACAACATACGCAATGAATGCAGACCGTGGGGTAGCAGGCGTTTCTTAGTGATAAGAGTCCGCAATTGATTTTTGGTGCCTCCCTTGATGATGAGCGCCTTTTGCGCGTCCGTGAGCTCCGATGCTTTCATGCATTTCCGCTCATCTCTCATCCAAGGAAGATTTAGCAGTTAACTCTAACCACTAACGAGGACGTTTTTAGGGATCTCATCAGGTACTCCAGAAGGAGCGGTTCTGAGTGATTGAATTTTTGTCTAACGTCGCTCTAAGGAGCCTGAGAACCTTTGGTCGCAAGTCTTCGTGCTCTCTCACGCAGTCAAGCATGTACTGCCATGGGAGGGATCGTTACCACCGTTATTAACCATGTATAATGGCATGAAGAGCGCCACTACATCTGCTAGTGCCGCCGAGATGCAATCAATCGATAGATTTGGCTCTTCATACTTTCTTTCTATTGTGAAAGATCCGCAATGGTTTGATTTAGCTTTTGATTGAAGCCTTGAACAATCATTGATGTCGGAATTGAGCCTGGTCTGATCAGTTGGGGGGCGGTGTCGGGCAACGCTCCAGGCAATGGAACTGGTGTCCTTCCATTCAATTCCTCCACCCCGGTTATCCAAATTGTAAAGCAGCGACGCAAAAACACTGGGTACCTCATAATGGACGGTTGTCCAGAATTCGGTGCTTTCCTGATCCGACGAAAACCCGCCTACGGATAGGCCATACTTCACTTGTTTAGGTGAAAATTCTACGAATATCTTCGGGCGTGGATTTGATTTTTTGGGCCACTCCAAGAACCGAATTTCCAACCATAGTCGTCGTGGCCTGAATCGAACGCTCATCGGAGACGATACGCATGGCAATGCACGGTAGCCGACAGCACCAATCGGAGATAGGAGATCCGTCAGTCGTTCTCCAAGTCGGCTTAATGTATTGCAAGCTTGCCTAATCGCGAGACGGTCCACTGGCTGCTGTTCCGTCGCGCTCCCGTCTTGTTGGTTCCACAACCTGTCAATCAACATAAAATCAACATGGCGACCACTCATTCTGGGACCCATATGATCTAAGGTCATTTCCATGTTCAAGCTCTTTCACCGCGTGGCAGCACAGAGCATCAATTTGGAATCAGGCTTTTCTGAGGCACATTCGTAGCAAAACTGAGACGTCTATTCGGTAACTTCATGTGATATTGCGAGCAGAATCCGCCTCTGCTGGATTTTCGCTGATAACACCGCAATGTGATGCCTGCCATATCAACCTTTACCGTAGACGCCGCGCCACGTACCTAACGGCGCGATAAAAAAATTGGCCATCCTGCCGTGGTGATTGCTTATCTGTCGGTTGTTGCTCTGATCTGTTCGCTGTTTTTCTTGATTGAAATTGGTGATAAAAAATGCCATTCGGGTTTGAGGGTTTTCTTGATAATTCTAGAGTTTTTGACGCTAATAAGCCCATAGAATAAACATGAACTGGGTTTAAGTATCGGCCGCCTTTTGCGAACTGAACAGATCCGCGACGATGATGTCCAAGCCCAAAATGGTAATATCCAAGATGGGAATTTCAATGCTCACTGGTCTATGACCTTTGGAGATACGTCAGAAAAGCGGTGGCTTTGGCACACGCGTGAAGGCGTCCAAAAGGGCCCCGGAAGAGTTTCAATCTTTACAGATAGAGACTTGAACTTCTCTCCGACACGCCTGGCCAAAAGATATTCTACGACTACGATCTGCCATTTAACAAGGAAATGTCTTTACATGTCGAGACAACAGGACTGTGTTCTACCGTCCCCATTTTCAATGGCAGACCGCTGTCGTGCTAGGTTAGTTCAATGCTTCAAAACATCTCGCAGCTTTTGGCTCCCTTTGGTTGGCACAAAAATCAACGTTTTTTGGAGAATATTGCGGATTGCCCCAATTTAGCCACTTTTCCCCTTCAGGTTGATACTGGGCATCTCTGCACCCGCCTCAACAATGTAGACCGAATGGTTAGAAGTACGGAGCAAACATGAGAATTCTGGCAGTTGATGACGACCCTATCATACTTGAACTATTGGCACAGTTTGCCATCACTGTAGGTAATCATGAGCTTGAAACGGCATTGTCGGGTGCTGAAGCACTGGAAATTGCTAATTCAGCCGGAAGTGATCCCTTTGACTGTTTCCTCTTTGACATTCAGATGCCTGAAATGGACGGCATTCAGCTTACTCAAACCATCCGCCGTTCACCTCGCTACGCCGATACGCCGATCCTGATGCTGACGGCGATGTCGGACAAACGTCACGTTGATGCAGCGTTTTCTGCCGGTGCGACTGACTATGTGACGAAACCATTTGAAGTGTTGGAGCTCAAGGCGCGGCTTGGTTTGGTAGAGAATTTGGTTCAGGCGCGCCAATCACGGACAAAGAAGGTCTTTGCTACTCAAGGCATCTCTGCGACTTCGCAACCTTACGTTCCAGCAGGCCGTTTGGAGATTTTTGAACCGATTTCGATCTACGATGTAGACAATGTAATTGAAATTGTGGCGTTAGAAAATTACGTGGCGCAACTTTCGCGAAGTACACTTTTTGGATCTACAGCCTTTGCATTCACAATCCGTAAGGTCGAAGAGCACCATCAGACCATGTCGGCTTTT
The DNA here is from genome assembly GCF_042611115.2 of Sulfitobacter sediminivivens. Classification (NCBI taxonomy): domain Bacteria; kingdom Pseudomonadati; phylum Pseudomonadota; class Alphaproteobacteria; order Rhodobacterales; family Roseobacteraceae; genus Sulfitobacter; species Sulfitobacter sediminivivens. The sequence goes on from NZ_JBHGAR020000027.1 coordinate 32,485, forward strand.
GAGTTTCACGGCTTGGTGTCCGACGTTGCTGAAGTGATTTCTGATACTCTTGCGGGTCGACAGTTCCTGATGTCTTATGCTGGTAGCGGAACATTTGTCTGCGTCACAGAAAGCGGATGGCGTCCTGATATGTCGGCTTTGATGGACGCGGTGAACCTTTCGCTGTCGCGAACTGAGTTGTATGGCAAGGGAGGTCAGAAATTGCATGTGCGGGTCAGTGCGGGCGAGGCTATTAGGCTAGTTTGGAAATCGGGGAGTTCTTTGATGGAAGCTCTCGCTGCGGCCCATGTATCTGCGGAAACAGCAAGTACATCACATGAAAGGGGATTGAAGGATTTATGGATGGTAGAGCAGCGGGCGTGAAAGACATATTTGGAGCGCTTCCTGGTATTGAAACCGTCAGAACTCGATTTCTGGTGCTTCTTAAGGAACGCCAAAGTTCTATTGCACATCACGCGGTGACTGCTTGGAATAGTACAGATCCGAAAGAAGTGCGTAATAACTTAGAGTCGGCGCAGAATATCCTGCATAAGATTTCCGGCACGGCTGGATCGCTTGGGTTTGCTCCGCTTGGCTGTGCTGCCCGTGATTGTGAGAACGGCATAATTGACCATATTGAAAGCATAAATGGGAATATGGCGGCATTTCCTCAGGAAATAATAACCCGGTTAGATAAATTCATCTCCTTGAGCCAGTCAGTGCTGAATTCAAAAGAATAGTTATCAGCTCGAATACCCTAAATTACGATGGATTTAATCAAAGATTAGCTCTGAAATTACAAACAGTATTGCTTTCAGCATCTATGATATCAGACGGATTTCTGCATGGCCTGCTTGATCAGCTCAGGCAATGCCATCGGATCAAACGGTTTGCTGATCACATCGGCGGCACCGGTCCGCATTAACTCTTCAATCTCCGAATGTTGCGCGCGAGCGGTCATAAAGATCGCGGGTACTTTGGCAAGGGTTGGTTTTTCTCGCATCTTGTCCAGAGTTTGGCGACCGTTCAATCCCGGCATCATCATGTCCAGTAGGAATACATCGGGAGTGTAGGATTCCACTTGCGCCAACGCCTCTTCACCGGAGCTACATTGGAGTACCTCAAATTCACCTGACAGTTCCAGTGCCATCAGGGCTATCTCCCGAATGTCTGGGTCGTCCTCTACGTGCAACAACTTGATCATGTCGGTCCTTTCGGTCAGGTGGTGAATTTGTCAGGCGCGCTATCGAAGGCGATGTTGTAAGGTGATTTTCAAGGAGGGCTGAAGTAGAGTTTTGTAGCATTTCCTTCGTTGATTTATCAACCAATTTCACCGCCCAATTTCTCAGCATTTGCCTTGTAAATAATCGGGTTTGGCCCTGTATCACCTATGCTTTCGACGCCAGAACTAGCCATGTCAGCGAAACTTTCAACAGTTTGATGTTGTTCCTACTGCGGAATGCCAAGACCTTCGGGCACGATACCGCCCAACAGATAACCCGGAATACACAAAATATTTCGCGATCTGACTGTTCCCAAGAAAAGTATACTTTTGAAATATCGGATCAAGGGCCGCGCTATCAATCGTTATGAGGGTGCATGAAATCGATGAACTGCCAATGCGGTAATCCCCCGTTTTTTTTGGGGGGGGGGGGCGTCAGTAGTTTCCACCTATTCGTATTGCACGCATTTTTACAAACTGTCCAATTTTGCCGGAACAGTTCAAGGTGCAGTTTTCTAGGGTAATGCTCAGAACCTAGAAAGTATTAATTGAAAAACCAACTACAGGTTGCACAACCAAAAGTAGCCATATAGCTTGATCTTTGCAATCCAAAGAATGGGGTTCAATACTAGGGGGGGCAAGTCTATGAGCTTTCAGCTAAATCCTGCGATCCGCATGACGAGTGATGACCTGACGCTGGCGTTTGCCACGCTGAAGGCATGGGCAGCAACAGCCAGCA
>NZ_JBHGAR020000028.1:0-34052 GCF_042611115.2 Sulfitobacter sediminivivens
TCTCCCAGCCCGCTGCTGGATTGCAGAACTCCGGTTCAAAGACGTAATGATTGGCCATCGCTTTGAAGCGTGCGTTGACATCGCGCTGCTTGCCACGACCAACACGGTCGACCGCTGTCTTCATATTGTCAAAGATGCCTCGCCTTGGAACGCCGCCGAACACATGGAAGGCATGCCAGTGGGCATCGAACAGCATCTCATGCGTCTGCAAAGGGTAGGCCCGCACAATAAAGGCGCGGCTGTGCGACAGCTTGGTGTGTGCAACTTGCAATTTAACGCGTTCGCCACCAATCGTGGCCCGGTCTTCGCTCCAATCGAACTGGAACGCTTCTCCTGGCTGGAAGACCAAAGGCACAAACGTGCCGCGTCCTGTGGTTTGCTCTGCACGATGCCGATCAGCACGCCACGCGCGCGCAAAGGCGGCGACGCGCTCGTAAGATCCATCGTACCCGAGCTTAACCAGATCTTCGTACATCAGCTTAACGTTGCGCCGCTCTTTGCGAGACTTCCGCGTCTGCGCCAAAAGCCACGCCGACAACCGATCCGCGTAAGGATCCAGCTTGCTCGGACGCGACGGCGTTTTGAACCTCGGTTCTACAGCATCTTCTCGCAGATACTTTTTGATAGTGTTGCGAGACAAACCCGTACGTCGCGATATCTCGCGGATTGGCATTTTGTCACGCAATGCCCAGCGTCGAATAACACTCAAAAATCCCATGTCGATCACTCCATATCCCCCCGACCAAATCCGTCAGGGCTATGTGTTCACATGGGTCAATTCTCAGTGACAATTTATGGGGCTACCGGGTCACTTCTCGGCGGAAATCAACACTCTCCCCCTCCGAACGATTAACTGAGTACTGAAGTCTCAAGTGAAATACGCTGATCGTTGCATCGCGAACGCGACTTCCACGCCTTTATTTCTATTTCTGCAACCCATAAGATAAGCCGATTTGTTCTCGCTACTCAATAAGATCAATAACATCTTGAACATTAAGATGGGTGTATCTTTGAACGCTTCGTATATCTCTATGACCACTAACCACCATGATCTGAGACAAGTTTAATCCTTTCCGAGCCACCTCAGTAATCCTTGAATGCCGCAGTTGGTGGAAACGAATATCATCTGACATACCTAGCACCAACCTTGACCTCCTGACAGCCTGAGAGACGCTGTAAGGTGCTACGGGGTAAAGCTTGACACCCTCCCCCTCCGAGCGATTGACTGCGTATTGGAGGAGTCTTACAGCGCGTTTGGTGAGGGGTACGTCCCTTGACCCTTCTTTCCCTTCAACAACGCGTAAGAAGCGTTCATCCAAATGAAGATCACAAGCACGCAATTTCAGAATTTCCGACCGCCTCATGGCAGTTTCATAGGCAAGTTCTACGATCTGTCTCAACAACGGAGTCATCTCCCCCAAAAGGGCTGCTAACTGATTTCGCGAAATGACAGTCTCTCGGGTCTTTCTGGCCTTGGGCAAATCAAGCCTATCACACGGGTTGGAAATGGTCTCACCCGAGCTTGCAAACCATTCGTTACAGTACCAGCGATACATACTGCGCAGCTTCATCAGGTCATTGCGAACTGTTGTGGTCGAAACCTCCTTTAGCCGCTTTTGCTTGTAAGCGTTCACATTCTGAAGCGTCACCTTGTGCAGCGGCTTCTGGAACTCTTCCCGTCGACCAAGCCTTTTGAACTGATACTCGGTTTGTTCACGTGAGGGCTTTCCTCCAAGGACTTCACTACAATACTGCAGCCCAGCATCAAGAATATCAGGATGACGAAAATTAAGTGTTGACTCGACTTTTTTAGCCTAGCTTTCTGCGTCTTCCCGACTGTGAAATGTCTGTGAACGCGCAGGTTTGCCAGCAAGCCGCACTTGGACGTTCTAGTTTCCGGATTTCATTCGTCTTATGTTCGCCATTTGGTCACACCTTGAATCAAATTTTCAGGTGTAACTATTTATTTTCAATGACTTACCGGTTGCCAAGGATAGGGTCGGGCGTTCGAATCGCCTCGCCCGCTCCAGGTGGTACTTAAAGAAAACAAAGAGTTACAACGCAAGTTGTAGCTCTTGTTTCTTTTTTGGACAGTGTTTCCCCTCTTTCTGTGGATGCTTTGCTTAAAAATTTCAGGCCTTGGGAGAGGCTTCTATGCCGAACGACATGCGGCTGACGGAAGCGTTCAAGCAGGACACCATGCCGTAATTAACGCATGTAAAAGCTCATGAATGGTGGGCCAGCAGAGCAATCAACAACAGCAGATGCGCCTAAGAAAACCTTGACCGAAACGCGAAATGAAGTAGAATTGTGGGTGAATATGACAACTTGGAGTAATACTGGGTCAAGTCAGGTTTTGCTAAAGGGGGATAGGATGAGATCGATCATCAGCGCGCTAATGTTTCTCACTTTGATTGCCTCTGCATCACATGCTTCACCGGTAACTGTCACCTTTGATTCAGCTTTCAACAACCCGCCCATCGGGAATAATCCGATAACGAACGCGGAAATTGGCGTCAGCCAAGGCTTCCTCTATGAGTACAGCACTGTCTACCTTAACGGCGCTTACATCGGCCTTCATGATGACGGCGGAATTCTGTCGTCCTTCATAAAGCCCGTAAATGGCCTGCCGTTTACACCGCATAGCGTTGATGTCTTTGGGTATTCTTTGCTGAACAAAACAGGACCAGGGGCTGCCCCTTATCGAAACAGTGCAGAGCTTGCCGCATGGAGTACGTCCGGGTCGGCACCACTTCCGACGTTGACATTTCAGGGTATGGTAAACGGAACAACCACTGCTACCCAAACAGTGGGGACAATGGCTTGGTCTACCATATATTTCTCAAAAGCGTTTGCCGCAATTGATTCACTATTGGTCAGCCTGAACATTCATCCTGACGCATTACAATATGCTGATTACGCGGAACTGGGGCGCAATCGGCTTTGGTGTGCTGAATGGTGTGCCGAGTTTCAGATTGATAACCTTGTGCTGACGTCGAATGTCACCTCGCCATCAATCTCTCCCGTGCCCCTGCCCGCCAGCGCTCTTTTTCTCATTGCCGCCTTGATGGGACTTGGCCTTGTGAAAGCAAGATCAAGAGCTTAGTCCGCAGCCCCGGCATGACGCAGTTGCGCTGTGCAATGCAGAATTGACCGACCCTGGCGCTTATTTCATCTAGTTCGTTGATCTGAATGTATCTTTGAGACAGCTCATATCCATGTCCGCCCCCTGCCCGATCAGTTGATCGGAAACTGCTCCAGACAGCGTTCAGCGTTGCGCTGGTAATCTTCGAGGGTGTCGGGCAGGCTGCGCCGGTCGCGCATCACTTCCATCGCTGCCTTTTTCTGTGCCCAGGTGCCGCTGACATGCCGTTCCAAGATCAAGACGGTGACGCCCAGCAAGACTTCCTTTTCTGCCTCACTGATCAGTTCTGCCGCCGACAATGCAACCGCCGTCAATGCCAGCGTGTTTGAACAGCGTAATGCCGCGGCCTCTCTGCCTTCGTAGACGCGCTGCGCCGCCAGTGCCGGTGTGGCGCAACTCAACCCAATCAAACAAACGCAGATCGCACGCCGCAGACCCATCAAAACACCTTGAAGGTCATCGTCGTCAGCGACCTTTCTATCCCTTTGATATCGAGCAGATGATCGTTGATGTATTTGCCCACATCCTCGTTCTTGGGAATGTAGAGTTTCATCAAAAGATCATATTCGCCAGAGGTTGAATAAAGCTCCGAATGGATTTCACGCAGGGCAATTTCGTCGGCCACCTGATAGGTCGTACTGGGTTTGCAGCGGATCTGGATAAAGACGCATGTGCTCATGAGAGGACCTCTGATGTGGTTCCCATCTAGGCTGACATATGGGTGTGCGGGCCGCAATGGCTGATCTTGGGATATGTGACGGCTCTTGGCCTGACCGCAACCGCTGCTATAAGGGCGCTGAACCCGTCGTTCGGAGAGACCAGATGCGCCAGACCACATTGACCCGTACCACCGCTGAAACTGACATCACGGTTGAAATCAACCTTGACGGCACCGGTGCCTATGACAACCAGACAGGCGTCGGGTTTTTTGACCACATGCTTGACCAGCTTGCGCGCCATTCGTTGATTGATATGACCATCCGGGCCAAGGGGGATCTGCACATTGACGATCACCACTCGGTTGAGGATGTGGGCATCACGTTGGGTCAGGCCTTGGCCACTGCACTTGGCGACAAACGCGGCATTCGGCGCTATGGCGCGTGCCTGTTGCCGATGGATGATGCCCAAGTGCGCACGGCGCTGGACCTGTCCGCGCGTCCATTCCTCATCTGGAATGTCGTTATTCCCACGGCCAAGATCGGCACCTTCGACACTGAATTGGTGCGTGAGTTTTTTCAGGCGTTCAGCACCCATGGCGGCATCACCTTGCACGTGGACATGCTGCACGGCATAAACAGCCACCACATCGTTGAGGCGGCGTTTAAGTCCGTCGCACGCGCCCTGCGCGACGCAGTCGAGGTGGACCCCCGCAAGTCAGGCGATATTCCCTCCACCAAGGGCGCGCTTTGATCTGATGCTGACCGCGATCATTGACTACGAATCCGGCAATCTGCATTCCGCGCACAAGGCCTTTGAACGCATGGCCCGCGAGACGGACGCAGGTGACGTCGTCGTCACGGCGGACGCGGATGTGGTTGCACGCGCGGATCGGCTGGTGTTGCCGGGCGACGGTGCCTTTCCGGCCTGTATGGCCGCGCTCAAGGGCGCGGGCGGGCTTTATGACGCGATGGTCGAAGCGGTCGAGGGTCAGGGCAGACCGTTCCTTGGCATCTGTGTGGGCATGCAATTGATGGCCAGTGTCGGTCGCGAATACACCGATACGGCTGGTCTGAGTTGGATCGCTGGCGAGGTGACGCGCGTCGCCCCTGCTGATCCCACGCTCAAAGTGCCGCACATGGGATGGAATGATCTGGTGATCGACCACCCGCACCCGGTCTTTGATCGGATTGAGACGGGCGATCACGCCTATTTCGTACATTCCTACCACATGGCTGTCACCGATCCGGCAGAGCGGCTTGCCCATGTCGATTATGCGGGCGACGTGACGGCCATCATCGGCCGGGACACCATGCTGGGCATGCAGTTTCACCCTGAGAAATCTCAGGCCACCGGGTTGCGGTTGATTGCGAATTTCCTGAACTGGAAACCTTAACGCAGCCGCGTCCAGACTGCGTCCTGACAGGCCGTCGCGTCACAGTTTCGAAACTGCATCGTGTTGCCCTGAACCTGCATTCTGGCCATCAGCATCCGGTTTCCGACAGGTTCCCAGATCTGGCCCTCATAGGTGCCATCCGGCTGCGCCAGCATATCCCACAACATCTTGCGCCCCACAGCACTTGATGGCGTGTCATAACCGCGGCGGTCCTTGGCGCGCTCAACGCAACCACATAGGGCACGCCCGCAGATTTTGGTACGCACATGCACAACAGTGCCGGTGGCATCCGGGCCTGATTGCCACAAACCCAGTGGCACATCGGCCCGGGCCAGGCTCGCCCCGGCAGACAAACACAGAATTATTAGAAATGTCGTAAACTTAGACATCCGCATCACTCCCCAAGCGATACAAAATGCCTTGTTATCTGTCGGCCTCCGACAGCATTAAAGGCGCAGACGTTTCGTTACGCCTGCGCCCTGAGTCGCACAAATAATTAATATGGCCTGCTTGATTTTTTGCGCGCCAATGGCGCGTTTACATCACTTTACGCGTGACCAGGTGCCGCCATTCCGGCAAATGCCCAGAACACAGCCCTGAACCGTTAGGTTGTTGCCTGCCAGTTGCAATTTGCCGCTATAGGTCTTGTCGCGATCGGGTGAATAGACCTTACCTTTGCCATATCCACCACCGCCGGTGTTCACCATGTCCCAGATCAATTTACGGCCGACGTTCGGCGACTTAACTGATTTGCCGTTCTTGTCGTATGATTTGACCAGAACGCCGCAGATCTTCGCACCACATTCGCTGACCGCGATCAGACCCGAATTGCCATTGTCATCTGCGATCGTGCGCCAGTTGCCCACGATAGGATCAGCCGCCCAAGCAGCGCCTGCAATGCTCAGCCCCAAAACCGCGGCTGTAATAAGTGTTTTCATGATGGTTCTCCTCCCAAATCTGGCGTTACCTTGGGGTATCTGTGGTCATTCAAGCAAGACTGACCTTAGGTCGCGTTGCATCTTGTGACGTAACGTGCATAACCGCGACAACACCTCTTTTGTTAGGCCACGCTGATGATCCTCTACCCCGCCATTGACCTCAAAGACGGTAACGCTGTGCGTCTTGTGCACGGTGACATGGACCAATCGACTGTGTTCAACGATAACCCTGCCGCCCAAGCCCGCGCTTTTGTGGATGCGGGCTGTGCTTGGTTGCATCTGGTTGATCTCAATGGCGCTTTTGCGGGTGAGCCTATCAATGCCGCCCCGGTTGAGGCGATCCTGAAATCCTGCAAGGTCCCTGCCCAACTGGGTGGCGGCATTCGCGATATGGCAACGATCGAGCGCTGGCTGGACAAGGGCCTCGCGCGGGTGATCCTTGGCACCGTGGCCGTCGAGAACCCCGATCTGGTCCGCGAGGCCGCGCGCTGCTTTCCCGGTCAGGTCGCCGTCGGCATCGACGCCCGAAATGGCCGCGTCGCCACCAAAGGCTGGGCGACCGAGACGGATGTGATGGTCACCGACCTTGCGAAGTCTTTTGAGGACGCGGGCGTTGCTGCCATCATCTACACCGACATCATGCGCGACGGCGCAATGGGCGGGCCGAACATCTCCGCCACCGCCGATCTGGCGCGTGCCGTGAAAATACCCGTCATCGCATCGGGCGGTGTGTCATCGCTGGATGATCTGATCGCCCTGCGCGATACTGGCGTAATTGAGGGCGCAATTTCCGGCCGCGCCCTTTATGACGGGGCGATTGATCTGACAGCGGCACTCAAGGCGCTGACCCAGCGATGATCGCGTCCTGCGCACCAACGAGATACCGACAAAATCCCAAGGTGTTGCCGACACCCGAAAACCTGCCCTGCAAACCCCGACTGGCATCACCCTACCACAGGCTGTAAAGCTACAATCGACGATCATACTACCAGCCTGACCCCGACGGAGCACGACCCATCACATGCTGAAAACCCGCATCATTCCCTGTCTGGATGTCGCTGATGGCCGTGTGGTCAAGGGTGTGAACTTTGTCGGCCTGCGCGATGCGGGCGATCCGGTGGATGCCGCGATTGCCTATGATGCGGCTGGTGCCGATGAACTTTGCTTTCTCGATATTCACGCAACCCACGAAAACCGCGGGACCATGTTCGATCTGGTCCGGCGCACGGCAGAGCACTGCTATATTCCGCTGACCGTTGGGGGCGGTGTGCGCACCGTGGCCGACGTGCGCGCCCTGCTGCTTGCAGGCGCTGACAAGGTCAGCTTCAATTCCGCCGCTGTCGCCAATCCCGATGTGGTGGCAGAAGCCGCTGCACAATTTGGCAGCCAATGTATCGTTGTCGCCATCGACGCCAAAACCGTCAGCCCCGGCAAATGGGAGATATTCACCCACGGTGGCCGCAAATCCACCGGCATAGATGCTGTCGAATTTGCCCGAACGGTTACGGCCAAAGGTGCCGGGGAAATCCTGCTGACCTCAATGGACCGCGACGGCACCAAACAGGGCTTCAACCTGCCGCTGACCCGCGCCATTTCTGATGCTGTGAGCGTCCCAGTGATCGCATCGGGGGGTGTCGGTACATTGGATCATCTGGTCGAGGGCGTGACCATCGGTGGTGCGTCTGCCGTGCTGGCCGCGTCGATCTTTCACTTTGGTGAATTCACAATCGGCCAGGCAAAGGCCCATATGGCCGCCGCCGGCATCCCAATGAGGCTGACATGACCCTAGACGACCTCTACGCCACGATCCAAAGCCGCAGGTCCGCTGATCCGGACAGCAGTTGGACAGCGCAATTGCTCGGTAAAGGCCCGGAAAAATGCGCCGAGAAATTCGGCGAAGAAGCTATTGAGGCTATTATAGAAGCTGTGAAAGGCGATAAGGCGGCCCTGACATCCGAAGCCGCAGATGTCCTTTATCATTTGATGGTCATGCTGGTGTCTTGCGACGTGCCCCTTGAAGATGTGCTTGCCGAACTCACGCGCCGCCAGTCTCAATCCGGCATCGCCGAAAAAGCGTCACGCTAAATCTGTCTTTCAGACCTTTTTCTGTCTAGGACCAACGGGCCAAATCAACGCATCAAGGCACCATCGCGCAACACAGGCCGGCCCATTCACAGCTTGCTAGAAATGATCCCGGTGGCAAAGCCCCCCATCCGCAATTCCCCGAACAACCGCTGATATTCAATCTTTGGACAGCGATTCTGGATGACCGTGACCCCACGCGCCTCGGCTTTGGCTGCGGCTTGCGCATGCTCGACACCAATCTGCATCCAGATGGTATGCAACTTGGGAAATACATCCAGCGCTTCGTCCACAATCGGCGGCACGGCCTCTGAGCGGCGGAAAATATCGACCATATCCACCGGTCCCTCAATATCCCCCAGCGACGCCACGACTTTTTTGCCAAACAATACTTCACCCACTGCAACGGGATTGACCGGCACAACATCAAATCCTTTCAGCCCCAGATATCGCGCCACATAATAGCTTGGCCGCACCGGATTGAGTGACACGCCGACAATCGCGATCCGCTTGGGCGCGGTCAGGATGGTCTTCAACAGGTCATCAGAATATGTCATGGGCCCTCCATACACCGCAACCTTGGCAGAAAAAAGCGCCCCGTTGGCAAGACCAAGGGGCGCAAAGGTACGGAACGAGGGACAGTAAACGACTGCTGGACGTTCCGTGTCCAGCGTCATGCATGGGAGGTAAGAAGCCTCGGCAGCTTTCAAAGAGGTACTCGCGAAACTGTGAAAAGAAAGTTAATTTTCGGCAGGTTTCTGCCGAACGCGCAGCGCGTCAGTCGAAAATGTCCTCGACCAGATCGAATACATCCTCGGCCCAGTCCTTGAACCACTTTTTGCGTTTCTTGCCCTTAACGGGTTTCTTGCGCTTTTCAGGTATCGGCTTTGCGGCGGCGAACTGTCTGATCTGAGGCTGGTGAGTCACCGCAGGACGGGTTGGTGCTGCTTTGGGCAACATTTTCATCTGCCGCAATGGCGCACCACAGTTTGCACAGGCCAATTCGTGCCGGCCTTTGTCCAATGTCAGCACCGCCTTGCTGCCACAATGACAGCAGGTCGCGATTTTGGCAGGGTATGTGATGACAGTCTCCGCTTAAGTATGTTCTCTTGAGGCATATAAGGCGATTGCGGCGGCATTTGAGACGTTGAGCGACCCAAATCCACCCGCTGCGTCAATTCGTACCAGCATATCGACCGTTTCTTTGGTCTTCTCGCGCAAACCCGGCCCCTCGGCCCCAAGAACTAGCGCCACAGGCCGGTCGCGTTTGCCCTCGACAGCGGCCTCAATGCTCATGGTCGCCTCACCGTCGAGACCCAACACCAGATACCCCATATCTTGCAGGCTTCGGATTGCATCGGCCAAATTGCGCACCCGCAGATAGGGCTGGCGTTCCAGCGCGCCGGACGCGGTTTTGGCCAGTGCGCCCGTTTCGGGGGCCGAATGGTGCCGCGTGCCTATCACCGCCGACGCCCCCAGCACCTCAGCTGAGCGCAGAATCGCCCCCACATTATGTGGATCTGTGACCCGATCCAGCAACAACACACGCGGGGCGGTATCGCCGATGCAAACGTCCTCCAACCGGCCCCAGTTCAATGGTTTTACCTCAAGCACAGCGCCCTGATGAACCGATCCGGGATCCAGCGGCGGGCGGAACTTGCGCGGGTCCTCGACTTGTGGGGCAATACCGGCAAATGCAATCGCATCCTCCAGCTTGGCCTGTGCATTTGGTGTTATCATCAAGGTAAGCTTTTCACGGTTCGGGTTCATCAACGCATCGCGCACCGCGTGCAGTCCAAACAGCCAAAGCGTCATGTTGCCTTCGGCCTTTTTGTCCTGCTCTTTTTGCACAACCCATTTTGGTTTTTTCATGATCTCGTCCTAACCGGTCTTATCCGCACAGCGCTTCGCATTTCGCCTTGACGCCTCTTTGGCTCGCTTGTAATCACGCCCCCACGCCCAACGCAATGCGAAGGGCGCAGTGGGCGACAGGCCGCAAGGTGTGGCAGGGGACTGTAACTCCCTCGCGGAGACGCACGCCTGGTTCGATTCCAGGGTCGCCCACCACTCAGTCTCCCTTCAACCTCCGACAACAAGCGCGATCGGATTAGTGTTTATCTTTCCGCGCGTTAGGGCGGTGTTGAGCACCAGAGACCTCGCAATTGGCCTCTGACTAGAGCCATTTCAGGGGTAATGTAGGGAAAGTCTCAGCGGGGCAATTGCAAGTGAGGTCTTGAGCAGTTTTAAGCCCGCTCATGGATGCGCAAATCCAAGGATCTGGCGCTGCTTCACCCAATCTGCTGGAAGCTCGGGAAGGGTGCGCAAGGTTTTTGCTGTGAGATGCGATGGCTGACGGCCTTCCAGAATGGCCGTTGAGATGTCTGGAGCCAGCCAGGCAAAGGGAAGGATGCGACTGACAGAACCGCTGCTTAAGCCTTCGCGTTCTGTGATCTGTTGGATTGAAGAAGCTCTCCCGTCAAGGAGTTCACCTGCCCATCGCCTTGCGTCTGCGATTAGCCCAATGAGGTCCGGATCTTGTTGCAGTGCATCTTTGGCTGCGATGACAATCGGTTTGGCGCGTCCGTTCTGACGTCTTTGGAACGGGATTTCGAAGGCGGCCGGTATTCGAGTGCGGGCGATATCAAGCTCCGCTAATACAGCGAGGTTCATCGAGACGACCAACCGATCTCTTTGCGCATCGATACGATCAATGATGTCCGAGAAGGTTTGTGCCAGAGCATCGTCCATCGTGGCGTCCTTTTCCGCATTGAGCTTTTCAATTGTCTGTAAGATGTTGGCCAGAGCTGTTTCGCTCTCCCGCCCCTCGGTCTGATCAGCCAACCAGGATTTATCGACCAGCCGCCTTTTCAACCCGGTCATCACAACCCGCTCGATCTCGTTCGCAGGCAGTCGTTCGACCTCGGTTCTGTCATCAGAATCGCTCGTTGCCGTGGTGTAATACCAGTATCGCTTCGTCCGGGTTGTCCCGTCTGTGTGTACAGACTTGCTGGCATATGTCGTGCGCATTGGTCGACCTTTTGAGTCAAACAGAATGCCATCCAGAAGGCGCTTGGCAGATCGCCGGGTTGAATTGATCTTCGTGCCGCCATGATCCGTCAATTGAGTTTGAACCAGCTTCCAGGTGGCGTCATCAATGATTGCCTCGTGAAGTCCTTCGTGCAGCTCTTCCCTGTGACGGATCTTGCCGATGTAGATCGGATTGCGCAGGATGTTGTAGAGCGCTCCACGTGAGAAGGCCGTGCCACCACTGACACGCCCATGCCGATTGGTGCGCTGTTTGCTGACGACGCCCAGCGCATCAAGCCGAACGCTGAGCTTCCTTACTGATCCAAACGCGAGATACTCAGCAAAAATGGTTTGGATCGCGGTGGCTTCGTGCGGGTTCACCACCAGCGCTTTGTCGATCACATCGAACCCAAGCGGTATGGCACCTCCCATCCACATGCCTTTGCGTTTGGAGGCGGCGACTTTGTCCCTGATACGCTCGGCCGTCACTTCGCGCTCAAACTGCGCGAAGGACAATAGCACATTCAGCGTCAGGCGACCCATAGACGATGTGGTGTTGAACGCCTGCGTGACTGACACAAACGACACCCCTGCCCCGTCAAACACATCGACCATCTTCGCAAAGTCCGTGAGTGACCGCGTTAACCGATCCACCTTGTAGACGACAATGACATCGACACGGCCGTCGCGAACATCCTCCAGAAGTTGCCTGAGGCCCGGCCGTTCCATTGATCCGCCGGAGAAGCCGCCGTCGTCGTAGTGCTCGCGGAGCTCCGCCCAGCCTTCATGCTTCTGGCTGAGAATGTAGGCCGCGCAGGCCTCGCGCTGTGCATCAAGCGTATTAAAACTTTGCTCGAGCCCCTCCTCGGTCGATTTGCGGGTGTATATGGCGCAGCGCTGGCGGATCATGACGCGCCCCGCTCACGCAATCCAAAGAACTTGGGCCCATTCCTGTTCGTCCCGGTCATTGCTCGCGCCAAAGCTGATAGTGAGGAGTAGCTCTGCCCGTTCCAAGAGGCACCGTCTTCGGTCACCAGCACCTCATGAGTGGTCCCGCCCCATTCCTTCAGAATGCGAGTGCCGTCACCGGCTATGGGATTTGACGAGGTCTTAGCGACTTTCTTGGTAGCGCCGGAGCCACTCCGATCCTTAATGATCCGGTTCCACGATTGCCGGACTTCCGAGATCTCACGGCCCTCAACCGCCGCTTGAGAATCCCATGCCAGCGCCAGACGCATCAAGCGCGCGGTGAACGTCTTCGGTGGGTTAGTACCCTTGGTCTTGGCCCAAAGCCGTCGAAGCGTCGCGGCATCGGCCTCTCCTAGCTGGTGAATAGAACCAGTCGGTTTCTCTCTCATCTTGACCTCCATTCAGTACGCCAGGCTTGTGCGCCCAGTACTGACTGAAGCCCGGCAGGCCGGGCGCAAGAATGAGGAGCTTGATCGTTTCGTACTGACGCTCACATGGAAACAGAAGTCCAGAGCAACTTTAACCGCGGGTGGTCGAAAGGAAGCCCACCGAAAAGAGTAAATACCTCATCGCTGGTCAATAATGCCCGAAAGCCGCCGTTGATGTCTATCTCGGCGGACGGCAGCTTTGAGCCCCTTTGCGGGCTTGGTCACGAGCCGAGTACGGCATCCGCAAAATGCGTGCCTGACCGATTGAACTCATCGTCATGTCGTCGAACTGGTCGCCAAGCGTAGATGCGAAGCTCCCGGCGACCGCCGCGCTCCCGCTTCTAGAAGCAGGACCAGCCTGTACAGACCATCCGCCACAAGCGCGCATGCGGAACTCATAATAGCGAAGCCAAAACCTATTTGAACCATAGCTTCCAACTCGGCCTCGGTTCGACCATCGGCACGTATTATTATCAGATCAAAGTCGGTTAGGCGGCTCGTCGGTGTGCGCTGTGTCATCATTTTCTCCATCGTTTGATTAAGTAAAGTCTGCCTTCAAGGTATTGCTATTCGCGATTTCGACGGAATGCGTTAAGGTCGAAACGCAGTCTTCCAGTTTCCGGATTGGTGAGCCGATGGATAGGTTCAAAGCCATTAAAGTGTTTCAAGAGGTCGTTTCGCAGGGAGGATTTGCAGCGGCGGCACGGCGTATGAACAGCTCCCCACCCTCTGTGAGCCGACTGATCACAGAGTTGGAGGCCGATCTCGGAGTTCGTCTTTTTAGCCGTTCGTCTCGGGGTATCAGCTTGACCGAGGAGGGCGAGGAATTTCTCCGGAAAGGGGCGGTGCTTGTAGACGAGCTTGACGCGGTGTCAGAGGAGATCCGCGAAAGAAGGCGCGTTCCGGCCGGACATCTGCGCATTTCCAGCGTTGTGGCGTTTGGACAAGAACGCATTGCACCCGCCATTCCGGGATTCATGCGAAAATATCCCAAGGTTTCAGTGGAACTCGAAATCTCGAACCGCAAAGTAGACCTAATTCAAGAACACTTCGATCTGGCGGTTCGCATTGGGACATCCGGAGAGCTTGAATCCTCATCCTTGAAGGCGAGAAAGATCTTTTCCCAGCGCCTCTTCTTTGTAGCAACCCCTGAATATTTGACCCGTAATGGGATGCCAGCCTCGCTTGAAGACTTGGATCACCATTTGCTGGTCAAGCAGATCAGCGGCAGTTGGGGACGCACAAACCAGTTTCCCCTTTCAAGCGAAACTGTATCTTACTCATTGCCAGAGAATTTCGTCGTCAACTCTCCCAACGCGGCGAGGAATGCAATCCTTACGGGTGGGGCTATGGGGTTGATCGCGGATTATCTGATTGAGGACATGATTTCGGACGGCCGAGTAGTCCGCATATTGCCAGAGTACGAGACTCTGGAACAACCAATCTATGCTGTGTTTGTGCACAGAAACTTTATGCCTGCAAAGGTTAGGGCCTTTATTGATCACATGATGGAAGCGTTGAGCAAAGACTGACAACTTTGTCCGCGCTTCCGTCCTTGGTGCAATGTGCGGCAAAGGTCTCCTGTGAGCCTTTCTGCCGAATGCTGCACTGCGTTTGAATGGCAGCTATCTGGGCAAGATCGGACGCTCAATTTGCTATATGTATTTCTGACCCTACCCGGAAATTTTGAGAAGGGCCTGAAGGGAAGCGAGACAGATAAATTTTGTGCCCATCGACGGCCAAAGAAAATCACCTGACGCCAACGAGCTTGTCATAGATCAGGGCCTAAACAACGGGTCTGGCCCAGTATCCCACACCTTCCACTTCATTGGTTGCCGCGATCCTGCCGGAACAGACCCAGCTTCTCCTGCGCCACACGGTCGGAATAGCTGAACAGCACCGACTCGCCCTCCGCCTCATGGGTGACCCAGGCCCAGCTCGGCGCGACGAAGATATCCTTCGGCCCCCACTCGAACTTCTCGCCGCCGATGGTGGTCCGCCCCCCGCCCTCGACGCAGACATAGATCGTCGCGTCCGTGGACCGGTAGGCGGCCGATTTAAACCCCTTCGGCAGCAATTGAAGGAAGGCCGCGATGGTCGGCATCGCGTGTCCGCCGTCGACTGGGTTCACATAGCGCATCTTCAGCCCGTGGCAGGGGTCCCATTCGCCCTGTGCCTTCATCCGCTCCAGTGCCTCGCGCGACCGCGCATAGGGATAGTTGAAGATCGGCGAGGCCAGCTTCTCCTGTTTGTAATCTACCGGCAGCATGTTGGATCCATAGCGCGCCAGGCTGTCCCCGGTTTCCCGGCTCACCGACTGCTCGTCGTCGCCGTAGCCATCGGCGAACGAGGCGTCGAAATGGCTGACGATGGGGATGTCGAGGCCGTCGAGCCAGATCATCGGCACCTCGGTCTGGTTGCCGTGATCGTGCCAAGCGGTCGGCGGAGTGATGACGAAATCGCCATACTTCATCATCGTCCGCTCGCCGTTCACCGCGGTGTGGGCACCCGATCCGTCCAGCACGAAGCGCAACGCCGACTGGCTGTGCCGATGGGCCGGCGCGACCTCGCCCGGCATTACTAGTTGCAACCCTGCATAGAGCGAGGTGGTGATCTTCGACAACCCGCGCAGCCCCGGATTCTCCAGGATCAACACCCGCCGCTCCGCCTCCTTGGCGGTGATCAGCCCGCCCGCCTCCATCAAATATTCCCTTGCGACGTCGAACTTCCACAGATGCGCGCGACAGCCGCTCTTCGGCTCCGGCGTGATGATGTCGGACATAACCGCCCAAAGCGGAGTGAAGGCCTGCTTGTCGATCTTTGCGTAGAACGCCCGCCGCTCCGGCGTCTCCTCGGGCTTGCTTGTCAGGGACATGGGGCTTCTTCCTCAGTTGCTCAGGCCGTTGCCACCATTGATCCACGAAAGCTGGTTGTATCAGTCCTCGGGCGACATGCCGGACATCACGTGGTTGCGGACCGCCGCCTTGGCGTCGTCCGGGTGATAGATCCGACATTCCCCATTTGACGATCCTTCCACGAGGTTACAGCCGCCAAAGGTGCCTTTCCAAGCAATTTCTGTCTCCAGCCCCCTTGCGAAGGTGCGTGTCGGCCGCGAAGAGCGACCGAGTGTGCTGGCCCTGGCGGTGCTGTTGGACTCTGTGGAACGTCTGTCAAATTCCAACAAGAAGGCAAAATTTAGCACTGGAGTTCGATGGAAAGATGTCCGCGCCTGATGCTGTGGACGGCTCCTACTCCGGTATTGCTATGTACCAAGTTGCGGTGGTTAATCAAGAACGGCAAATGTCGCTTCTTGGCACATCCTAGAAGTAGCCCCTACGGCAGCATTCGGAGTCAAACCGGACTTCCGAAATTTTTCTCAGACGGCAGGTTTGTCCGCTTAGCGGAATTTGGTGAGCATTGCCTCCAACGGCTGCTGTTCTCTATCCAATCACCAAGAGTGCCCTCATCTCTCTGAGATCGCTCTTTAGTTTAGACCACAGCTTTGCGGATAAATTTCTCTTCTGGGGAGCCCTCCAGCCAGCGCAACTGGGTGCGGGGTTTGTGGATCGCGGCGAGGTCAGGATCGTTCTTCACGGCTTCCCGCAGCTTCATCCGGGTCACACGCGGATCGAGTTTCAGTTCTTTGCATAGGTCTTTCAGGGTCATTCGTCAGCCATGATGTCCTCCATTGGTTGCTGATGAAGATGGCTAAGACAAACTTTGGGCTTTGTCAGAAGAAACCCTTGGAAACTCTTTAGTCTTCAAAACCCGACTGCTACCTTGACCGCGACGCGGAACACGCATTCGCGTTGGCGCTTAGAAACAGCCAACAGAGCACTGTTCCAAATAGGGTTTTCGTTCCTATTGTGAAAGTTGTTGAAAACAAACACAGTCAATTCTAGGCTTTGTCGAGTGCCGGCTGGTGTTAATGAACTATTCAGGGGACCTTTTGGAGGCTCCACATGCCCGACTTAATTCTGCATCACGTATCTTATCCAGTCCGAGACGTCGAAAGATCCGCGAAGTTTTATCGAGATCTGTTCGACCTTTCTTCACTTCCGCGGCCCACTTTCGGAATTAACGGGGTGTGGTTGGAATGTGGCGACCGTCAAATACACTTAGTCTCCAATCCGGAAGCGGGCACTTTTCGGCTCGATAAAAACATAGATATTGCGGACGTGCATTTTGCATTTCGGACGGACGAATTCGAAGACATGTTAGAAAAACTCGCTGAACGTGGATACAGCGAAACGTTGCCGAAAGATGATCCAAAGTGGATATTGGTCATCCGCGAAGGTCTCGCTGGATTTCCGCAACTCTACCTGTTGGACCCCGACCGCCACACCATCGAAGTCAATGCCGCGCCTATGTGACCCATATGTTGGCTAAACTTTCATAATACCTGAGGTGGGCTCGACTTGGTCTAGCACAGGGACAATCGCTTCCGCCAAATCACCGGGTCGCGGGAAAAAGCACAAAATTGAAGTAACTAGGCAGACGGCCACTTTCGCCCCAAACCGGCTAACGCTTGACGAATTACCACCCAAATGACGGATATCGTTTTGCCATCAGTTTCACGAAGGCTCTCACGTTTTTTCGCCGATATGCTGCAGGTGAAGTGACAAGCCATACCGGTACCGACAGGTTGTCGGGTGCGTAAAGGCAGGCGGTCAGTTTCTCGTTTTTTTCACCGAGGGGTCTGGGCAATGGTCCCAAGACCTCACCTTTGCTGATCGTCGCGACCATAGACCCAAGATCAGAGCACTTGGTCACCACTTGATCCGGTTCGATCAGACCGAGCAACCAGTTGTTGAGCGCGTGCGGCACATTTTGACCATCGAATATAGCAAATTTGTGTTGCTTCAATTGGTCCGGGTGGGAAGGCGGCGGACCGGGGTAGACACGGGACGCGAAGAGCCCTCCTGACAGAGCGCCGAGCTTGCGGCAAATTAGTTCTTCATCCTTGATCTCGGATGTAATGCGAAGGGCGATGTCGCCGTCACCTGCGTTCAGGTCCAGGAACCTGTTGCTAGGGATTACTTCTATTGGAGTATCAGGGTAGGTAGCCCTGAACTGGGCTAGGATTTCGTAAATTGCGTTCGAAAAAACCGAGATTGGTGCCGAAAACCGGATCGGAAGGGTCACGTTATCGCTCAACTCGGCGGCGGAAGCACCGAAGGACTGCACCGCAGCCTCGACCTGTTCCGCTTCTGCCACCAGCCTTCTGGCTTGAGGCGCTAAATGAAAGCCCCGCGTATCGCGATCGAACAGGACCAATCCAAGCTCGTGCTCGAGCTCATCAATCCTGCGGGCGACGGTTGGCTGTGTAACGCCAAGTTCTCGTGATGCTGCGAGCGTCGAGCCGGTGCGGACGACCAAAAGGAAGGCTTTGATACTTGTCCAATTGTTGGGCGCGCTCTTCATTTTTTAAGAACAGCACAAATTCTGAATGGATACCATCGTTTCTGTCTGCCGCTTACGATCGGACACTCAAATAGACTTGGAAAGGGCGGAACCATGAGCATAGTCAATATTACCGGAACTCCAATATTTCGGCGGCTGGCGTATCTGCGCTCCGTATTCGCGCTTGTCCGATGGATGCCCAAAATCAAAAAAGACAACAGGAAACGAAGCCGGGAAACGCGCGATTTCATGCTTGAATTGTTGAAGTCACATCCCGAGGCCTTCCAGAGCGAACTGGACTTTCAGAACATGATGTACGTCTACCCGTCAAGGTTCTGAGCGCCTTGGGGTATGAAGTTTGATGAGCAGCTGTCCACATTAACAACGGGAAAGGTCGAAGAAAATGGAATGCGCAATCGAGTTGTCTTTTGCTAAAAGTGAGCAGGACATTGAGGCTGTGCGAGGCTTGATGCGCGAGTATCTTGTTTGGCACAGGTTCCGCTATTCCGAGTTCCAGGACCTGTTGGAAAAGCACGTCGACTACAAGGCCCACCAGTTGGAAATAGATCGCCTTCCGGGGGAGTATGACTCACCCAAATCCTGCTTCCTCATGGCGCGGCGCGGCAATGACGTCGTTGGTTGCGTCGCGCTGCGTGACTTGGATGAAGGCATTGCGGAAATGAAGCGGATGTTCGTCAGACCGCAAGCACAAGGTTCAGGGGTAGGAAAACGCCTGGCAACAGGCCTGATGAAAATCGCAAACGGTCTTGGTTACGCAACGATGCGTCTCAATACCGGGCCGTTACAAACAGAGGCCGTGAACTTGTACCAGAACCTCGGGTTCAAAATCATCAAACCTTACTACGATCTTCCGACCACGCTGAGAGAACGGCTCGTATTCATGGAGTGCGACCTGATGTTGCAGAAGTCTGATGGATGAACATTTCAGTTTCTTGGCAGCTTCGGGATTAATTTTGTCAACTTACGGCTTCAGTCAAGCATCTCACGGCCGAACGGCGGCTTTCGGACCTGGCTTGTGTTCGCTTTGCGCTGGAGTGAATGCCAGCTTTTCGTCCCGCGTGAATCTCGCGTATTTTGCGATCCGCGGATACCAGCCATTCGCGCGAAGCGACCGACCGGCGGGACGGTCCGCGTCTTTCGTGTCCGCACACCTTGCGGCGAAAGTACGGTTTGGATGACGCGACGGAAACTGGCTGGCAATGGCCGCTTCGACGACATCGGCTACGGCGCAGAGAAATTTCTGCCGCAGATGCGAGCTGATGCTGCGAAAGCGAAGTACGAAAATCCAAGATCGGTTTTGTCCCGCAGAGCCGTTTTTGGCAATACGTGGATCGCGCGGGCGCAGCGAATGGCCGGTTCGGTGAAGTTGCACTGCGGCGCGATCTGAAGAGATGTACGGCCTCTGTGGGTGGCTCCTGCATTGCAAGAGTTTTTTGGCGATTTCTGCGGTCGTTTTTGTCAGTACCGTCGTCTGTCCGGCCTGTTCGTGCGGTGGTGTTCCGCTGGCCTTGATGAATTCCGCGAGCGAGGTTCCAATCGGCTTATCGGCCTTGGAAGAGGGCCGCTGCCATTCCCGGAGTGTCCTTGCTCTTGGTTGACTTTCTTCCGCATCATCACTTCAACGTCTTGCATCTCGTGGGCAGTCGGTGTGGTTAGAACGCCGGCTGCCGGTATTCCTGTTTCTTCGAGAGCATCGCCCAGATGGCCCGCGATGCCTTGTTTGCCATGGCGACTGTTGCCAGCCGGAACGGTTTGTCAGCAATGATCTTGGCTGTCCACAGGTCAACCTTCTCCGGCGAACGTTTCGCCCTCACAGCGCGAGACGTCATGCCCACGACCAAAAGCTTGCGAATGTAGCGATCTCCCTGCTTCGTGATCTTTCCAAGACGTTCCTTACCGCCGCTGGATTTATTGAGAGGGGTCAGGCCCAACCACGCGGCCAGGTCGTGGCCTGTCCGAAATTGATGCGCGTCACCGATTGTGGCAACAATTGCTGACGCTGTGATCGGCCCGATGCCAGGCATGCGCATCAATCGGCGTGCATCTGCACTCAGCAGGGCATGTTGCTCGATCATCTTCGAATAGCCGTCGATGCGTTCATTCAGGCCGATGAACTGATAGCACTGTATGCCAAGCATACCATTCGCGATCTCAGGCATGTCGGGGTGATCGCCGCTCAGATGGCGCTTAGCAAAGGCCGTCACCGCTTCGATCCCGATGGGCAAGATATGCCCAAACTCGCGCAGCAAGCTGTGGATCATGTTGGCCAACTGTGTGCGCTGCCGGACGGCCAGATCCCGAGTAGGATGGATTGAGAGAATGGCCTGCTGCTCTTCAGTCTTGATATCTACGAAGCGCATGGTCGGACGCCGGACCGCCTCGCAGATCGCTTCTGCGTCGACAGCATCGTTCTTGCCGCGCTTCACATACGGTTTGACATATCCGGCGGGCATGAGCTTCACATCATGGCCGAGCTTGCGCAGCTGACGGCCCCAATGATGGGATGAACCGCAGGCTTCTATGCCGATCGTGCACGGTGGCAGCGTCTCAAAAAACGCCAGCAGCCTTGCGCGTTTGATCGCCTTGTTGAAGATAACGCGGCCGTTCTCCGAAATGCCGTGAACTTGAAAAACGTCCTTGGCCAAATCCAGGCCGACGGTCTTTACTGTCATTGGGTGGCTCCTTTCCTAGCAGTCGATGACAACTGCACTTTGGCACATTCGATGCCGGTGGAGCAGGAGCCACCCACCTCATCCGCAATGTGCCGCGATTGCCTTTGACACCCTGAATCCTCAATCAAGACGCTTTGTTGCGTCCGAGGTCCGAAAGCAACCCAATTCTATCCAGTATCCGTGCCCATTCATTGTCTCAAAATCGTTGGTCGACGCCGAGCAAACATGCACCCGCGCAAGACGGTGCGATAACTGCTATACTGCAACGGAGGAGGACCCGATGCTCAAGATTGATACAACCGTCGCATGCCAGACCGTCATCACGACGTTCGAATGCTCCCCAGGCACCTGCGCTGATCTAATGGACAAGTTGCAGGAAGCCTATCGCGATTTCATCTCTCAGCAGCCCGGCTTCATCGCTGCGGGTTTGCACGTTAACGACGCGCAGACGCGGATAGCAAACTATTCGCAATGGGCGAAACGTGAGGACTTTCAGGCGATGCTACGTAGTGAAGAAATGCGAGCACGGAACCGCGAGATTGCAGGGCTTGCCACACGCTTCGAGCCGGTCATGTATGAGGTGGCGGGGGTTTTCTGAGAGCCGTGCGGTGCTCGAACAACGAGGGACCGCTTCGCATTTAGGCTACGAGTTCGACCGTTCCAGTCTTTCGCACCTGTCGCGAATGTCGGCAGTGCGGGCTGCAGACGCAGCATCCCAAGCCCATGCTGGATGGCCGGTTTGGGCCGTCCTCACCTGGAGGTTATCTGGGCGTGTGTGCAGTGTTAACTCGGGCGTGATTTCAGATAGTTGACGATCAAGTGTAACAGGCTCTCGCAAGGCCTTGTCCTCCGAACCAGCAATGGTTCACCATCGGATCTTGATGTATTGGCACGGAGGTGCCGAATTTGGGAGGGTGCAATGCGAGTTTTCTTCACAGGCGGAAGCGGAAAGGCGGGCAAATGGGCTATCCAGCATTTGCAGGCGCAAGGCCATCATGTGATGAATGTGGATAGGGTGCCATCAGGGTCGGACTGCCCTGAGCTATTGATTGACCTTTGCGACGCTGGCCAAGTGATTGGAGCGATGTCCCAATTCATTGAGAGCGCAGAACTGGGCAAAGGCACGGGCGTTCCAACTTACGATGCGGTTGTGCATTTCGCGGCCATTCCGCGTGTCATGATTGGTACGGACGGGGAATGTTTTCGGCAGAACACCATAACCACCTACAATGTAATCGAAGCGGCAGTGAAACTTGGGATTTCGAAGGTGATCTTCGCGAGCTCCGAGACGACCTATGCGGTGTGCTTCGCGGACGGAGAAGTGAAACCGGACTTCGTGCCGATTGATGAGACCCACCCGACCGTGCCTCACGACAGTTACGCAATGTCGAAAGTCTGCAACGAGATGACGGCGAAGTCATTTCAAGCGAGGACAGGCGCGGACATCTATGGATTGCGGATAAATAACGTAATCGAGCCAAACGAATACGCTGAGATGTTTCCAGCTTTTGTGAAAGATCCTGCTCTGCGTCGCCGCAATATCTTTGCATATATTGATGCGCGCGATTTGGGGCACATAGTGGACTGCTGCCTAAAGACCGACGGGCTTGGCTATGAGGTATTTAATGTATCAAATGACGACATGTCGGTCGGGATCACCTCAAATGAAGTGATCGAGAGGTTCTATCAGGGGGTCGAGGTTCGCGGTAAGATGAGCGAGCATGAAACATTCTATTCGAACAAAAAGGCCAAAGAAATGGTTGGCTTCGCGCCGAAGCATTCTTGGCGAGATGTGTTAAAGCGGTAGCTTTTGTCGGCGTAGCAGTGATTGGTCTCTCCAAAGTGCTGCACGATGCACGAATGTCTGGTCTGGAGCAGCTGCACCGCGGCACCCTCCGCGCCGAGCAATGTCTCCTTCGGGCCGTCCCTTACGAACGGCCCAAAAGCTCAGATTTCAATAGCTTCTGAAATTGCCAAGGCATCTTCAAGCTCGACGCCAAGATACCGCACTGTGCTATCCATCTTGGTGTGTCCCAGCAAAAGCTGAACAGCACGCAGATTGCCCAGACATGCTTGGGCTTTAGCGGGAGTTTTTGACCGACAATACGTCCTTTGTTCCAAGCGGGCCGAAGCGCGCGAATGGCCGGTAAGTTTGGTGTTTGCATGATGGATCCTCCGATCCGCCATACCCTCCCACAGCGACAACCAGACGTTGACGGCGCAGCATATCACATGATGTGCAAATGCAGCTAAGGTTCGGAAGGAGCCTATTTTGTTGAAGAAGTCGCCGTGATTTGGGGGGGTGGCCGCCTCGCGGCGTTGGTCGCGGGCTTATTGTTCCGCCCGTTGTACTTGGCGGCTTGTTGGTCTGTCGTTTTGCCGGTTCAGATCATATCGTGATCCTTGTTTCGGCGGTCTTGGGTCTTAGTTTTGCAAGTTTTCGAAGGTTCTGGGCGATTGCAGCGAGCGTAAATTCGTCCCTCACATCGCAGGGCCCTCGAAGCCGGAGCCGTCCCAGGCCGAGAATGCGTTTAAGGTGGGCGAAGAGCATCTCGACCTTTTTGCGTTTGGCCTGGGCTTTGGGGTTGAAGGTAGACTTGGCAGCCAGTCGGGCAAAGTCACGCGCGTCCTCATGTTCTTCGCGACCGATGAAGCGGGTGTTTGTGTTTGGGCAGCATTTTGGTTTCGACGGGCAGGCATCGCATATGGCTTTGGTGGCGCGGTATCTGCGCCGCCCGGTTTTTGGCTCTTTCCTTCGCGGGTTGGAGTAGTTCCGGCGAGACTGCAACAGGTGCTGGCCTTCAGGGCAGGTATAGCGGTCATTGCCTTCGTCCCATTCGAAGTCGGAACGAGAGAATGTACCATCTGTTCGCTCTGATTTATCGATCAAGGGGATAAACGGAATGATGCTCCGCTTTTTTGTCAGCCACGCCAGATTCTCCGCCGAGCCGTAAGCGGTATCTGCGACCAGCCAGTCTGGTTTGATGCTGAAACGCTCTTCCGTGCGATCAATCATGGTTTGCGCGGCCCCCACTTCGGCCTGCCTGATTGAGCGTGTCGCCTCGACATCGACGATGACGGAATGATCTGTATCGATCAGATAGTTGTTCGAATACGTAAAGATCGCCGGACCCTTGCGCGCCGCAGTCCATTGGCTGGCCGGATCGGAGTGAGACGTGAATTTGGGTTTGACAGGTGTTGACGCTCCAAACGCCTTATCGTCAAGGACGTCGAGGTATTCCCTGACAGCCCGGGGCGCATCATCCGGATCGATGGCGGATGCGTCCCATTCTGTTTGGGCGCTTGAGTTCATTCTGTCGACATCGGCCTCAATCAAACTGGCATCGACGGCAAAGCCATGACCACCAACGAGGCCTTCAGAGATACAGCGTGCGACGGTAGTTTCGAAAACAGTACGGAGCAAATCACTGTCCCGGAACTTGCCGTGGCGGTACTTTGAGAAGGTGCTGCGATCCGGCACTTTGCTGTTCAAATCGAGACGACAAAACCACCGATAGGCCAGGTTCAAATGAACCTCATCACACAGACGCCGCTCAGATCGGATGCCTAAAACGTAACCGACAACCAGCATCCGTACTATCAGTTCCGGGTCAATCCCCTCTCATGCATTTTCAATGCACTGCCGGGCAGTGGAAGGGCGTCCCAGATGGCTGTAGTGCGGCGCAAGCTGATGACGGACCGTCCCGACTTCCAGAAACCGATCAACTTCCCGCAATATGTGATTGGTAGGGACATGTGCCTCCATGTCAAAGTCGTAAAACAACCGCGCCGGAGCTTCCTGAACACCCATCATCGTCAAATCCCTCCTCATCAAACAATAACGAGTGAATCAAATGGCTTGCCCCAAAGCAACAGCGACTTCTTCAACAAAATAGGCCCATTGGCGAATGTTGACATCGTTCTGACCAATGTCCGCTTTCGCGAACTGTCAACGGATTTTCAGAGTGCAAACTTTTATCCCTGCTCAGCACCTCAATGGATTGAAAGGGCGATCTATCGTAGACTTTGGCAATGGAACGTCGACTTGCAGCGATTCTTGCCGCCGATGTAGTTGGCTATACACGCCTGATGGGTGCAGACGAGCATGCGGTACTGGAAGCGCTCAAAGCGTTGCGCTCAGAAATATTCGATCCGCTGGTCGAGAAACATCATGGCCGAATTGTCAAGCTGATGGGTGACGGTGCCCTTGTGGAGTTTGCTTCGGTTGTTGATGCGGTAAATTGCGCGGCCGAGATTCAATGAGGTCTGGCGGAGCGGAACGCCAAACTGCCGCCTGAACAACGGCTTGAACTTCGCATCGGCGTCAATCTTGGAGACGTGATGATCGATGGCGATGATCTTTACGGCGACGGTGTCAATATAGCGGCGCGGCTCGAGGCGGCATCAGAGCCGGGCGATGTCTACGTATCCGATGTGGTCGCGGCCCAGGCTGCTGGCAAGGCAATGGTTGGCTTCGAATACCTCGGTGAACGCAGGCTGAAGAACATTTCCGGACTTGTGAAGATCTACCGGTTGGGTTCCGACAGTGCGGTCAAAATTCACCGACCGATCTCCAGGAGACGCGGAGCAGCCGCGACGGTCGGCGGAACGCTCCTCCTCGTAGCGGCCATCGTTGCCTGGCAGATCATAGACAGACCTGATGCCGACAAGACGGTTGCCTTCGACGAAGACGCCATGTTGGCCAGGCCCACAGGCCCGACGATTGCTGTTCTGGCGTTCGATAATCTGAGCGGAGATCCCTCGAAAAACTATTTGTCCAACGGCATCAGCGAAGACGTGATCATTGAATTGGGGCGCTATCGCGATCTCAATGTCTTGTCGCGACATACCACCTTCGCCTTCCGGGGCCAGCACCAAGATGTTCGCAAGATCGGTGAAACGTTAAATGCTGATTTCGTACTGGAGGGAACAGTAAGACAAGCTGGTGATCGTCTTCGTGTAACCGCGCGTCTGATTGACACCCAAAGTCGCGCGCAGGTCTGGTCGGAGGTATTCGATGACGAACTCACAGCCGTCAACTTGTTCGACGTGCAATCTCGGATCACTGAACGCGTCGCGGTAGCCATCGGCGACACGCGTGGCGCTGTAAGGCGTACACACGAGCAGCGCGCACGGGCAAAACCGCCGGAACATCTGTCATCTTATGAATGCACCATGTTCTATGACGACTTGTATGACAGGCCGGACGTGCAAGAACGGGTCTACAACTGCATTGAACGCGTCATCCAAGAGGAGCCGAATTACTGGCGCGCCTGGGCGCAACTAGCCGAAGCACTGCGCGTAGAGCTGAGCTTTTTCAACAATCGCTATGAAGGCAGTTATGCGGAAAAACTCGACCGAGCGTTGTCAGCAGCCAAAAAGTCCAAGGCGTTGAACCCTGACTCGGCGCGTGTCCGGCTCGTACTGGGTATTCTTCTGTTGATGAATGGAGATCGCGTCGGTTTTTTTGCCGAAGCGGAAGATGCGCTCGCGATCGGGGGCGACCGAAGCGTAGAAGCGGAATTCGGCTACTGGCTAGTCTGGACCGGTCGCTTCGAACTTGGGGCGGCGCTCCTGCAGCGGGCCATCGACCTCGATCCGGGGTCGACCGTAAAAGACTGGCATCAAGCTCTTGCGGAATACCATTTTCACAAGGGTGACTACGAACGCGCGCTTGCAGAGGCAAAAAAGGGTGTGCTGTTGGACTATTGGTGGTCGATGGTTCCCGAAGTCGTGGCTCTCGCCAAGCTCGGTCGAACCGATGATCTTGAACGCGCCCGTAAACGACTTGAAGCCGCGCGTCCCGGTGTGAAAGTTGCAGATATCGTTTGGGTCTATCGCCGTTACCAGCGACCTGACGCTCTAATTGTGCCTTTTGTCGAGATGCTCCGAACGGCTGGATTTCCGGAAGGCAAATACCGCACGCTGGATCCCAAGGATTCTGGTTGATCGATTATTGCATTCAAACAACCAAAGCACTCGGAATTTTTGTGATTAATTAGCCCGAAAGCAGACGGCCAATTATGTTACTCAGACGTCAGCTTCGTCCGCATTGCTGTCATCAGCCTCGCCAAAATGCTGCGCTCCATTACCAATGTCTGGTTCGGGGAAGCTGCGGCCCCGCGTAGCAAGGTTCGGTCAATGTCTCCTTAGGGCCGGAAGCGGACTATTATGCAAGCTCAAATGCCTCCACCCAAATCCAGCCGTTAGCTGGGCTGAGCACTAAGGACAGTTATGCGCGGTATGCGAACATCGTCGTAGTGGGCGGATATCTCAGTGGTTTTGAATAATGAACCAGGGTCAGTTCAGCAAGGCATCCACCAGCCCGATAAAGGCGATAACCCGTCCGGTGTCCGGGCTGATGCGAAAAACTTCTCGCCCAATAAGGTAATAAAGTTCACCTTCGTGCAGCCCATAGCGGTTCACATCCCGTATGATACGATAATCTCTGTAGATCCGGTCGCCAATTTCATAGCGGGGGCGATAATCTGGATAGAGCTTCTTGGCCTGCCCGGGAGGGATACACGGCGGGTTCTTCTTTGCCAGACCAGGTGGACAATTAGCGATGATACCCGAGCCGGAATACTTTGAGCTTTTCCCTTTGCCACTTCCGGCCAAAGCCGGATTTGCAATAAGGGCCAGTGCCGCCAACGCTGCTGAGAAGCAAGTTTTCATCATCATTTCCGACGCTCCTTCAATCCCACATAGTAGCTGAGATACTGGAATAGGTCTAATCTCTATGCGATTTTTCGCTGATGGTTGGGGCGCGTCTGGTGGTTTGGGCCAATTGCATTGCTGCATCTGCGACCCTCAGCGTCGGAGCATGTCTGCGATGGGCTGGCAGCGGTCATAGCGACACACAACTCGAACGGTATCAAAGCGTCTCTCGGCTGTCAGTGAGGCTCCTGCATCAAGCCATAAGATAGGCGCTAATCGCCATAATGATGTTGTCAACGACCTCGTACAAAAGCACACCAACAAAAACAGCTAAAACAGTTTTCCAAAAACTCATTTGTATTTACCTTATCCAATTTATCAGCGCCTACTATACCCCTACAAAGAAGTTCCAAACAGACGCTTGATAATGTCGTTTAGTGGCGCGTCTCCCGAAAGCACCACATACCCGCAATTGCGGCCGGAAGCTGCCGAGGTTTTTGCCGTCCGATTTGCGCAAAACTGTGGACCGGGCACCGCCCGACCTGCAAAAATCCAATGTCAGCTCCGGGCCGTTCGCAGTCCTGGTCAGAATCGGCGGTTTGCGGACATTCTCTGCAGGTGCGCGGTCATTGGTTCGGATTGTGAAAAGCCGACATTCACACCCCTTCCTGCGCAGCAAATCTTGCCGCACCATGCACCAAGGGCAGCTATGCGCAGGGAGCGGTATTTGCAGAATCTCAGCGACTTCTTGAAAGCAGTCGTTCAAATCGGTAATAACATCCGACCGTCAAGAACGGGACTCCGAAGCTGAGACAACTTCAAACCCTCCACAAGCGGCCAGACGCATAGTGACTGATTTGCGCAAAGGCTGGCGCGAAGTCGGCTCTTGGGCTGGGGAAATTGGCACCCTTCAAACGGCAAAGGGTTGAACCTTACACTCTTTTCGTCAACATGCCTCTCTTATTCGCAGGAATAGCAAGGTCAGCAATGTTTAAACGTTTTTTTTACAAAAAACGCCGGTTTTATGATGATGATTTCGATTGGGACAATTACACCAGCGATAGTTATGCACGGCGGATCAAGGGCGACGTCGAGAGCAAGTTCGTAACCAAGGTAGACCCTGCGCAGGTTGAGATCGACGTTGATGCCGGTCTTGTGCGTCTAAAGGGCGTAAACATGCATCCTAACCATAAGTTACTTCTTGAGGCCGTAGCCTACCTTCGACCAGTCTCCGTTCATGAAGTCGGCTGTGGCGGCGGGGACCATGTAGCCAATATTGCCCGCTTGTTCCCGGAGTGCACTGTAAGTGGCGGGGATCGGGGTGTTTCCCAGTTGCAGATGGCTACCTCCCGGCACCCGGAACTACATGGCAAAGTTGGTGTTCAGGACATGACGATGCCCTATTGCTCACGCTGGCCAATGGCCGACTTAGTTTATAGTCAGGCCGTGATCATGCATATTCACACGGCTGTTAGCCATCTAGTGGCCCTGAGCAACATGTTCCACTGCGCACGACGCAATGTGTTGTTGGTTGAGAATACTCAATGCCACAACTTTGTTGAGGACTTAACTGCGTTGCATCAAGGCGGCCATCTCCCTTGGAACACCATGCACCTGCATGTCTTTGAAAGAAATGGTGCACGCGGAATTCTGGCGTCGAAAGACGCTCTGGACCTACCTGTTCTGATCAGCGATGGGCAACTTCGCGAGGGGGTGAAACTCTCGCATCGTCGCCTTAAGCGCGCAAGTGATGACAGCGCGCGTGGCCTTTACGGCTTCGACACTTGAGCCTCCAGGGAAACTAAGTTCTTCGAACTCGACTGTAGCGATCTTCGACGGTGTCTGCGGGGGAGGAAGGCCGGTTTGCTGTCATGCCGTGTCAAGATTTGCCATTTCGATCCCTCAGCGCAGTTGCTCGGCCTTGGGAAATTGCAAATCCGCTTTTAACTTTATGAGACTTTGATCCGTCTGCAGCTTCGGGCTGGCAGCGGTCGTTAAACGCGTTTACCACGAAGGTCGGCTCTGGGCCGCGATTGCCTGTCCGGGTTCTTCAACACGACGGCGAACCGGCTGACCCGCTTAACCAACGATGTCACATTCGCTTTGCCGAACTCCTTGCGAAACATCACCAAATCGCACTCCCAGTGCCCAAACTGGCTGCGATCAGCGATCACGTCCGGACGGTGTGCAATGGCCAGTTCATCAAGGAATCTGCGGCCATGATGCCTGCGTATTCCACGTGGCCTGCGACGGTGACGGTGCTCGGGCAGACGGCGATAGAATTTCTCTGCGCGACCGTCTTTGGAGTAGGCGTATCGATAGATCGTCTCGTGGCTCACGCGCATGGGATGGCGCTCAAGCTTCATGCGTCCTGCAATCTGTTCCGGCGACCAACCGGCATCAAAGCCGCTCCGCAC
Organism: Sulfitobacter sediminivivens; assembly: GCF_042611115.2. Taxonomy (NCBI): domain Bacteria; kingdom Pseudomonadati; phylum Pseudomonadota; class Alphaproteobacteria; order Rhodobacterales; family Roseobacteraceae; genus Sulfitobacter; species Sulfitobacter sediminivivens. The sequence continues at coordinate 29,813 of NZ_JBHGAR020000028.1, forward strand.
GGCAGCCATAATTTGGGGATATCTGATCAGCTTACGATGAACTGCGCGACGCTCTACATAAGCATCCTGGGCAACCACCGCGTGATAGCCGTTCAACTGTGGCAGTTCATCATCGCGATAGTAGTTTCGTTTAATCTCGCGGTAGATCGTCGAAGGCGCACGACGCAGATTGTCGGCGATCTCTTTGATGGGTATCTTCACTTCAAGCGATTTGGCCAACTTGCGGCGTTCTTCGAGGTTCAGGTGAGGGTAGCAACGTCCCATTGATCAACTCCATGCAAGGTTCTGTTTTAATACAGAATTCGCACTTCATTTGTGAATCCACCGCGGAATCCATCAAGGCCAGCGGAAAGTGTCGACGCCGCGATCAAAGGCCGGACACAGGACTGTACTGACCAACCGCGCAATCAGAGCATTTTTTCCTTGCAAAGCAGACGCCATCCACACAGGACAAACCGGCCTTTTGCAGTTGCAGCAGATGCGACTGCGTAAAACCTTTGCACCCGCGGCATGAGATGTTCGGCGACGCGGTAAATTCTTCCCAAGATCCGTCGTTCGAGCTGGTCGCATTCCCTGTTCTGCGTCCTTAGCACTTGCAATGAAGAGGATATATACCCACTTAAACAGTGCGATGTATCTTTTTACGACCTTCTGTTTTCTAGCGGCCTCAGTTGATCCAACGACGACACTGAGCTTGGTTATCGCGTAATGTGGATGGCAATTATTCTAGGAGACATCACGATGGCCAACGGCACTGTGAAATGGTTCAACACTCAAAAAGGTTTCGATTTCATCGCCCCTGAGCATGGACCGAAGGATATTTTCGTTCACATTTCCGCCCTTGAACGGGCAGGGATTAATAAGCTGGACGATGGGCAGACTGTGACCTTCGACATCGAAGAAGGCCGGGACGGCCGCGAAGCTGCAACCAATCTCGCACTGGCTTAAGTCGGCGTTGAACTGAATTGTGAGACGGGAATGACCTTTGAGCTGTTCCCGCCTCCTTACTTGATATGGCCCTTTGATTTTCAGAGATGGCCATCCCAATTCTAAAGGAACAAAACTTGATAGAAATTAACTGGGGAACCCCCATAACATTAGTTCTGTCGCCAGAAGGCGGCACCAAGAAATTCACTACGATTGAACAGGCCTCACACTGGCTTCGGAAAAAGTGGCCGGTTGCCGATCGCTACCGAGATGTTGCGGTTGGTCGGATTGATGCGGCGATGCATTGTATGGGTACGGTTGGCTCTGCCCGCAAAGCTTTCCTTGCGGCAGCGAACACTGCTGACTTCAAGCTGTACCATGCGAACACCGGAACAACACCCATTCTTTGATCATTGCGGCGCAACGCCTGCGTCACTCGTCGATCACCATTCAGACTGAGGACGTCGGAAATATCAGCCCATTGAAAGCCTGGCGGGCCGTGTCGCGGCCCCAGTGATAAGCTCACCAAGGAGACCACCAGATGACTAGACTTACAAAGACCACATTGTTCAAAAGCACCAAACCACGCGCGGAAACGCCGATGGACAAAACTACGCGCGCAGTAACCGAAATTCTTGGCGAAGAAACGGAAAAACGCAGAATTAAGACAGATCGTCTTCGCAAGGCTCGCCTCGAGAGAGAGGCCAACACGCTAGCCGAGACGCCAACGCCAACGGCAAAGCCCAGTACAGCCCGCAAAAAGTCCCCGGCCAAGGCTGCCAGAAAGAGCTGAAACGCGCCCGGTCCGGAACGCATCAGATTGCCCAGAACACTTGGGCAGTTTCAGGCCCGACATACGAAAGGTACCAGAATGCAACCCTCCGAATGGACCCGGGTGCTCGCCAAATATCGCGAACCTATCCTCTCCCGCAGTATCTTCGAACTGATCGTGACCCTTGCGCCTTTTGTGGCGATTTGGGCTCTGGCCTGGTGGATACTGTCGATCAGCCCTTGGCTGGCAATGGCGCTGGCGCTTGCCAATGCGGCGTTCCTGGTCCGCTTATTCATGATCCAGCACGATTGTGGTCATGGCGCGTTCTTCAAGAACCGCCGGGTAGGCGATTGGATGGGTCGGTTCATAGGGGTCTTAACGCTTACGCCATATGACATATGGCGCAAAACCCACTCAATTCACCATGCGACGACCGGCAATCTCGACAAGCGAGGCGTCGGCGATTTACCCACACTGACAGTCCGGGAGTATCGGGAAAAGAATTGGGTCGGCAGGGCGTCGTATCGATTGGTCCGCAATCCGCTATTCTTGTTCGGTGTCGTCCCATTTTACACGTTTTTTCTGCAGAATCGGCTTCCTATCGGTTTGATGCGATCAGGATGGCGGTATTGGTTCAGCGCTATGGCAACCAACGTCGCTATCGGAGCCGCGCTTGCAACAATCGGTTGGCTGGGCGGTTGGGACGTGCTGTTGTTCGTGTTCCTGCCGACCATGCTTTTGGCCGCAAGTACGGGGATGTGGCTCTTCTACGTCCAGCACCAGTTCGAGGACACCTTCTGGGACCATGGGGGAGACTGGAACGTGCACGATGCCGCCTTCAACGGAAGTTCGCACTACGATCTGCCTAGTATTCTGCGTTGGATAACCGCGAACATCGGTGTTCACCATGTGCATCACTTAGCCAGCCGCATTCCCTTTTATCGGTTGGGCGAGGTCGTCCGAGACCACGATATCCTTGCGCAGTCCCGGCGCCTTACGCTTTGGGAGAGTTTCCGCTGTGCGCGGCTTCACCTCTGGGACGAGAACAGTCGCAAACTTTTGTCATTTTCGGATGCGCGGGCGCTTGCGACGTAAAGATAAGAGCAGGATTGCCGGCTAACCTTCCTCAATGTGAGCGTGACGAACCTTCAACTACAATTCCAGTGTGAATGCTCCCAAGCCCTCCCATCAAATGAAAGGGCAAAAGTGGCCCACATTTACACCGCCCGCGACAGCACAATACCGCCGCTATCATGGCCGAGTATTACTGCGTCGTTAACGGCAGAGGTTATGAACGATTTGCGCAACCCGATAGGGTAGCCCACAAGTCCGCATCTCGTCAGTTGGGGCTTAAGCTCTCGCTGCGACCAACATGAACGGCCGGTTTTTCCACCGAATAGCAGCGGACTCAATCATGCTGGTGCCGCATTACCCATGCTGTGAGCGCGCGCAGCGAGAAACAAGAACTCACAGGATGGGCTCGTTACGGCCATCTGACTGTTTCTGTCTGGTAAATCTGTACTCTGTCACCACGAAGGTCGGCTGAACGGACGAAACTGACACAAATGTTTCGCTGCTTAGCCCACCGCGGCCTCCAAGCGGTCAAGCGCCAGTTGGGGCCACACCTCGTTGAACTTATAGAAATCGTGGAAACTGGGAATGTCATTGCTGAGAGGCACCCAAGCCTGCTTGCTGCTTGTGAAGATTTGAACATCTGGGCGGCATTGATCGGGATCATCCAGCGTTCCCACACGAACGTACCTTAATTTCCCCAGGCGGATCATGTAGGCACTGAAAATGGCCACGCCGCATTCCTTGCAGCGGGTGACTATTTGGCCCTTGCCGCTTGGTGTAGGGAATTCGTTTTCAGAAACTGGCCCCTCGAACTCAACCCGATCCGCCTCAATAATAGCGTTCAAGACATAGGATGATCCAGTCTGTCGCTGACACTCACTACAGTGACAGCAATGTACGAACATCGGTTCGGTTTTCATATGATAGGTTACAGCGCCGCAGCCGCATTTGCCTTTGAGCATTCGTCCCTCCCAATCCAAATGTTGATTTCGTTTGCCGAGGCTATTCGACCAATTTATAGTGTTTGATAGTTCGGAACTCGACCAATTCGGCCTCTGAAGGGTCGATATGCGGGTTCTTGTAGTCTTCGCCAACAAAAGCCTTCAGCGATTCCAGACTGTCCCAAATCATGACGAAACTGAATTCTCTGGGAGAATCCGACCGAGGAGCGCCAGGTAGAACCTGAACAATTCCCTTCGTCCTCTTCATCAAGGGAATGGCCGTTTCATAGAAGAATTTACCAAACTCTTCTTCCTTGCCGTGTTTTGTGATGACCTGGAATATCCGCATGATCATTTTTCCGTCCTCCAAAAAGAGCGGTTCTTCCATGCATGAATGCCTCGCTATCAGGATCTATAACACAATCTGGCTCCAAAATCGCCTCTGGGCTTATCTCGTTGAAAAACTCTTCCTTGATTGGCGCATGAACTGCTGATTCAATTCTTCCAAAGATTTGGAGGACTGGCT
>NZ_JBHGAR020000029.1:0-33267 GCF_042611115.2 Sulfitobacter sediminivivens
TGCGCAATGGGACGGTTTTGGTCCGGACCGGGTGCTGGGCTGCGTGGTTTATCCGGCGGCGGAGGTCACCCAGCCGGGTGTGATCAAGCATATTGAGGGGAACCGCTTTAGTCTGGGCGAACCTGACGGCAGCAAATCGGACCGCGCGATGGCCTTGTCCAAGGTGCTGAGCGCCGCGGGGCTGAAGGCCCCGGTGCGCCCACATCTGCGCGACGAGATTTGGGTGAAGCTTTGGGGGAACCTGTCGTTCAATCCGATCTCTGCGCTGACCCACGCAACGCTTGATGTCTTGTGCACAGATGCTGGCACCCGCGAAGTTGCGCGCAATATGATGATTGAGGCGCAGCAGATTGCCGAGAAGATGGGCGTTAAGTTTCCGATCGATGTGGATCGTCGCATAAACGGCGGCGCGGCCGTCGGAGCACATCGCACATCAATGCTGCAGGATCTTGATCAGGGTCGTCCGATGGAAATTGACGCGCTGGTCGGTTCGGTTCAGGAATTGGGCGGGATCACCGACACACCGACGCCGACAATCGACACAGTCCTTGCCTTGACCAAGCTGCGCGCGCGCAGTGCCGGGCTTTATGATGGTTAGGATCAGCTGTGGCCAGTGGCGACGCCCCACTGGCCCTGCGTCGGTAATCCAACGTCCAAATCAGCACCGTCAAACCGGCGGGTCAAACCACCGGTCAAATTGATGCAGCCAAGTGACCGTTCCCAAATCGGCACAAGTGCAATCAGTGATTGAGTATCTTTGAGAGGAAATCCTTGGCGCGGTCGCTTTCAGGGTTATCAAAGAATTCAGTTGTCGGCCTGTCCTCGATGATGGCACCCTCGTCCATAAATATGACCCTGTCGGCGACTTTACGGGCGAAGCCCATTTCGTGGGTGACAACCATCATCGTCATCCCTTCCTGAGCCAGTTCAACCATCACATCGAGCACCTCTTTGATCATTTCGGGATCAAGCGCCGAGGTCGGCTCGTCAAAGAGCATTGCAATCGGGTCCATGGCCAAAGAGCGCGCAATCGCGATGCGTTGCTGTTGACCGCCGGACAATTGGCTGGGAAATTTCTTGGCATGATCTGCCATGCCGACCCGTGTCAGTAACTTCTCTGCGCGCGCAACGGCCTCGTCCCGGCCCCGTTTGAGAACCTTTTCCTGAGCCAGGCACAGGTTTTCCAGAACCGACATGTGTGGGTAAAGTTCAAAATGCTGAAATACCATGCCAATGCGGGACCGCAGCGCTGTCAGATTTGCGCGCTTGGCCGTCACCTCATCACCGTCCACGGTGATCTTGCCTTTTTGTACAGGCTCCAACCCGTTGACACACTTGATCAATGTCGATTTTCCCGACCCAGAAGGGCCACAGACCACGACGACCTCGCCTTTTTTGACGCCGGTGGTGCAATCGGTCAGCACGCGAAAATCGCCATACCATTTGCTGATGTTTTCGATGCTGATCATGTGCTCATCCGGGATTTGAGGCTTCTCACCAGCATTGAGCCGGAGAAGCAGATTACGAAATAGACGACGGCGGCAAAAAGATACATTTCAACCAGTCTGCCTTCGGTGCGCGCGACAATCGAAGAGGCGGTCATGAAGTCGCGCAAGGACACCACAAAGACAAGCGATGTATCCTGAAACAGGATAATGCCCTGCGTCACGAGGATCGGGATCATGTTGCGAAAGGCCTGCGGAAGGACGACGTAGCGCTGTATTTGCCAGTAATTCAGCCCAGTGGATTGACCGGCGTGCACCTGTCCGCGTTTGACGCTTTGGATGCCCGCGCGCATGATTTCAGAGTAATAGGCAGCCTCGAACAATACGAACGCGATCAGTGCGGAATAAAACCCACCGATGGGACGACCAAGCGCCAGCGGCACCAGAAAATAGAACCAGAAGATCACCAGGATCAGCGGCACCGACCGGATCAGGTTAACGTAGGTGGCCGCGATCAGTGACAGCGGCAGGATGCCCGACAGCCGGGCCAGAGCCAGAAGCGTGCCCAGAAAAATACCGCCAACAATGGACAGGAAGGTCAGCCACAAGCTGAGCTGGAGGCCCTGCCACAGGAACGGAAGCGACGACCAGATCACGTTGAAATCAAAGTCTCCCATGGATCAGTCCTCCTTTCCGACATAGCCCGGAATGCGGGTGTATTTTTCCAAGATCTGCATCAACACGGTCGCGATCAGGGCGATGCAGACATAAATGACCGTCGCGGCTGTGAAGGCCTCGAACCCCTGAAAAGTGTATTCAGCGATCTGTTGGCTTTGGGCGGTCAGTTCCAGCAGGCCAATGGTCAGAGCCAGCGAGGAATTTTTGAAGACCGTAAGGAATTCCGAGGTCAGGGGCGGCACGATCATCCGAAATGAAATCGGCAGCAGTACATAGCGGTAGGTTTGGCCGACGCTGAGACCATGCGCAGTCGCAGCCGCCGTGAGGCCCGGTGGCACGGTTTCGATGCCCGCACGCACCTGTTCGGCGATGCGCGAGGCGGTATAAAGCCCGAGTGCCACGACAGCGGTGACAAATTCAGGGTTTGGCATGTCGCGCTTCATCCACCTGCCCCAGTCGTCGGGCAGCAATTCGGGCACGGCGAAATACCAAATGAACATCTGTACCAGCAGCGGCACGTTTCGAAATATCTCTACATAAGTGGCGCATATGGCGCGGATCACCCGGTTTGGCACCGTCTTTCCGACACCGACAAGCGCGCCGATCACGATGGCGATGCACCAGGCACTGAGGGCGACCGAGACCGTCCAGCCAAAGCCACTGATCAACCAGTTGAGGTATTGCTCCTCAAACAGGACGGCCCAATTCCAGTTATAATTCATCGCTCACGCCCCGCTTGTGAAAGGACCGGCAGGGAAAACCCTGCCGGTCCGGTTTTCGCTTATTCAGGCAATGCGCCAAGCTGGAATGCGGCTTTCAAAAGCGGATCAGCAGGAACGCCAAGCGGGTCGAACCACTTTGCGTAGATCGCGTCGATCTCACCTGACCGGAACACTTCCGCGAGCGCTTTTTTCCCGACCAGTTCAAAGGCGCTGTCATCGCGACGCACCATCAAAGCATAGGGGTCAAATGACAGGAAATCGCCGACAACTGCAAAATCATCAGGGGTTTTGGATTTTGAAATCAGACCAAAAAGCAGGATGTGATCGGTGGCATAAGCGTCCACGCGGTCTGTTTCCAGTGACAGCATGCCTTCGGCATGATCGCGCACTGGCAGAATTTTGACGTCCATTCCCGCAGCTTCCACAGCGGCCATGATGGCACGCTCATTTGTTGTTCCCTGGGCAAGCGCAATCGCCTTGCCTTCAAGATCGGCAACCGAATTGATCCCTGAATCCTTGCGGGTCAGGATTTTGGTGCCTGTCACAAATGTAGTCGGTAAATATTCGACCTGCTGCTGACGTGTAAGGTTGTTTGTTGTCGAACCGCACTCAAGGTCGATGGTCCCGTTCGCCATCAGCGCAATACGCGTCTTTGGGTTGACCGGCACATATTTGATGGTCAGTTCCTTATCGAGTTCGGCGGATACGGCCTCGACGATCTTCATGCACAGGTCGATAGAATAGCCGACCGCCTGCTGATTTTCGTCAAGATACGAAAACGGCACCGAGCTTTCGCGGTGACCAATTACGATTTCACCACTGGCGGCAATCTTGTCCAATGTGCCGCCGTGGCCTTCTGCGAAGACTGCCGGGGTCGAAAGGCCCAGCGCAACGGTCGCCGTCGCTAATACTTTTTTGAATGACATTCAGATACTCCCTGTTGATTTTGTTTATCGATACGTCCGAGGTTTCGATTTCTTATTGTGCGCGTATCATGGCCGCATGACGTTGCTGCGCCAATGCTAAATCCAAGATTTGCATAAAACAGACGTTAGCCAATCGTCATAGGCGCGTCTAATGCAAATTAGCGCTTACAAGTTGCGCAAAACGCAAGTTTAGCGATGCGCTTGAAAATGCCGTGGGTACAGCTTTGACTGTTTACCCAGTGAGACCAGCAGCAAGTACGACCGCTATTCAGAGCCGCACCCGTTATTTCAGCGGCGTAAAGGCGCGCTGTCGGCCTGAATGTTGAGCCATCGCGATATGCTTATCCTAGTCCGCAGAGTCATGCGAAATACGCTTGAGATGATCGGGCAGGACAATCTGGGACAAGATGTCCTGCCACGCGGTTTCAGATTGCGGCCCCCCACCTTCTGACAATCGGAACGCCTTGATGTCGAGTGGTTGCGCAGGCAGATCCGCCTCAAGCGAGACCAACGATCCCAGCGCCAGAGCCTCGACAACCATGGAGCGCGGCAACCATGCCACCCCGATCCCGCCCAGCGCAAATTCATAGGCGGCAAGCGTCAGCGCTGTTTCGGCCTTGGTCACGATCTGGATGTCATCGCTCAGGTGTGGTGCGATATTTCGGTCAAATACCTGGCCCAGAAAGACGTTCGAAGGATAGCTGATGCCCGGAATCTGGCTCGCCCCTACGCTGTCTTTCAATGCGGGGGCACAAACCGGGATCAGGATATCGCTTCCCAGTGTCAGGGTCTCAAAGGCCCGCTCAAGTGACGGCGTCTGCGCGTCTGGCACTGTGTACATCACCACAAAATCGACTTCGCCAGACAGCAAATGCATCAGGCATTCTTCCTGATTGCTTGATCGCACCCTTACCGAAGCATGACGATCTGCTGTCAGCGCACGCACGATCAAAGGGGAAACCGTTGTGGTGATTGCATGTTGGCAGGCAAAATTCAGCGCGCCGCCGGTCTGGCTGGTCGCGGTCTTTAATCTGTACCTGACTTTGCGCAGGCGCATGCTCAGATCGCGCAGCTCCGGTGCAAGTGCCTCGACCCCAGCCATCAGGGTGACGGGCTTGCGGCGGCGGTCAAAAAGTTCCGCGCCGATGCTCTCTTCAATCAACCGCACGCGACGGGTGAAGGCCGATTGCGTCAGAAGACGTTTTTCTGCCGCCCGCGCCAGTGAGCCATTGTCGAGCACCGCCAAGATGTCTTCGATCCACTCCAAACGCATCTGCCTCTCCAATCTTGCCGCAAAACTTGCATTCTTTGCAATTTATATGCGCTACTTTGCATTAGCTTTCGTCGTTTTGGAACGCTAAAAGGCGAATAGAGCAAATTAAGGATCTCAAAAATGCATCTTGCACGCTTTCCCCGCCGTTTTCTTGCCCACCTGCCCACACCGCTGGAGCGGCTTGACCGTTTGACCAAAGAGCTTGGCGGACCAGAAATCTGGATCAAGCGCGATGATTGCACCGGCATGTCCACCGGCGGCAACAAGACGCGCAAACTGGAATTCCTGATGGCCGAGGCCGAATTGCAGGGTGCCGAGATGATCATCACCCAAGGTGCCACTCAATCCAATCACGCGCGCCAAACCGCGGCTTTCGCAGCCAAGTTGGGCATGCAGTGCCACATTGTGCTGGAAGATCGTACCGCATCAAACAATGCCAACTACAACAACAACGGCAACGTCCTTTTGGATCATCTGCATGGTGCCACAACTGAAAAGCGCCCGACCGGACCGGACTTCAACGTCCTGATCGAAGAAATGGCCGCCGAGATGCGGGCAGATGGCAAAAAGGTCTATGCCATCCCCGGCGGTGGTTCAAACCCGACGGGCGCTCTGGGCTATGTCAACTGCGCCTTTGAGATGCTGAACCAGGTGAACAATAGCGGTATGAAGATTGACCACATCGTCACCGCCACAGGCAGCGCCGGGACACAGGCTGGTCTGATCGTCGGACTGAAAGCGATGAACGCGCAGATCCCGCTTTTGGGCATCGGCGTGCGCGCGCCCAAGGCCAAGCAAGAAGAAAACGTATACAATCTGGCCTGCAAGACTGCGGAAAAACTGGGATGCCCCGGTGTCGTTGCGCGCGAAGACGTGGTGGCCAATACCGATTATGTTGGTGAAGGCTACGGCATTCCCACCAAGAGCGGTCTTGAGGCGATCAAGATGTTTGCTGAACTTGAGGCGATTTTGCTCGATCCGGTCTATTCGGCCAAAGGCGCTGCTGGTTTCATCGATCTGATCCGCAAGGGTCATTTCAAGAAAGGCGAGCGCGTCGTGTTCCTGCACACAGGCGGTTCGGTCGCGCTCTTTGGGTATGACGCCGCTTTCGATTTCACCGACCGCTGGTCCTGATTGGTCGCGGCATGAGGGAGACTTCTGGCAAGTTTCGCAAAATCGGCATTCTGGGCGGCATGGGCGTCGAGGCCACTCTTGAGTTGATGAAAAGGGTGCATGCGACCACCGCCGCCGAGGATGATCAGGATTACATTCCGATGTTTGTGGATATGAACCCACAGGTTCCGTCCCGCATTGCCCACCTGATTGAAAAGACTGGGCCCGATCCGGGTCCAGTTCTTGCCGACATGGCAATCAGACTGGAACAAGCCGGTGCTGAGGTACTGGCGATGCCGTGCAACACCGCGCACCTTTACGCGTCGGAAATTGAGGCAAGTGTCGGCATCGCGCTTTTGAACATGCCAAAACTCGCTTGTTCAGAAGTGGCGCAGGGGATGACGCGGGGTGCCATCGTCGGCATTCTCGCCTCCCCCGCGACCGACATCACCGGTCTTTTTGGGAATTTTCTGTCTGAGTTCGGAATAGCGACCGCTTATCCCGAAAATGAGGCGGACATTCTTGCATCGATACGCAGGATCAAGAAGTCAGGCCCAAGCGACGCGGATATCGCTCTTCTGGAACGAGAGGCCAAGGCCCTCGCCCAGCTTGGCGCGGAAAAAGTGATCATCGGGTGCTCTGAATTTTCGCTGATCAGCAAGGACATTCAATCGCCGGTTCTGGTCTTGGATACGCTCGACGTCCTTGTGCGTGCGATTGTCACATTCTCCGGTGCCCGCGCCAAGGCTGACATCCGGATCCCCTGACGATGTCCATTAAGTCAACAAACCCGCGCGTCAGACGTCCCTGATCGCGCCTTTTTTTGCTGCGTTCCGCTTGGCCGTTGCGGTAACGCCGCCGACCCTTGATGTCGGGTATCCGAATGATTCACTTCAATCACGGTGGTGTTTTGGATGCTCTCGAAGCTGTGATGATAAAACGTTTGACCTTCCACTTACCGGAAAGTCTAGGTATGCCCAAATGCGCAAAGATTCAGAGACTTAAATGAGATTAGTTAACACCTTAGGGGCGATCGTAATTGTTGGCGGTCTTGCCTTTGCCTTTTGGCCGACGGCTGAGCGCAGTTCAGATGCGACATCTGGTGATAGCATCGCCGGGGCCGCTCTGGCGGATGTACTTGTACCTGAAGCGTTGTCTGAGAATGCCAAAATCGGCAAACTGGCGTTTGAGGGCAAATGTTCGTCTTGTCACGGCACCAACGCCGCAGGCAAGGAAGGCATGGGACCACCCCTTGTCCACATCATCTATGAACCGAACCATCATGGTGATGAAAGCTTTCAACTGGCAGCAAAGTCTGGCGTGCGGGCGCACCATTGGTCCTTTGGCAATATGCCTGCGGTTGAGGGTATTACGCGCGGTGACGTGACAATGATCGTCGCCTACATTCGGGAATTGCAGCGCGCAAACGGGATCAACTGACGGCCAAAAGAGGAATAACCTTGAAGCAGATTTTTCTTACAGGAATGATCGGGTTTTGGGCAACGGGCGCGCTCGCACATTCGCCGCTCGACAGCACAACACCCGCCCATGAGGCCACCATCTCTGAGGTGCCGTCCGAGGTGTATTTGGACTTCAAAGGCGATATTCGCCTGACCCGTTTGACGATGCAGCATGGTCCTCATGCCAGTTCCGATCTGGACTTAAGCGGGCACCCGGGGTTCATTTCTGATTATGCCATACCGATGCAGGGCATGGGCAGTGCAGATCATGTGATTGAATGACGTGGAATGGGGTCAGATGGCCATGCTCTGAACGGAACATTCGGCTTCACTGTCGAGTGATCATGTCTGATGTCTGGGAGTTGGCGGCAATAGCGACAAAGTTTGCCCTGTATCTTGGGGTCCTTATAGCGGCAGATACAATCATTGCTGCCCTGTTGTTCCGACCGAAGCGCTATCGCGGCCTCTGCTTGAGTTTCGCCATTCTCGGCCTTTTGGCTGCAGGACTGTCGTTCTCTTTGCGCGGTGCCAATCTGGCCGGTGATCCAAGTGGCATGACGGACCCCGAAATGTTGGGGCATTTATGGATCACCCCTGTTGGAACCGTTCTGATATATCTCGTCGCCGGACTTGCGGCTGCGAACAAGCTGCGGTTCATTCCCGCGCTACAGGCGAACGATCCAATTGCAGCGAGGCACCTTACCAAATCCATTTTTATCGAATAGCTCTTGATCCTGACCATTCTTGCTAACACAGCCGTTATGACATCCAATCTCACTTTGCCAACATGAGGACCTCTATGAACAGAAGGCAATTTTTGGCTTCCGCGTCCGCGATTGCGGTCTTGCCCGCGCCCAGCTTGGCGGCACCGGACACCTTAAGGCTGCGGGCAGAAGCCGTCACACAGCAGATACTGCCGGACGGCGACGGTGCCACGTCCATGCTGGGGTTCAATGGATCAATGCCGGGGCCGACACTGCGGATGGGCCGAGGTGAACGTGTCAAAATCGACGTCGAGAATGGGTTGGACGAGGGCACAACGGTGCATTGGCATGGCATCAGGCTGGAAAATCAGATGGACGGTGTGCCGGTCCTGACGCAGGACCTGATCAATCCCGGCGACACCATGACCTACAGCTTTGTTCCGCCAGATGCGGGCACCTTTTGGTATCACTCGCACTACATTTCCCATGAGCAAGCCGCGCGCGGAATGATCGGGGCGCTTATTGTCGAAGACGACACACCACCGGACGTGGATCATGATATCACCGTTTTACTGTCAGACTGGCATATGCAGGAAGATGGTAGCCTCGTTGAAAGCTATTCGAATATGCACAACCTGGCGCATGGCGGGTATATGGGGAATTTCGCCCGTGCGTTCCTGTCTCAAGCACAAGTCAGATCAGGGGATCGGGTCAGGTTTCGGTTGATCAACGCGGCCACGAACCGGATCTTTCCGGTGACCATAAGCGGTGTCAGCGGACAGATCGTCGCGTTGGATGGCATGTCCCTTGCTGCACCACGTCCGTTGACAGAGGTTGTCCTGGCACCGGCGCAACGGGTCGACCTGATCGTCGATGTCACGGGCACTGTCGGTTTCGATATGACGACCCGTCAAGGGCCCTATCAACTGGCCACTCTGACAACAGACGGCACCAATACGGACAGGCAGTCAGCCCCGATTTCACCCCTTGCCGCTCATGATCTGCCCCGTCCGGGCGAACCCACCCAGCACCTGACCCTGACAATGATGGGGGGTGCCATGGGTGGACGCCACGGTGGCGACAACATCTGGGCGTTCAACAACGTCTCGGACCTTTCCGAAGATCCGTTCGGATCCTTCCAACGTGGGGAAACCGTGCGAATAACGATGATAAACGACACATCTTTTCCGCATGGCATCCATTTGCACGGCCATCACTTTTTTGAGGTTGGCGAGGATGGCACGTTGGGTGATGTGCGCGACACGACTTTGGTAGAGGCCGGGGCAAGCCGCGATATTATTTGCGTCTTTGACAATCCCGGTCGGTGGCTGCTGCATTGTCATATGCTGAGCCATGCTTTTGGCGGGATGCGAACTTGGGTAAATGTCGCGTGATGCGGATCGTCGCCATTCTGATCGTGTCAGCCACGACCGCATTTGCCGATCACGAGCTGGAAGGTCGCAACATTGTCGAGGGTGGCACACTTTACGCCGAGAATTGTGCATCATGCCACGGTGCAAAGCTGGAGGGGCAACCAAACTGGCAGTCACCAGATGCGAATGGCGTGCTGCCCGCCCCGCCGCATGATGAAACGGGTCATACGTGGCATCACGACAACGCATTGCTGTTTGAATATACAAAGTTCGGCGGCAAAGCCGCACTTGCCACACGTGGCATTCCCGACTTCAACAGCGGGATGCCAGCATTCGAGGATGTGATCACCGATGATGGCATCTGGGATATTCTGGCATACATCCGATCAACCTGGCCCGAGCACGCGCAACAGGCGCAGGCAAGCCGCAATCCGCCGCATTGAGCGGACACCGAACGGTCTATCACGCCATCGCGTACCGGCCCCGGCCAACCTGAACCATTCTTCCCGCGTCACACAAAGCCCGTAATGCGCGGTAACAGGCTTCATGCGTGAGGTTGATGCGGCTGGCAAACTCGGGGACCGTCGATTTCAGATACCCTGCCTGAACAGCCGCCATGACCCTTTCCTGGGCGGAGCGGATGGCCAGAATTTCAATATGGGCGCGGTAGTGCTGTACCTGAATGGCAAGCAGTCGCGTGACCCCTTCACTGAACGCAGGGCTCGAACGCATATTTGCAATGACGTCATCTTTTGCAATTTTCAGGATGCTGCCCGCTGCGGTGCAGACGGCATCACAGTGATATCTGTCCGAAAATATCGACGCTTCGGCGAAATACCCACCTTGCACCGCCCGATGCAAGGTCAGCGTATCCCCATCCAGAGTTGTTCTTCTGAGGGTGACACAGCCAGAAATAACCCGGTAAAGCCCGGACGTTTCCTGATCTTGCCGAAAGAGCACGTCACCCTGTTGCATCTTGGTTGTACGGCTCGCGTCAGGGGGCAGATCGCTGAAGGGGTCAATTTGCATATGATCGAGATCATATGTCCGTTCCTTGGCATTGGGTACCCTCTTTCAAAAATCAGGAGTGTTCGATGAAATTAGGTCTTCTCACTGCAACAATGGTATTCATGGCAACCAATGCCACGGCCCAACATGCAAACCACGGCCATCAGATCCTGGAAACCGGCCAGTCCCAGTTTGCTGCCATCGCCGAGATCGTCGCATCACTGCGCAACAATCCTGACACCGATTGGCAGCGGGTCAATGTTGATGCCCTGCGCGCGCATCTTGTTGACATGGACAATGTGACGATGAAAGCGACGGTAGACAGCACCGTGACCGATATGACCGTCACCTTCGACATCTCCGGCGACGCAAGCGTGGCCGCATCCATTCAGCGTTTGGTTCTGGCGCATGGCCCCATGTTGCAGCAGACCACCAACTGGCCAGTCATTACAGAAAAGCAGGTGGGCGGCGCAAGGATGGTTCTTCAACTTTCATCTGTGGAGGAGATAGCCGAGGTAACAGGGCTTGGATTTTTCGGGTTGATGACCATCGGCGCGCACCATCAGCAACATCACATGATGATCGCCATGGGTCATTCGCCCCATTGAACACGTTGCAGTAGGAATAGTCCGGGTCGTGCGGCTTGGTGCGGCTGATTGGGGCGTACAAAATGGAAGGAATATGTCATAACGCGATCATAATTACGTGAACTTTTCTGCACCTGATGCGTTCTTGCATGACTGCCGCACATCACATCATCGGAGACCCCTCTTGAACGACATTCCCTCGATCCGCCGTTCGCTCCAAATCCTTGTCCTGCTTGCCTTGTTCGTCACAGCCTATTTCGCCCGCGATTTGATCTTGCCTATTTTGCTTGGGTTTCTGCTGGCGCTGACGCTCAGCCCGCTGGCCCGTGGTATGGCCAGAGTGGGTGTGCCCCATGCCGTCAGCGCCGTCCTTTTGGTGACAATGACCGCTTTGGCGGTGCTCACGGTCGTATTGGGGTCGGCTGGTACCGTGGCATTATGGAGTGACGAGATTCCAAGCATGACTGCCGAAATCCAGCAAAAGATGCGCGGCATGTCAGATGCAGTCGAAAGCATGCGCGAGGTCACGGAAGATGTCGAAAATATGGGCAACAATGGCAACCCGGCAACCGAGGTGATTGTCAAACAGCCCGGGTTGCTGGACACGGCCTTTGATACACTGGCCCAGATCGGTACGACATTTGCCGTGACGGTGGTTCTGGCGATGTTGCTTTTGGCGTCAGGCGAGATGTTTTATCTCAAGCTGGTGCAGGCGATGCCGACGTTGACAGGCAAAAAACGTGCGCTTTCCACCGTGCACAACATTGAACGGCGGGTGTCGCACTATCTGCTGACGATCACGCTGATCAACGCGGGTCTTGGTCTGTGCGTCGGGCTTTATCTGACGGCACTTGGCATGCCCAAGGCCTATGTCTGGGGTGTCGCGGCGTTTCTGCTGAACTTCCTGCCCTACATCGGCGGCTTTGTCGGGTCTGCATTGGTTGCCGCCTTCTCTATCGTGACGTTTGATTCCATCGGTTATGCGCTTTTGGCCCCGCTCGGGTACCAAATTCTGACCGCTGTTGAGGGCCAATTTGTCACCCCTTGGCTGGTTGGTCGTCGGTTGGCTCTGAACACGGTCGCGGTCTTTTTGACAGTGGTCTTCTGGGGGTGGCTCTGGGGCATCCCGGGGGCACTTGTGGCGGTGCCATTTCTGGTGGTCTTCAAAGTCATCTGCGAAAACTTTGAACCGCTGCGCACCATCGGGAATTTCCTGTCAGGCGAAAACATTGAATACACCGAAAAGGACGAGGAAAACCGTGTAGCCGCTGGTGCCTCAGCCAGCGAGTGACGGCAGCCACAAAACAATCCCCGGAAACGACACCAACAGCGCGATGGTCACGGCATCCGCGACAAAGAACGGGGCAACCCCTTTGAACACGTCCTGTACGGTCAGGTCATCGCGCACCCCAGCCACAACAAAACAGTTGAGGCCGATGGGCGGGGTTATCAAACAGAACTCTGCCATCTTGACCACCAAGATCCCAAACCAGATCGCGCACATCGGACCCGACATGCCAAAAGCCGCATCCGCAGCTGCGACGTTTTCGCCGCCGTTCAACGCCATAACTGCAGGATAGACCACAGGCAGCGTCAACAGCAGCATACCGATCGCATCCATGAACATACCCAACACCGCATAGGCCAGCAGGATACAGATCAGGATCAACATGGGTGACGTGTTCAACGAGGTGATCCAGTCAGCAAAGGCATCTGGCAACTCGGCGAAACCTAAAAACCGTACATAGATCAAAACGCCCCAGATGATGGTAAAGATCATCACTGTCAACTTGGCAGTTTCCAGCAACGCTTCTTTCAATTGCCCCCAGCGCATGCCCTTGTAGAGTGCCATCAGGAACACGATAAACGCGCCTACGGCACCCCCTTCGGTCGGGGTGCCCCAGGCATCGCCAAAAGGGTTGTAGACAAAAAAGATGATGATCACGACCACCGCCACAATGGGCAGTGCTGGGGGCAGGCTTTCGAACCGCTCACGCCAGCTGAACCCGGTGACGGGCGGACCGACGTTTTTCCAGATCATCGCAATCCCGATGATCAGGGCGGCGTAGACGACCGCTGAAAACGCACCCGGAATAAACCCGGCCAGCAACAATTTGCCCACGTCCTGTTCAACGATGATGGCGTAGATCACCAATATCGCCGAGGGTGGAATGAGCGAAGCCAGCGTGCCGCCCGCCGCGACAACACCCGCCGCAAATTGCTTGTTATACCCAACCTTCAGCATCTCCGGGATGGCAATACGCGCAAATACCGCCGCCGTGGCGACAGACGCGCCTGAAACAGCAGCGAACCCTGCCGTGGCAAACACCGTTGAAACCGCAAGCCCCCCCGGCACCCATGCAAACCACCGTTTGCAGGCCTCAAAAAGTGCCGTCGTCAGCTTGGCGTAATAGGCCAGATAACCGATCATGATGAACACAGGGATCAGGCTGAGAACCTGCGCAGACACCTTGGAATGCGGCGTCAGCCCTGCAATCTTGACGCTGATTTCGACGGCCTTCCAGAACCGTGCCGGATCATAGTCAAATCCGTTCCAGCGCAGCCAGACCAGCCCGACAAATCCCGCCATCGCCGCCGCAAACGCAACCCGCATGCCCAGCAGAACAAACACCAGCATACCACCCGATACCCACAGGCCAATCTCAATGGGATCCATCATGCATCGTCCTCTAGTATGGCAGCTTCAGCCATCGCCTGTTCTGCGATGCTTAGTGACAGGGGCACAGCAACAGGGTTTTCCAGCCCCAAGATCAGCGCCCGGGCATAGCCCCAAGCCTGCAACACGAGCCGCAGCACAAGAATGCCGAAGGCGACAGGCACGACCAGTTTTGACGGCCAGATAGGGATCCCGATGTCGATGGATGAATCACGGCTGCACAGGGGCCGTGCGCAATCAAAGGAGCGGTCAAAATGTTCCCAGGCCCCCCATGTCAAAGCCACGATCAGCAGCAACATCAGCAGGACAGAGATCAATTCAAAGAGCCAAAGCACCCGGCCCTTTAGGGCGTTGACCAGCATGTCCATGCGGATATGGCTGCCGTCGCGCTGCACATAAGACACGCCCATGATTGCGATGATCGGCATGGCCGCTTCGATGTAATCCACGTAGCCTGCCATGGGCGAAGAAAAGAACTTGCGTCCGGTGACAGAATAGGCTGCCAGAAACATAAGCGAAAAAATCGCAAGGCCCGACAACAGCGCGCAGAACCGTTCAAGAGGCAAAAGCGCGCGGTCAAGTTTGCTGAGTAGGCTGGAGTCTTCCAGCACTGCCGCTGATCCTGCCATATGTCCCCCTATCCGACGTTTATCGCCGTTTTTGGCAAGTCACGACCGCTCGTGATTTGTCAAAAACGGCGCAAGGCGGGCCGCAAGGCCCACCTTGCCAATCATATTGCCGTTTGGCAGGCCAATGCCCCCCGGTAACGGATTTAGCTTCCGCCGGCTTTGGCGTCTGCCAGCGTTGAGACGACCAGATCATAGAGTTCCTGACCCGGCAGACCCTGCGCTTCCATGTCGGCAATCCACGCATCACGCGCAGGTGCCGCGGCAAGGGCCTTGAACTCTTCGATTACGGCAGGGTCGATCTCGACTTTTTCGACACCCTTTTCTGCCAGCACGCTGTCCCATTTCTTGAGCAGCTCGGCATAGTTGGCCAGATAGTGATCCAGCGCTTCATCGACGGAACTATCAAGCGCCTCACGCTCTGCATCGCTGAGCGCCTCATAGGCGTCGATGTTGACCACAACAGGGCAATTCACGGTGCCGGGGTTCAGGTTTGCCGTCCACCATGTCGCCTGATTGATCGTGCCAAACGACAGATGCGCATGTTGAGCAAAGGCAACGGTGTCGACAACACCGGATTCCATCGCCTGGTAGGCTTCAGTAGCCGTTACAGATGTCGGCACAGCGCCTACAGCCTCGAACGCTTTGCCAAGACCACCTGTGGCCCGCACCCGCATACCTTTGAAGTCTTCAAGAGTCTTGCGGGGGGCACCGGTGCCGACCAAATTGTACTGCGGCATCGGGGATGTCATCAGCAGTTTGGCATTCCACTGCGCCATTTCCTCTGCGGCAGCCGGATGGGCGTAAACGGCCTTGGACACGGCGCGCTCCTGCTCAAGGTTCTCAACCCCAAGGAACGGCAGTTCCAGCACGGTGACAACCCGGTTCTTATCCGCGTGATACCCAGCGCAGAACTGCGCCATTTCGAACGCTCCGATGGAAATTCCATCAAGGTTCTCGCGGTTCTTCGACAACCCGCCATAGCTGACGTTCATGGTGAATTCACCACCCGTTTTTTCTGACACCAGCTCAGCAATTTTTTCGACATGCTCGGTAAACGCGCGGCGTTTGCCCCAGACGGATACATTCCATTCGGTCGCTGCAGCCTCGGTCACAAATGCGAAGCTAAGGGCGCAGACTGCTGCGCCGCTCAAATACTTGGTCATTGATTTTTCTCCCTTTGTGCGCGCCAGTGGCAGGCGCGCTTGGGATCAAGCTAGCGTGGGGAATGCACCCTGCCAACCCCTTGGACGTGCTATTTAAGTTCGACTTCGACAAAGGACATGGCCGCATCCCCACCATTGACCACATTGTGGTTCACGCCCTTTTCGCGGCGATAGCTGGTGCCCGCCGCAACATCGACCTTCCGCGTGGTGCCGCCCGGCTCTTCCAGCACCATTGTGCACTCGGTCAGCGTTGTAATCACATAGTCCATGCCATGCTCATGCCATCCGGTTTCTGCACCGGGGGCAAAGTCAAAGCGGGTGACGCGCACTCGGGCATCATCGATCATCTGGATTGCGGTGGCCTGGGGACGGGTCATGGTCTGTGTCCTTTTGTTTTTTGGCGCATCTGGCGTCAGTACTCTATAGTCGAATGGGCATTTTCCATTGCTGCGGCAACCACATTGACTCTCAATCCATTTGGAAAACAGAGGTTTTGGCAATTTTCCTGCAGAACTTTACAAATTTTTTCTATTTTCGGAAAAAGATTTACAGCGAAACCATTGCAAACCAGTTGCTTATTCCCTTCTTTTCAATCCGCGTTATGATCGCGCGGAAGAGGATGCGCATGTGGCCAAAGGCCATCTTGTGCAGATCACGACAGCACCACCAAGGGAGGGAAGATTCATGTCCGACACAGCAAAGACCTATCCGCCATCGGATGCCATGGCCAAGGGCGCGCATGTGAATGCGAACCGCTATGCCCAGATGTATGATGCGTCGATCAAAGACCCTGACGGGTTCTGGCGTGATCAGGCCGGGCGCGTGGATTGGATGAAACCGTTCACCGAGGTCAAGGACGTGGATTTCACCCTCGGACAGGTCAAGATCAACTGGTACGCGGATGGGCAGTTGAACGTCAGCGCCAATTGTATCGACCGCCATCTGGCGACCCGCGGCGACCAGACCGCGATCATCTGGGAACCGGACAGCCCTGAGGATGGTGCCAAACACATCACCTACAAAGAATTGCATGCACAAACCTGCAAGATGGCCAACATCCTGCGCGATATGGGCGTGGGCAAAGGCGACCGGGTGATTATCTATATGCCGATGATCCCCGAGGCCGCCTATGCGATGCTGGCCTGCGCGCGCATCGGGGCAATCCATTCGATTGTGTTTGCAGGTTTCTCGCCCGATGCTCTGGCCGCGCGTGTGAACGGATCAGAAGCCAAAGTCGTGATTACCGCTGACTATGCCCCACGCGGCGGCAAGGCGACGCCGCTCAAGGCGAACGCGGATCAGGCACTCTTGCACTGCAATGACAGCGTGAAATGCCTGGTGGTCAAGCGCACAGGCGGTCAGACCACTTGGGTCGAGGGCCGCGACCACGATTACAACGCGCTGGCAAATGATGCCGCAGACACCTGCGACCCCGAGGCGATGAATGCCGAAGACCCCTTGTTCATCCTCTTTACCTCAGGCTCCACCGGGCAGCCCAAAGGTGTCGTGCACACCACCGGCGGCTATCTGGTCTACGCGGCCATGACCCATGAAATCACCTTTGATTATCATGATGGTGACGTCTATTGGTGCACGGCGGATGTCGGCTGGGTCACTGGACACAGCTATATCGTTTATGGGCCGCTCGCCAACGGGGCCACGACGCTGATGTTCGAAGGGGTGCCGACCTACCCTGACGCCTCGCGGTTCTGGCAGGTCTGTGAAAAGCACAAGGTGAACCAATTTTACACCGCCCCCACCGCCATTCGCGCGCTGATGGGTCAGGGCAACAGCTTTGTCACCGGATGTGACCTGAGCAGCATCAAGGTGCTGGGCACCGTGGGCGAGCCGATCAATCCCGAGGCCTGGAATTGGTACAACGAAATTGTGGGCGGCGGGCGGTGCCCGATTGTGGACACCTGGTGGCAGACCGAAACCGGTGGCCACCTGATGACCCCCCTGCCCGGTGCCCATGCGATGAAACCCGGTGCAGCGATGAAGCCGTTTTTTGGCATCAAACCGGTGATATTGGAACCCACAACAGGCGAAGAGATCACCGGCAATCCGGCCGAAGGGGTTTTGTGCATCGCCGACAGCTGGCCAGGTCAGATGCGCAGCGTCTGGGGCGATCACGATCGGTTTGAAAAGACTTACTTCTCTGATTACAAAGGCTATTACTTCACTGGTGATGGTTGTAAACGGGACGCCGATGGCGATTACTGGATCACCGGGCGGGTCGACGATGTGATCAATGTATCGGGTCACCGCATGGGCACCGCCGAGGTCGAAAGTGCTTTGGTCGCACATCCCAAGGTCGCGGAAAGCGCCGTCGTCGGATATCCGCATAAAATCAAGGGCCAAGGCATCTATTGCTATGTCACCTTGATGGGCGGTCAGGAACCAAGCGATGAGTTGCGCACGGAACTGCGCAATTGGGTCCGCACCGAGATCGGGCCGATTGCGTCGCCCGACCTGATCCAATGGGCACCTGGCTTGCCCAAGACCCGCTCGGGCAAGATCATGCGTCGGATTCTGCGCAAGATTGCCGAAAACGATTTTGGTGCACTGGGGGATACGTCCACACTCGCGGATCCATCGGTGGTTGATGACCTGATCGAGAACCGGATGAACAAGTAAGCGCGTGCGCGCCATGGGCTAGGACCATTCGCGCCGATCGACGTAAAAAGGGCATCTCTTATGGTGCCCTTTTTTAAGATGCTCATGTAATGTTTCGCAAATTGGCCACAACCACGCCGATTTACGGTCCTGTTGATGCTATAGATTTCTGGCGTGAAGCATGTCGAGTTCCTTGAGAAAGACGCGGCCAGCGGCACCGCCCGTTCTGGACAATTGCGTGCTGCCGTGGCACCGCTGCCGACCATGAGCAATGACATGAAATCCTTTCAGCCAAATGGCGACACCGCACAGCAATTGCGCAGCGCCTTTGGGCGGTATGGGACAGGTGTCACGGTTGTCACCACCCAAACAGCAGCCGGTCCATTGGGCATAACGGCCAATTCATTTTCATCCGTGTCGCTTGATCCGCCGCTGGTGCTTTGGTCGCCCGCGATCACATCAAAACGGCATGACGCATTTGCGACTGCAGCGCACTTTTGTATCCATGTTCTGGCCGCAGATCAGCGCGCGCTTGCAGATCATTTTGCGACCCAAGGCCACGGGTTCGATCACTGTGACTGGTTCGAAGGCTTTGGTGGCGCACCGACGTTGCGCGGGTGCCTTGCGACCTTTCATTGCGACACCTATGCGGTGCACACGGCAGGCGATCATTCCCTGATCCTGGGCCACGTCAAACAAGCCGCCGAACTTCAAAAAGCAGGTCCGGGACTGATGTTTGATCAAGGGCGTTACGGCGTTTTCAGCGAAGACGGCTAAGCAAAGCCCGGCAGCCGACGCTCAATAATCCTTCTCAAAGAATATCCCAAGACTGCTGTTTCCGTCTGACCCCAAAGTCGCCTTACCTTTGAGGTTGGGTGTGATGTCGAGGTTGAGTGACACTTCGCCCGTTCCATCCGATGCCGCTGTCACATCGGTATAGACATTTTCAGACAGGTATTTGCCCGCCCGCACCGCTGTTGCGCCGTCATCCGTGGTGGTGACGTCAAAGTCATCCAACCCAAATCCATCCCGCAGGTTTGATATGATGCCGCTGCCGCCGCGCCCGGCAAGGGTCGCGACCGCGCTTGCCAATTGAAGGGCCTGGAACGCGGATATGTCGCTGATGTTGCGGCCAAACAGCAACTGCGCCAGCACTTCGTCCTGCGGCGCTTCGGGCGTGGATTCAAATTTGACCTCCGGCGCGTCTGCCGGACCTTCGACAACAACGCGCACTTCTCCGGTCCTGGTGGTCGTGGACGATACGAACCGCAAATAGGGGATCAGATCGCCCTGAAACTGCACCGATCCCTCGACCAGATCAAACCGTTTGCCCAAAATATCAAGCCGCCCTCGGATCAGCGAAAACCGCCCCGCCGAAATCACGCGGTTGGTGCTGCCGGTCAGGTTCAGCGCACCGCCCAATTCGGCATCCAGCCCACGACCACGCACAAATATTCGGTTTGGGGCGCTGATCCGCAGGTTCAGGCCAAATCCCGGCCCTGTCGCCCCATTGGCCGGATCATCCCCTGCGGCAGCACCTTCCAGTCCGGCCTTATTGCGGGTCGCGATCACGCCGGGCCGCGCGCCCACATGCGTCATTGGCGGGATATCCCCGATGCTGGTCAACCCGGTAGAGGGGACATTGACGTTGGTTTCCCCCACATCGACCTGTCCGCTGATCAGGGCACCACCCGTCAGGGGGCCGGCAAGTCGCAGATTGCCGTTTATGGAGGTTCGGTAAAGCTTGGGGTCAATTAGAACAATGTTTTGCAGCCCGATTTGAATGTCTGCTGGCAGGGACGGAGTCAGCGTGATGCCACCGCCGATTGCCAGACGCCCGCCATTGATCGCATCTGCCGTCACATCCAATTGCGCGCGGTTGTTGGACAGACGCACGTCGGCAACCATATTCCGCATCGCGATGCGCAGGTTTGGTGCACTGAGAGTGGCATCGGAGGTCTGGATCGTGCCGGTCACCGATGACAGTTGGGCGGGTCCATTGATCGCAAGATCGAACCGCGCCTGCCCCTGCAAATCTCGCGGTGCGATAAAAGGCTTGCTGAGCCCCAAAGGCGCTGTTCCTGCCACATCCAGATCCAGCGTGCCATTGCCATTCACCAGCCCGGCAATCGTGGCCTGGGTGCCTGAAGGACCGGTTGCATTTGTGTCCAGCCGCCAGGCATCCCCCTGTTTGCGCGCGGATCCGGTGATGTTAAGCGGACCTGATACCTTTTCAACCAACGCCCCGATATTGGGCAGTAAGACGTCAAAATCGACAGCCGCCTCAGGGCCGGTGACAACCCCCTGAACAGAGGCACGCGTGGAATATGGCCCGGTCGCATTGGTATCAATCAAAATGCCATCCGGCGTTTGGCGCACCACGCCTGTTGCTGCAAGCGGGCCAGATACCCCCGGTACCAGCGGGTTCACGTTCGGCACATTCACATCAAAGCTCAGCGACATATCCGGGCCGGTTGCCAGCCCTTCGACCAGGGCGCGCGCACCGTATGGCCCGGTGGCGTTGGTATCAATAAAGAAACCCTGATCCGTCTGACGCAGTATACCTGTGGCACTCAGCGGCCCGGTCACCTGTGGCACCAGTGGGTTGAGGTCGGGCATCGCCACATCAAAGCTGACATCAATCATCGGCGTGACCAGCCCCTGAACGGTGGCGCGCACGTCATATGGCCCGGTTGCATTGGTTTCAATGAGCCACCCTTTTGGGCTTTGCCACAGTATGCCTTTGGCTTTTATCGGGCCGTCGATCTGTTCCGCAAAGTGTTTGACGTCTGGCACATCTGCCGTGAAAGTCAGCGCCGCATTCGGCCCCGTCGCCAGCCCCTTTGCGGTCAGTGCGGCACCATATGGCCCATCTGTTATCGCATCAACGGACCAGCCGCGGGTGTCTTGGGTCGCGGTTGCGCTGACTGTCACGGGGCCGTCATATTTCGGCACCACCATTGACAGATCGTTAAGTTTGAAGTCCGCCTGAACATTGCTGTCGTCGGTGCGCAACTCTGCAGAGCCGGTCAGGCTGAGGGCGGCATTCTCCAACACCAGATCACGCATGAACGTACCGTTCTCGTTGCGCTGCGCCTCGACACTCAGCGTAGTCAGCCCCGCCAACACTGCGTCTGCCTGCGCGATGCCGGTCTTGATGTCTTGTGCAGTGCCGGCGGCCACAAGATCAAACTGCCCGCCAAGCGGGGAGACGGTCCCTTTTAGAGCCAGTTCCGTGCTGCCATCAATCTCGCGCCCCGCAAGCGCCGAAAACCGACTTAGGTCTGCCGCGCTCAACGCCATGTCCAGACGTGTCAATAATCCGCTTTCCAGACCATTGATCACCGCTTTGCCCTTGAGCCCATAATCAGCCCCGGACAGATCCAGATCACTGATGCGGATCGGCTGACCTTCGATGTAATTGATATTAGCCTTGCCGGTGATTGCATCGCCAATCGCCTCGGCGCTGGCTTTGTCGGCAAGGCTGAGGCCCGCCGCATCAAATGTCATGTCGCCCAGAAACTGGCCCACAGACCCAAGATTGCCTTGCAGGGTGCCCAGCAATTCAAGCTTGGTCTTTTCGATCTGAATGCCGGATGTGTCCAGATCGGTGATGTTGAATCCTGCGTCAAAAACCTCGCCTTCGGCGGCGTTATATGCCACCCGCAGATCAACCCGCGCCACTTTGGTTCCCTCGCCCGAGATAGGCAGCAAGATCGGGGTGCCATCTGGGTTCGCAATTGCGCCGGTGATATCAATGAACGTGGGCCAGCTTTCTGCGTTCAGGTTCACCTTGCCGGCAAGATTGGCGGCTTGGGCGTCCAGCGTGAATGCGCTGACCTCAACGGCACCATTGCTTTCGCGCAGGGCATCAAGGGTCAATTGCACGTTGGTGCCAAAAAATTCGCGGTACCGGGGGGCAAGAAGGGCCGTGATGTCACCGCCAATGTCGGCCTGGATGCGCCGGTCGGGGGTATCGGACGCCCGGCGCGGTGTTTGTGCGCCCAAGGTGATTGTCCCTGCCAGACGTTCCTGACCGTCTGTGGCAATTTTTACGTTGCTGGCGAAGTCATCCAATGGCCCCTTGCCTGCGATGGTCATGTCCACTGACGGTTGATCAGGGATGTTGAGCAATCGGGCGGCGATGCCTTTTTCCTCTTCGGCCAGTTTCAAAAGCAATTCCAATATGTTGTCGGACCGCTTGAAATTGGCCTTGATTTCGAACTCACCGCGTTTTGCGTCTGTACGCTTGGCGACAAAATCCAGATCGCCCACGTCATCGGTCAACCGTGCGTTCGCTTTGATTGCCAGTTGCGCTTCTTCCCCCAACACAGCTGCACCAAGGTTTATTTCGTCCACCGAAAAGTCAGCCACTTCGATGGAAACGGGCAAATCCGGCAGGCTGAACGGTTTTGCCTCCGCATCGGGCAGCGGATCGGCCTCCGGCACTGGCAGGCGTGGCACATCGAGGCGTTTGGCCGTCAGGCTTTGCACCTCAAGCCGGCCGCGCAACAGTGCTGAGCGGTTCCAGTCAAGCAGCACATCCTCAAGCGTCAACCACGTCCCGTCCTTGTCCGAAATCGTCATGCGGTCAAAGGACGCTCTAGAACTGAGCGCGCCGGAAAAGCCGTCAATGCTGACACTGCGCCCTGCCCCGCTGAGCGCGTCTTGAATGGCGTTGGTCAGGAACCCTTTGTCGTCATCTTGGGCATGGGCCAGCGAAAAGGACATCAGCATGGCCAATAGAGGCGCGATGATATAGCGCAGGATCTGCATCAGAATGCCTGCCCAATGCCAATGTACACCTGGAAATTCTCGACTGTAGCGGGCCCGGATGTCGGCACCCCGACATCGAGACGAATGGGGCCGATCCCGGTTGCATAACGCAAGCCAAGCCCGGCACCAGAGTGCACCTGACCCGAACCGTCATAGAATTGTTCAGCCCCGATATAGCCTGCGTCGACGAAGCCGACGATGCCAATTTTATCTGTCATCTTGAGCCGCGCTTCGGCAGAGAGACCCAGAAAACTACGCCCGCCCACAACATTACCACCACCCAAGTTGACGCCAAGCGATTGATAGGGCTGCCCGCGCACAGTGCCACCGCCACCGGAATAAAACAGATAATCCGCCGGTGCCTGAGAAAGCTGCGGGCCGTAGACAGACCCCAATTGCCCGCGCAAGGCAAAGGTGACGGGGCGTTCTGTGCCAAATGTCTTGTAGCCGCGCACGTCAATATAGGAGCGTAACCCGTTGTCGGCACCCGAAAGCGCCAGAAACGGGGTCAGCGCCGCCTTGGCATAATACCCTGACGTGGCATCCAACGTCTTGTCGCGATAATCAAATTCAACACTCAGCGGCAACGTCAGCAATGTGTACTTATTGGTGCCAAACGCATCCCGCGTCTCGGCACGGCGCAGACCGACACCCAAGGTATAGGTCCGGTTTTCATTGGCGATCCGCTCGATACCTGCTTCCAGATCCAGCTGGCGGGAAAAGAAGTTGACCTCGTCGAGTTGCGCCAGCTTGGCCAGTGCGTAAAAATCAGTATCCGCGTTGAACGTCGCAGGCCGCTCAAAGCGCGAACCAAGCAAATAGTCGGTGCCGCCGGTGCTGCCTCCTATTCCTTTGATCTCGGCTTCAATGCGCAATCGTTCGGCCCCACCCAGCAAATTTCGGTGCAGCCAAAACGAGCTCAGCGTCAGCCCCTCGGTGGTGGATACCTCAGCACCAAAACCAAGCCGACGGGGTCGGCTTTCTACGATCTGTGCGGTAATGGGCAAGGTGTCATTCGGACCGATCTTGTCCGCCTCTATCAGGGCCGCGGCATTAAAGGCCCCCGCGCGCCGCAATCGTGCCTGCGCGCGCTTAAGCTCATCGGGCGAAAACACGGCACCCGTGGGCAAGCCCGCAATTTCAATGATCCGCTCGGTGCGCACATCACGGTTGCCCGTAACGGTCAAAGGGCCAAACCGCAGCCTTGGCCCCGGTGCCAGGCGCAAATCGGCGCTAATCACCCGATCTTTATGGCGCGCGGTCAGTTTCTGATCAGCAAGGGCTGCCTTGGCGTGGCCCTGATCGCGCCAGCCGCTGATCCCGCTGGCGACGGTTGCTTTGAGCACGCCTAGGCCAGCGGTCTGGCCGGTGGCAAACCCATCGGGCAATTCCGTGCCCGGGGCCAGCGGTGCAATTCTGGTGGCACCGAACCGAAACAGAGGTCCCGGTACAATGGCGATCATCGCCTGCCTGATCTGGCGTGGCGGATTGACCGGCGGGATTGCAGCCGCATCGACACCATCAAGCGTGATTTTGATGACCGGCCCAAAGTATCCCTGATCATAAAGCACCGCCAGCAGACGCCCATAATCAGCCTGTGCGGCGGCTACGACCTCTTGCGGGGTTGGCGTTGCGTCCTCGGCGGTTTGTTCAACCAACAATGATCCGCCCGCGAGAGTCTTATAAAGATCTGAGTCTTCGGGAATGCCTTTGATTTTGAGATCGGCGGCAGCAGCCATGTCAGCCGCAAGCAGCACGACACCGACAGCAAGCGCGCGGGCTGTCCAAAGCACCTTGTGCCATCCTACTGCCAATTGCACCACTCAAGGCCCCCCAACTCACACCATACACCGCATATAGCGGCATGACCTTATCTGTCGAGCAGACGGCCTTTTGCGTAGATCATACCTTGAAGCGCCGATCTGCTGCAATGAGTGTCTTGCTGTAGCGTAGGAATGTGAACACAAAATGCGGCGATCTATGTCATATGACACCGTCTGAACAGATAAGTGGCGGGGAATTGCTCAACGGATTGTGAAAGCGCAGGGAACTTTTGTACGCACGTCTTGCGGTGTGCATGAGAAGAGAAACGTCCAACCCAACACGCCTCAAGTAGCTGATGGCGGCAGGTCAAGAAAAATGGTGCGGTCGGAGAGACTCGAACTCTCACGGGTGTTACCCCACAGCGACCTCAACGCTGCGCGTCTACCATTCCGCCACGACCGCACGCCATGGATGGTGAGAAGCCGTTTAGCTAAAGTCGCGGGCGTTGTGAAGGGGCAATCGGTAACAAAAAACCCCCGGAGCAATGGCGCACCGGAGGCGTTTGCTAAAGGCTTGGAATGTAGGCCTATTCGCTGATCGAAAAGGTCGGCAAACCTGTGCTTGAGGCGGGTTGCGCCTGTGGCAAAGTTCCAGCGGCAGGAACACCGCTGCTGCGTAATGAGGCCTGACGGATCAGTTCGGTCCGCTCTGGCTGACCGGGGACAAACACAGCGGCGGCCCCTGAATCAGCGGCGGCAAGGCCCGCTTCGTACCAGCTGGCGGCCATATCAACGCGCTTGGCCGGACCAAACCCTTGCGAAAGATGGTGTCCCATCAATTCGCCGTAAACCCCCTCACCAATTGCATAAAGCAGCAATGCGGACCCCACGGCCACGTCCATGTTATCGGTGCGGTATCCGACCCCGAGACAAATCTTGGCCGTGCCTTGCAACTGTGCTGGCGACATGCCGGTGGACAGCACAAAGGACGACACGTCGGCCACCACAGCGTCACGGGATTTCAGCGACAGTGATGCCACCTTGTCTTTCATCGCCGGACCAAAGCCTGCGCATTGCGTGGCGATCTGATCGGGAGTGAACCCTTGAATCTGGCTCACCAGTTCTTCGGATTTGGCAATCGCGTAGGTGCGTGCAAGGCAGAATTGCTCGTTCAGCGCCACGTTCGGATCTGACATGCTGGCCAAAGTGGTGAACCCGCCGTTGGTGTTGGTGATCAAAGAAACCGTGTTGCAGTGCGAGGCAAGTGAGGCCTGCGTGCCCGCCCCCAGGAAGTTTGGCAGCCCCGTCGTTGATGCAGCGGCTGACGTGGCGGCACCTGCCAGAGGTGCGGCCGCCGGGGCCGTAGCCGCAAACGTCGGTGTCGTTGCCTGCGGTACAGATTGCGGCGCGACAACAATGGTTGTTGTCGGTGCAGCAGCGGCAGGAGAATGGCCCGCCATTTCAGAGCGATAGGTTTTCAGCAATCCGCGGGTGCCGTCCGGCGTTGACGCGACCTGCTGTTGTACTGCATAGCCGCCCGCCAGTGCGCGGTTGTAGCTTGAAATCAGCAGATTATTTTCAAATGCAGACAATTGGCCAGTGACAGGGTAGCCCAAATAGGCCTGATATTGTGACACCGCGTTGCGTGTCTGACGGCCCAACTGGCCATCAACAGCGCCTGCGTTAAATCCAAAATAGTTCAGGGAAGCCTGGATATTCCGACCTTCCTGGGTCGATGGGATGCTGGACCCGGTTGATTTTTTCCGGGTTACCGTGCGGCTGCGTGTCGTTGTGCGGCGCTGGTTCTTGATGCTGTGACCCACTACCCCGCCAATGATCGCGCCTGCGATAAAGTCGCCTGCGTCAGCTTCGGCGCGATCTGCGGGTGTCATCGTTAGGGATGCAGTCAAAATTGCCCCTGTTAATACCTTAAAATGCATAGTCCCTCTCCAAAAAATGAATCACTTAATTGGCCAAATGCTAGCACAATATAGCTTCAGACCAAAATGTTGTTGGCCTTAAATACAGGCTTTGGGGATTGAAAAACCGCCAGATCGTACCGATTTTCAGATATTGCCTTCCCACAGGAGCCTGCATCATGTCCGATACCCCGACCCCATCCGAACCTCCGGTTGTTCAAATTGACATTGTATCGGATGTCATGTGCCCCTGGTGCATTGTGGGCTACAAACAGCTTGAACAGGCCTTGGGCATGGTCGGTGCAGGTGCCTATATCCGCTGGCATCCGTTTGAATTGAACCCGGCAATGCCCCCCGAAGGTCAGAACCTAAGCGCGCATATTTCTGAGAAATACGGCCAGACGCGCGAACAATCCGCGCAGAACCGTAAAATGCTGACCGACCTGGGGGCCGATCTGGGCTTTAAGTTTAATTTCACGCCGGACAGCCGGATCGTGAACACCTTTGCCGCACATCAATTGTTGGATTGGGCACAGCAACACGGGTTGCAACACCCGCTCAAGATGGCGTTGTTTGATGCGCATTTCACCGATGGCAAAGATGTGTCGCAGGCCGATGTGCTGGTCGATGTTGCCGCCTCCGTTGGCCTGGATGCGGCGCAGGCTGGCGACGTGCTGGCCTCGGGCAGCCAGGCGGAAGATACCCGCACGCGGCAGCAATTCTGGACCTCACGCGGCATATCCGGCGTGCCCTCGATGGTGTTTGACGGGCGCTATTTGCTGACCGGGGCGCAAGGCGCGCAAACCTATGCTCAGATGCTGCAAAAAGTGTTGGCAGAGAAAGACGCGGCATAGGGCTTTCGCGCCTTACCTGAGCGCGCTAAACCGCTTACATGGTAGAATGGATCATCACCGACGGCCTGACCGATTATCGCGAAGCCGAGGCGTGGATGGAAACGCGTGCAGCGGCAATTGCAGCGGGCGAAGCAGATGAATGCATGTGGCTGGTCGAACACCCTGCCCTCTATACCGCTGGTACCTCTGCGCAACCTGCGGACCTGACCGACCCGGACCGATTCCCCGTCTATGAAACCAAGCGCGGCGGCCAGTACACCTATCACGGACCGGGCCAGAGAGTGGTTTATGTGATGCTTGATGTTGCCGCACGGGGGCGCGACGTGCGGTGCTTTGTGCGCCAGCTTGAGCAATGGGTAATCGCCACGCTCGATCAGTTCAATGTGCGCGGCGAAATCCGGGCCGGGCGTGTTGGCGTGTGGGTGGAGCGGCCTGAAAAGCCGAGAAATGCCGACGGATCGGTCGCAGAGGACAAGATCGCGGCCATCGGCATTCGCCTGCGCAAATGGATCAGCTTTCATGGCATCAGCATCAATGTCGAACCGGACCTGAGCCATTTTGGTGGGATCGTGCCCTGCGGGATCACCGACCACGGGGTAACGTCGCTGATCGATCTGGGGTTGCCTGTGACGATGGATGATGTCGATTTGGCCCTCAAGCACAGCTTTGAGGCGACGTTCAGCACCTCACGTTAAGCACGGCTTGCCACGGGCTGTGGCGACTGGCGGGCAAGGGATTCGTCCACCAGATCCATAAACAGTTCCGACCGGATCAACTTGTTGCTGAAGCAGTGCACATTCGGGTCCGCCTCTGCACGATCATGATCTGATTGGAGCAGTGAGGTCGAGAGCATGACGATGATCATTGGGCCGCTGTCCCCCATGCCGCGCGCGGCGTATTGTTCTAGAAACTCAAAGCCCCCCATGCGCGGCATGTTGATATCAAGCAGAATCAATTCGGGCAGCGCCGCCCCCTCTGCGACATGTTGCTCGATGATGTCGAGCGCCGCCTCCCCGTCCGTGGCAACCAGAACGCTGCGTGCCCGCCCTGACCTTTCGATGATCCGCTTGTGCATGATGTTTGTCACGGCGTCATCGTCCACCAGCAATACCGAATTTATCTGATCTGTCATGGCACAACCTTTCGTGGGAATGTGAGTGTGAACTTGGTCCATTCACCCAACACGCTGTCTATCCTGATGGCACCGCCATAGCGCTGGATGCTTTTGCGAATGGTAAAAAGCGCGATACCACTGCCCGGCGGATCCACATGCGCGCGCTTGAACAAACCGAACACTTTATCCTCGTCGTGTGGCAGGTTAAGGCCCGTTCCATTGTCCCGCACTGAGACGCAGACCGCACCGGGAATTTCCCAACTGCGCAAATGGACGGTCGGTGTGCGGTCGGGATGGGCATATTTCAGGGCATTGCCAATGAGATTTTCAAGCATGCTCGACGTTTCAAAGGGCGGGTATTGAATCGTCGGTGCCGCGTCAAAATCCATCATCACAATGGCATTCAATTGTTCCACCGTGTGTTTGAGAACATCACAGGCGCTGGTGGCAAACTCTGCCAGATCAATGGCGATCACCGGGCTCAGATCAGCCGAGCGTGCGCGTGCCACCCGCACCAGACTGTCCAGCTTGTCACTTGCCTGCAAACAGCTGGTTTTCATCATGCCAACCAGCCCGCCCTGATCCGCGGTCAGTTCAGGCCCGTCTTCTTCCAGCATTTCGGCGAGGTGGCTCAGATTGGAAATGGGCACTTTCAGATCGTGGGTCGCAATATAAGTCAGCTGTTCAAGTTCATCGTTAGTGCGCATCAGTTCGGCAGTACGGTTTTCTACCGTTGCTTCAAGGCTTTGGTTCAAATCCGCCAACTCGCGCGTTCGTTCTGCAATACGCTTTTCCAGCGTCGCATTGAGGCAGGAAAGTTCAAGCGAACGGATCTTTTGTTCCGTAATGTCGCTGGCACAGCCGATGTGACGCACAACAGATCCGTCTGCCGCACGTTGAAAAACCGCGTCATTATTCACCAACCACACCATTGCACCGTTGCGGGCATTGGCGCGGTACTCGTACTGCGCTGTCTTGCCATCTTTCAGCATAGCGAGGCTGTTGAAATAGCGGATCAACCCGTCAATATCATCGGGGTGGATCACCCGCTCCAACATCCCATCGCCCATATCTATGATCTCTTGAGATGAATAACCCAAAAGCGTGGCGATGGACCGGTTGGAGTACTCGTTGGCCATCTTTTTGTGATTGAAAACATAGATGATACCCGGCACCAGCGAAACAACCTGCTCCAGGAATGCCAGGGCTTCGAAATCCGCCACCGGCGGTGCCGGTAAGGTGATATCACTATTCGCTTGCGGCTGTGCCTGCATTCTTGAGCTCACATTTTCAAAGGTCATTTGCAGTAAGGCACATCGCGGATGAAAAACGCGTTAAAGACATCGCTAAAAGTTGACCGATCAAGGGACCTCATCCCCTGCAAACATCGCTATGAGTTAAAAAATAACTCGCCCTGCGGCAAACCCGCCCATTGCCCCCGGCGCATGACCGCACTAAAACGTGAGGGACTCCGCACGCGTTTGCACAATTAAGCGTGGTGCATCACATCTTTATTCAGGAGGCACCGCATGGCAGACGCAGCCATTCAAGGCCATGACCATCACGACGAACGTGGGTTTTTCACCCGCTGGTTTATGTCCACGAACCACAAAGACATTGGTATTCTGTACCTGGTCGTTTCAGCCTTTGTCGGCTTTATTTCGGTCGCATTCACCATCTACATGCGCCTTGAGCTGATGAACCCGGGCGTTCAGTACATGTGTATGGAAGGTGCGCGTTTCATCGCGGACAGCAATACGCTTTGTACGCCAAACGGCCACCTGTGGAACGTGTTGATCACAGGTCACGGCATCCTGATGATGTTCTTTGTGGTTATTCCGGCGCTTTTTGGCGGATTTGGCAACTACTTCATGCCACTGCAGATCGGTGCGCCGGATATGGCGTTCCCAAGGCTGAACAACCTGTCGTTCTGGCTTTATGTATTTGGCACCACATTGGCGATCTGTTCGGTTCTTTCACCGGGCGGCAATGGTCAGTTGGGGTCCGGCGTGGGGTGGGTTTTATATCCACCGCTGTCGGTCAAAGAGGCTGGCATGTCGATGGATTTCGCGATCTTTGCGGTCCACGTTTCAGGTGCTTCGTCGATCCTTGGTGCGATCAACATGATCACCACGTTCCTGAACATGCGTGCCCCCGGCATGACATTGTTTAAGGTGCCGCTGTTTTCATGGTCGATCTTTGTCACCAGCTGGCTGATCCTTTTGTCTTTGCCAGTTCTGGCGGGCGCGATCACCATGCTGCTGATGGACCGCAACTTTGGCTTTGCGTTCTTTGACCCCGCCGGCGGCGGTGATCCGGTCTTGTACCAGCACATCCTGTGGTTCTTTGGCCACCCGGAAGTGTACATCATCATCCTGCCCGGCTTTGGTATCATCAGCCACGTGATTGCCACGTTCAGCCGCAAACCAATCTTTGGCTATCTGCCAATGGTCTGGGCGCTGATCGCCATTGGCGCATTGGGTTTCGTCGTCTGGGCGCACCACATGTACACCGTGGGCATGACATTGAACCAGCAGGCCTACTTCATGCTGGCAACAATGGTCATTGCGGTGCCGACCGGCGTTAAGGTTTTTAGCTGGATCGCCACCATGTGGGGCGGTTCGGTCGAATTCAAAACACCAATGCTCTGGGCGTTTGGGTTCCTGTTCCTGTTCACCGTCGGCGGTGTGACTGGTATCGTGCTTAGCCAGGCTGCCGTGGACCGCTACTATCACGACACGTACTACGTTGTGGCGCACTTCCACTATGTGATGAGCCTTGGTGCGGTGTTTGCGATCTTTGCGGGGGTCTACTTCTATTTCCCGAAAATGACCGGCAAAATGTACCCTGAATGGGCAGGTAAACTGCACTTCTGGACCATGTTCATCGGTGCGAACCTGACGTTCTTCCCCCAGCACTTCCTGGGCCGTCAGGGCATGCCGCGCCGCTATATCGACTATCCCGAGGCGTTTGCCTATTGGAACCAATGGTCGTCAATCGGCGCGTTCCTGTCGTTCGCTTCGTTCCTGTTCTTCTTTGGGATCATCGCCTACTCGCTGTTGCGGGGGCCCAAGGTCACGGCGAACAACCCATGGAACGAATATGCCGACACGCTGGAATGGACACTGCCCAGCCCGCCACCAGAGCATACGTTCGAGATCCTGCCAAAGCAGGAAGACTGGGACAAACAGCACAGCCACTAGTCTGGCAGTGATCTGAAAAACTTAAGAAGGCTCCAACGGCGGTTGGGGCCTTTTTTAATAGTGGTCCCTTGGATTTGACAAAGACAAAGAGGACATGTGGATTTCCAACTCATATTTTTTTGGAGATTTGAAATGCGTTGTTTGATACTGGCCTCGACCCTCGCCCTGACAGCCATGCCCGCGTTGGCCTTCGACATAGGCTTTGACTGGCCAGGCCTCAGATCCTGTACCAACTGAAAACCAAACCACGTCTCCAACCCCGCCTTTGCCCTGCGCGACGTTCCCGCAGGGACCAAATACATCCATTTCAAAATGGTCGACCGAAACGTGCCCAACTACAATCACGGCGGCGGGGTGGTAGCGTATAACGATCTAAAGGCGATCCCAAGCGGCGCGTTGAAAAACAAAAGCCCCTGCCCCCCAAACGGAAGCCACGTCTGCGAATGGACGGCAACCGCACAGACCAAAAAGAATGGCGGCAAGATCGGTATCGCAAAAGCACAGCGCAAGTATCCTGAATAACACAGCCAAGGATGCAGACACCTTCAGGTCGCGGATACGCCCGGCGTGACGCAAAGGCGTAATACGCTGTTCTGCGACGTCAGCCCTATCAGACTTTTTTTGCTGTTGGCGATTTTTCCCCCTTGCAGCCGTGGCGCAGGATGGGTATCTCGGCCCCACTACCGGATGCGGGCGTAGCTCAGGGGTAGAGCATAACCTTGCCAAGGTTAGGGTCGGGCGTTCGAATCGCCTCGCCCGCTCCAGGTGGTACCTAAAGAAAACAAAGAGTTACAACTTTTGTTGTAGCTCTTTCTTCTTTTCTGGACAATAAATTTCTTGAACGTTCACAGTTACAAGTGTGAACGTCTTGGTTGGCAACGTGCACAAAGCAGAGCTTTTGCAGTCCCGCTCTACCCCTGAGCTACGCCCGTTTTTCGCTAAACGAGCAAATTTTCGCCCAGAAATGTTAACGATTGGCATCACGTTACTTTGGGTGGCACGCAGGCTCTGCGAAGTGTCTCATGTTGCCAGCGAATAAACTCCCAGAGAGCTCGCTAGAGAGTCTCTAGACCATTCTCGAGTAAAGTCAGTCGGTGGGCTATAGGGTGCCTCTGAGAGGCTACAGTGTTGATTTCCGCCGAGAAGTGACCCGGTATTTTCATCGAGATTTGACCCACCCTTGTTTATGTCTCAGCGGTCATGTTGTGGTCAATGCTGGTGTCTCCTTTCTTGTTTTCTTTGCCGCCTCGGAACTGGCCTTGAA
>NZ_JBHGAR020000030.1:0-30055 GCF_042611115.2 Sulfitobacter sediminivivens
CAGTTCATAACAACTGCACTATGGCGCATTGCGACGCCGGGTGAACCAGGAGCCATCCACCCCATCCCGCATAGCGGACACACCCCTGAAGCTTGTCTACCCGCTTAAACTTCCTCGATCCGCAGTGCCACAGGTGCACCCGACATCACGCCTGTGCCATCCATTGCCGCAATTGCCGTATCCAGCGCGGCGCGCGACGTTTTGTGGGTCACGATCAGGACGGGCGCTGATGTGTCGTCGTGTTCGTATTGGCGCATGCGGTTGATGCTGACCCCAGCGTCGCCAAGGACGGTGGCGATCTTGGCCATGGCCCCGGGTTTGTCGACCAGTGCCATGCGCAGGTAATAGGGGGCAGGGCGCTGTGATGTGGCGGCCACCGGGGTTTCCAGCTTTGCTGCGGGTTGACCAAACACAGGGCCAGTCCAGCCGCGCGCGATGTCGCAGACATCGGCCATCACGGCAGAGGCCGTCGGCCCCATCCCGGCACCTGCGCCGCGCAGCACGATCTGGCCCACGGCATCGCCGTCGATGACCACCATATTGGTGCCGCCATCAAGCTGGCCCAGCGGTGAGGTGTCCGGCACAAGACAGGGCTGCATCCGCTGCTCAAGCCCGCGCCCGGTCTTTTCGGTCACGCCCAGAAGCTTGATCTTGTATCCCATATCTGCGGCGGCACGGATGTCTTCGATGCTGACGCGCTCAATCCCTTCCAACTGAATGCCGTCAAAATCAACCTTGGTCCCAAAGGCGATGGACGAGATGATCGCCAGCTTATGGGCCGCATCAATGCCGCCAACGTCGAGCTGCGGATCGGCCTCAAGATAGCCCAGACCGTCGGCCTCGGCAAAAATCTCCTGATAGTTTTTGCCGGAGGTTTCCATGCGGGTCAGGATATAATTGCACGACCCGTTCATCACGCCCATGACGCGGGTAATCTCATTGCCTGCCAAGCCTTCGGTCAGGGTCTTGATCACCGGGATGCCACCCGCAACAGCCGCCTCATACCGCAGGACAAGGCCATTGGCCTCGGCCAGTTCTGCCATTGACTGTCCGTGGATGGCAAGCATCGCCTTGTTTGCCGTCACCACATGTTTGCCTGCCTTGAACGCGGCCTCTGTGGCGTCTTTGGCGGGGCCGGTCTCACCGCCCATAAGTTCAACAAACACATCTACATCGTCGCGCGTGGCCAAGGCAACCGGGTCGTCTTCCCAGGCGTAGCCCGCCAATGAAACACCTCGGTCGCGGCCTTTGGTGCGTGCAGATACCGCGGTGATTGCGATTGCGCGGCCCGTCCGCGCCTCAAGCAGTTTGGCCTGTTGGCGGATGATGCGCACCACGCCGACCCCAACCGTTCCCAGACCTGCAATACCAAGGCGAAGCGGTTTTGACATGGGGTACGGTCCTTTGTGGTGAGTGTGGTGAGGGTGATGTTGCCGCGATGTAGCGGGTTCGCGCTGGCCATGCAACGCGGCATTCGGTTATTGCAGGCCTTGTTCCAGACGTTGCTTTTCGCGCCCGGACAGAACCGACCCCCGCAGGCGCGCGGCACGCGCCCGCAATCGGGCAACACGTGCATTCAATGCGGCTTCGGTCTGAACGGCATCAACGCGCCCCGCAGTGGCCGCAGCCAAAAGTGGGTCAAGTGGCACCAATGCGGGGTAATCCGCGTCTTCAAGTGCCGGTGTGATCGTGCGATCCAGTGCCGGAAATTGCGTGCAGGCGCTGAGCGCCAACAGACCAAGGGACAAAGAACAAAGGGATGCACGCCATTTCATGACCATGTTCTTGCACCAGTGCCGCATTGCGCGCAAGCGGGCTTTGCTTTTGAACAATTGTTCATTAATTTAGCCCAATGGCACGTACCGCAGGTTCACATTCCGATATCACCGGCCCGAGAGTGCGCGCAGCAGCTTTGCGATTGTTCGCCCGTGATGGCTATGCTGCCGTGTCGATGCGCGCCATTGCTGGCGAGGTCGGCGTGCAGGCGGGCGCACTTTATAATTATACGCCCGACAAGCAATCGCTGCTCTATGATCTGATGCGAGGGCATATGACGGACCTGCTTGCCGAGATGCCAACAAATAGCGACGCGTTACCGCTCACCCGATTGCGCGCCTTTGTCGAATTTCACATCCGCTTTCACGCTGATCGGCCTGATGAAGTGTTCATCGCCTATATGGAGTTGCGCAATCTCACCCCCGAGAATTTTGCCGTGATCGAAACTCTGCGGCGGCAATACGAAGATCAGCTTGAGTCGATCCTGAAACAAGGCGTTGCAGACGGCGAATTTGACGTCGCGGACACCAAGATTGCAACACTTGCCGTCATCGCGATGCTCACCGGCGTTAATACCTGGTTTCGTGCAGGTGGGCGGCTGTCGCTTGACGAGGTAAGTGCGCAGTATTGGGGCATGGTGCGCAAGGCGGTTGGGGCGCAATAGCGCCCCGTCTTGCAGACCTCAGTACAATCCACGCCGCAAGAGTTGGCGCATCGGGTCGGACACCCGGAACGACGGCTGATCATTGCCGGACCGGCCCAACGCGAACGAAATGCCTGCGCGAAGCGTCGTGTCACCGTTTGCCGCGTTGCTGCCAGATAGCCAATCATGCGAGACTTCGGCAAAGAGCGCAGCAGGCGTGTTTGAAATCCTCATGTTCACGCCAAAGGTCACCTCATGCGCCATCGCGCTGAAGTTTTTTTCGTCAAATTCGGTGATATCATAGTGACCAGAAAAGCGCGTGTTCTCGGTGGCTTGCCAGTGAAGCCCCGCACCCGCCGTGACCCAATCCAGATCGTTGTCCGTCGACAGGCCAATGCCCGCCCGCACCTCGGCATTCACGTCATCTGACAGCGCAAACACGCCAACGGCACCAATCTGGCCATAGGTCGAAGACTTGTTGTTCTTATCCGCAACCATCAACGACAGCCCGTATTTTTGCCCTTCGCGCGGTGCCATGTAGAGCACTGTGCCGAAGCGCCCGATGCCGCCGTTGCTGCGTTCTTCGTATTGCAGATCGAATTGCAGGCCATGGTGCTTTGTGATTGCAACATCAACCGTATTTGAAACGGAGCCTCCTTCGATGGCGTGATTTGAAAACCCCAAGCGCAGGTCTGCGCCAATGATGCCTAAATCAGTGTCTGTCAGGTTCTGTGCCGTTGCGGGGAAAGCGCCAAACAAGGTCAGTATGGTGGCGGTGAAAAGGGGATGGGACATGGAAAATTCCTTTGATCGACGATAAATAAATGCACCGGCCCCCGTCGGTATATGAGGGTCTTATGGTCGATCAGGCGATTTTGGGAAAGTTTAATCTAAACAAATGGTTAAGTGGTAAATTGGTTAATGCCAAAGCTCAAATGTAACAGGGGTGAAGGATCCCTTCACCCCTTGATTGGTTAATGCACGGGCTTGATGAACTTGCCATTACGCAAATCGGCAAAGGCTTGTTGCAACTCAGCCTGAGTGTTCATCACGATAGGGCCATGCCAGGCCACCGGCTCTTCAATGGGCGCACCGGAGATCAGCAAGAAACGAATACCTTGGGGGCCTGCCTGCACGGTAACTTCATCGCCGGAACCAAACCGGATCAGGGTGCGGTCACCAGACAGATCGCGAATGTTAAGCTCTTGGCCTGCGACCTCTTTTTCCAACAACACGCCCGAAGGGGCAGAGGCATCCGCAAAGGCACCAGCACCGCCAAACACATAGGCAAAAGCACGGCGATAGGTGTCGATGCGAAAGGTCTTTTTGACCCCCGCAGGCACTACGATATCAAGATATTGCGGGTCTGCTGCAATGCCATCAACCGGCCCTGTTTTGCCCCAGAAATTGCCGGTGATCACCTTGACCACGGTGCCGTCATCATCGGTGACCACGGGAATGTCGGCGGCTGTCACATCCTGATAGCGCGGCGCGGTCATCTTTTGCGCTGCAGGCAGATTGCCCCAAAGTTGGAAACCGTGCATCTGGCCACGCGCGTTGCCGTGCGGCATTTCCTGATGCAGAATGCCCGATCCTGCGGTCATCCATTGCACGTCACCGGCGCCCAATGATCCGACATTGCCCAGTGAGTCGCCATGATCCACCGTGCCTTCAAGGACGTATGTAATCGTTTCAATGCCGCGGTGCGGATGCCATGGAAAGCCTTTTTCGAAATCTTCAGGCCGCTCGTTGCGAAAGTCATCAAACAGCAAAAAAGGGTCCAGTTCCGATGGGTCCTGAAAGCCAAAAGCGCGGTGCAGCTTGACGCCTGCACCCTCCATCGTCGGCACGGCGCGGCGGGTTTCGAGTGTGGGTCTGAGTGACATTTCCGCTCTCCTATTGAATGATGAGCCCAAGATAACCTCGGCGCGCCGAATTCCAAGTCAGTCCCGCACACGGGGTCTGTGCAAAAATGCGAAGGGCCGTTGGTTTGAGCGACCTATTGCAGTTCGGTTGAACCACTGATGGCATTTTCTGTCTTGCCCGTGGCCTGATCGGTCAGCGACACAAAGGTACCGCCGCCGGTAGCACCCGCAAAGACATCGGTGCCCCCGACGGTCGTCCATTCGCCGGTGATTGCCCCTTCGGCTGTCATCCCGGTGGCGACCCATTTGGTGTAGATGATTGCGCCCATGGCGGTCCTGAACACGCAATGGCCCTGGCCCGAAGCGGCGGGCGGCTGAAGCTCCAGCGTGCCGCTGCACTCGCCCTTCATCCCGCTAAGAAGGGTGCCCGCATCATCCTGATTGTTGCTGGTATATTCTGTGCTGGTAAACACAATCATGTGTCCGTCGTCGATCGGAAAATAAGTGTTACTTGTCTGACCCGAAGCAACGGATGACATGTCGAGCGTGCCCCCAGCGATGCCGGGCAATGTAGTGGTGGCGGTGAGAAATGTAGCAATAAAAAATGGTTTCATGACAAAATAATCCTAAAATAATACTGAAAATTTGGGGGCGTGCAGGCAACAGAGCCGATCAGGCGCATTTGTCTGGTGCGGTGGTCGGCCAATTCACAGAGATACTGGATAAGCCCCCGTGGTGGTTTATCATAGGTTAATGCCGGGTCGAAGTCATCAAGATTTCGCCACATGTCCGCTTTCCCGAACCTGCTTTTGCTAGACATCGCGCGCCCACCAATCGCCGGGTCTTTTGCGTCCGCCCCGCTTTCGGTCCATCCAAAGTGCGAGGTGGCGCAGGGGCGACAGCGCGATTTTCAGCCATGCCTTGTTCTGCCATTTGGAAAAATCCCGGTTGAACGGGCACACGCGCATGCAAATCGCGCAATCCGACGACATCTTGGCCCAAAAACCAAAGCATTTTTCCGCATCAGAGGTCCATTTGCGCACACCTTTGATGGCGGACACGTCGGTGCTGATCTTGGGCGGGCCAAAGGGAAGCGCCTTGACCGGGCAGGCATCCGCGCATTTTGTGCAGATGTCGCAGAAGGCCCGCACGCCGCGTGGTTTGGGCGTGTCGTGGGTCAGCGGCAAATTGGTAAAGATTTTGGAAAACCGCAGGCGCGGGCCAAATTCGGGCGTAATCACCATTTGATTGCGGGCATATTCGCCCAAGCCTGCCTTGATCGCGTAGGGTATCACCAAGCCTGTGTCGTTCATGGATGCCGTCGCTTCATAGCCGAGATTGCGGATATAGGCAGCCAGCTGCATGACCACTGCGGCTTCGTGGCTGTATTCACGCCCGGTTGCGGCCCCGGCCAGTGCTGACGGGTAGGTGGCGACAAGATCCTCTTCCATCTGATGGCCCATCACGATCACGGATGTCATGCCTCGAGGCAGATCATTCGGGGCCTCAGACATATCGCGTGTGTCCACGCGGGACGCATACAGCCATCGGTCGTCCATATCTGTGATGCCGCAAAGGTCTGCCCCGAAAAACCGCGCAATGCGTTTGATTTCTGATGCCATTCTTGCCGGGTCATCGATGGGTTGCTGCATGGGGGCAACAGGCGTGTCATTGGCGATTGCTGCCTGAAATCCCTCGCGCTTTCCTGCGTCGTTACCCCGGTTTGAGATGATGTCACTGACCAGCCAACTGGCATTGCGCAGGGCAAAATCGCGTTGGGTAAATCCATCGCCGCGGCGTGGTGCCGCTTCCATCCGGTAGGAGGCAAAAAACTGATCGGTCTGCTTTGACCGGATGCGGTCATCCCAAAAGGCGCGGGTGAACATGTCGTCGCGCTGGGTGAACCGTTCGAATTCCGGGGTGACCTCAATCCCGGCGGCGGTGTCATCAGGGTGGGGTGTCGGGTGATTTGACGGATAGCTCATTGGTCATGATTGGGCGGTGTGGACGCAATTGTCAAAGGGTGCGGGGCGTGTGGTGTCCACGTGCTTTTGGAGCGTGTGCGCTGGACGCTGTGTTCCCCTATCCCTTCAACAATTCGGGACGTTTACCGCCAAGCCGCCAAGCGAAGTTTCTTTATATTTCTCGCTCATATCCGCCCCGGTCTGGCGCATGGTTTCAATGCAGGCATCCAAAGGGACCAGATGTGTGCCGTCACCGCGTAGGGCAAGCGATGCCGCAGACACCGCCTTGATCGCCCCCAGACCATTGCGTTCGATACACGGCACCTGCACCAATCCCTTGATCGGATCACAGGTCATGCCGAGGTGATGTTCCAAAGCAATTTCCGCCGCGTTTTCAACTTGCTCTGGCGTTCCACCCATGACCGCGCACAGACCCGCGGCAGACATGGCAGCGGCCGATCCGACCTCGGCTTGACACCCGGCCTCGGCACCTGAGATTGAGGCGTTGAATTTTACCAGACCACCGATGGCGGCGGCGGTCAGCAGGAAATCCTCAATGTGGCTTTCGGATGCGCCGGGCACATGGTCGAGGTAATAGCGCAGGGTCGCCGGCATCACACCTGCGGCCCCATTGGTGGGCGCGGTGACGACCTGCCCCCCGGCTGCGTTTTCCTCGTTCACGGCCATGGCATAGACGCTCATCCAGTCGTTGATCGTATGGGGTGCCTGCAGGTTCATGCCGCGTTCGGCCAGCAATGCGTCATGAATGCCCTTGGCGCGGCGTTTGACCGACAGACCACCGGGCAGGGTGCCGCCGGTTTCCAAGCCACGGTTGATGCAGTCGTTCATCACTTGCCAAAGGCGCTTTGATCCTTCGCGCAGATGCACTTCGCCGTTGCGCGACACCTCGTTGGCGCGTTTCATTCCAGCGATGGTTTTGCCGGACGCCTTGGCCATCTCAAGCATTTCGGCGGCGGATTTAAACGGGTAGGGGATCGGCGCGCCTTCGTCTGTGTCTTTGCCCGCCGCAAGTTCAGCCTCGGTCATCACAAAGCCGCCGCCGATGGAATAATAGGTCTCGCGCAACACCACGTCGCCCTGGGCGTCCGTGGCCATCAGCATCATCCCGTTGGCATGGCCGGTGAGTT
The DNA here is from genome assembly GCF_042611115.2 of Sulfitobacter sediminivivens. Classification (NCBI taxonomy): domain Bacteria; kingdom Pseudomonadati; phylum Pseudomonadota; class Alphaproteobacteria; order Rhodobacterales; family Roseobacteraceae; genus Sulfitobacter; species Sulfitobacter sediminivivens. The sequence continues at coordinate 7,397 of NZ_JBHGAR020000030.1, forward strand.
TCACGTCATAGTCAAAGATCATATCCGTTTTGGGATCGAATTTCAGCGCTGGCAGGCCCGGCACAGTGATCTGATGGGTCTTGTTGATTGCCTGCAGCGCCGCTTCGGCCTTTTCGGCGTCATAGTCCTGCGGGGTGAACCCGGCGAGGCCAAGGATGGTGGCGCGGTCCGTGGCGTGGCCGACACCGGTAAATGCAAGCGATCCGTGCAGCGACGCCCGCAGGCCGGCAAAATGGAAAGGCGAGGCGCGCATCAGGTCCAGAAAACGTGCGGCGGCGACCATTGGGCCCATGGTGTGGGATGAGGACGGGCCGATGCCGACCTTGAACATATCGAAAACCGAAAGAAACATTATGTGGCACTGCCTTCTGGAGGGTTGGGATAGGACGGGGCGGTAAACGGGGTATCACCCAGACCCTCGGCGCGCTGCAAGGCCTGTGTGCAGGGCAGGGTCTCAAGGTGCGCGCAAAGTCGGTGTAGGGCAGGGTAGTTGGAGAGCGTGAACCAACTGCGGTCTTGCTTGTCGGGGTAAAGCGCCGGCCAACGCGCGACACCTGCGATGTAGAAATCCAAGGCGGTGGGTTGTGCGGCGTTCAACCACTGCGGTTGGCTTGCTGCGACTTTGTTCAGGGTGTCAAAACTGGTGTGCAACTGCTGTTGCAACCCATGGCGCAGGGCATCTGCATGATCGGCGGCGATGTATTTTTCTGGATAAAACAGCATGCGCAGGGCAGGGTGAATGGTGTTGCTGACAAAAAACAGCCATTTCAGAAAATCGCCACGCTCAGGTGCGTCTGGTGCGGGGCCAAGGCCGCCGTAGGTATCCGCAAGCCAAAGCAGGATTGCGCCCGTCTCGAACAGAGGACCATGTGGTGTTTCGAGTACTGGAATCAAACCATTGGGGTTCAATGTGCGGTATGCAGGTTTGGTTTGCGCAGCACAGGCGCGATCAACCAATGCCGTTCGATACGCCAAGCCTAGATGGTCAAGCGCAAGGCGGACAATCAGGGACGCGTTGTCAGGGGCGTAATGCAGAACATAAGTCATGGCGCGATATTACGCTGCCAACAGTTCAGGCAGCGCCCCAAAAGCGACGTTTGGCAATGCGTTTTCAGCCTAGCGGATATGTGACCAGTTGGATCGGCTCCGAAAACCCGCGGATATCATGCTGACCCAGATCTTTTGCCATGGCTGTGTACAGCGCCGCGAATTACTGTGTTGCAAGCTGCGGCACTTCCAGATCGCACGTCAATCCTTCGACACGGCTGGCAAGGCCAACAGCAGGATCCGTGGCGGTGAAATCCAGCCGTTTGGAGGAGCCGACATTGCCGTAAATCACTGACCCCACGTGCGCATATGCACAACGGTGCCATCATCCGCTTCAACCCTTCCAGATCGGCGTCAGAAAACCCGCTGAAGCGCTTGGTCGCAAAGGAGACCGCCGCACCCGGGAAGTTTGTGGAAACCCCCGAAAACCGCACCTAGCTCGTGCCGAAACGCCGGTTTAGCGCGAAATAACCGGTGATGCCTTTCTGCGCCAGATCGGCGGACAAACTGTATCGCGTGACGTCGGTGGGGTCGGTTAGGTCTGCCTGTGTCACATCGCACTTTCCCTCGTGCAGATCGGCAAACGGAGCCTTGGGGGTGTCTGTGTCAATGCTGCTGCGGGGCACGTGTTCGACGTTGACCTGGCCACTATCGCTATCCCACTGTAGCCAGATCAACCCGATCACCGGATGCAGGATCGAGCGCCCCACACTGATCCGCGCAAGAGGCACGCCGCCGTCCAACAACCGCGTCGCAAGCCGTTTTAACCGGGACCTCAAAAGGATCATCGCTCAGCGACTGGGTCATCAGCCACTCTATGATGTTGTCATAGAGATCGGGCACGCTTTGTGCTCCTTTGCGCGATTGCACCAACCTTGTTGCGCTGTTTTTCCGGCAAGTCATCCATTTTGAGGCACAATTGGCTGTGCGAGGGGTCGCGCATGGCCGCCAAGGCACCTATAAGAACGAAAATGCCGCAAGGGAGTCGCTGCCATGGCTGGAGAACTGTCGCCGATTGATAAGGCAAAATTTGTGGCCGCCAAACGGGCGGCGCAATTTGTTGAAGACGGCATGCGTGTAGGTCTGGGTACTGGCTCCACTGCGGCGTGGCTGGTGCGCTGTCTGGGCGAAATGGTCCGTGATGACGGCCTCAAGATTAAAGGCGTGCCAACTTCGACGCGCACTGCGGAACTGGCGCGCGGTGTGGGCATCGAGGTGATATCGCTGGATGAAGCGAAGTGGCTGGACCTGACCATTGACGGCGCAGATGAATTTGACGGTGACTTGAACCTGATCAAAGGCGGCGGCGGCGCGCTTTTGCAGGAAAAGATCGTGGCGACCGCCAGCGATCAAATGGTGGTGATTGCCGACATTGGCAAAGAGGTCGAAAGCCTTGGGGCATTTCCCTTGCCAATCGAAGTCATTCCGTTTGGCTGGCAGACCACGCAGGCGCTGGTTGAGGAAACATTGATCAGCATGGATGTGCTGGGGCGCACATCGTCGCTGCGGATGAATGGCGAGGCACCGTTTATCACCGATGAGGGCAATCATATCCTTGATCTGCACCTGAAGCGTATCGGCAATCCGCGGCAACTGGCGCTGGTGCTGAACCAGATGCCGGGGGTCGTGGAAAACGGGCTGTTTATCGACATTTGTGACACGGTTGTGATCGGCTATGGGGATGGCAGGGTCGAGGTGCGCGATATAAATGAGGGTACCGTGGCAACAGAGCGTGTGGATTTCGTTGAATCCGACAATCTGTTTTCCGATCTATCTGACTGAGGAACGCAAGGCATGGCCGAAACTGAATTTGATTATGATCTGTTTGTCATCGGTGGCGGATCGGGCGGTGTGCGTGCGGCACGGGTGGCTGCGGGCGAACATGGCGCACGCGTTGGGCTGGCCGAGCATGACCGCTATGGCGGGACCTGCGTGATACGGGGCTGTGTGCCGAAAAAGCTGATGGTTTTTGCCTCTGAATATGCGCATGTGGTCGACGAGGCGAATGCCTATGGTTGGGATCACAAGGCCGGTGGTTTTGATTGGTCCGCGTTTCGGGGCAAGCTGCACAGTGAACTGGACCGCCTTGAAGGCGTGTACCGAAATCTGTTGAAAAGCTCCGGCGTTGATACCTTCGATGCGCGCGCGACGCTTAAGGACGCGCATACCGTTGCGTTGTCGGGCGGTGAAACCAAGACAGCCAAGCATATTTTGATAGCGACGGGTGGCCATCCGGTGCGCCCCGATCTGCCAAATGCCGATCTGGGCATTGTGTCAGATGATATCTTTCATCTGGATGAATTGCCCAAGTCGATGCTGATCATCGGTGGCGGCTATATCGCGTGCGAATTTGCCTGTATTATGAACGGATTAGGTGTTGAGGTCACACAATATTATCGCGGCGCACAAATTTTGCGGGGCTTTGACGATGAAGCACGCGGGCTGGTTGCAGAATCGATGCGGGAAAACGGCGTTGATTTGCATCTGGGCACAAATATTGTCGAAATGTCGCTGGCCGCTGACCACAAGGACGGGCCAATGCCAACCGCATCTGATGCTGCAATGGGCGCATCCGCGCAGCAGCGCCGGGACATTCCGGGCAAATCAGGTGCCAAAGGCAGCCGCAAGGGCCCAATCTGGGTCAAATCCACCAATGGCACCGAAAAGGTGTTCGATATGGTGATGTTTGCCACCGGGCGTGATCCGTCGAGCCGCGAGATGGGGCTTGAGGATATCGGCGTCAGTATCGGTCGCCGGGGCGAGGTCGTGGTGAACGAATACAGTCAAACCGGGGTGCCATCAATCTATGCGATTGGCGATGTGACGAACCGGGTCAACCTGACGCCCGTGGCGATCCGCGAGGGGATGGCGTTTGTGCAAACTGTCTTTGCGGCTGAGCCAACGCCGGTTGATCACGAACTGATTGCTTCCGCCATCTTTACCCAGCCCGAAATGGGCACCGTTGGGATGAGCGAAGAAGAGGCGCGCGACAAAGAAGAAGTCGAGATATACTGCACGTCGTTCCGGCCCATGCAGACGGCCTTTGCGGGCAAACCAAATCGCGTCCTGATGAAACTGGTGGTATCCAAGAAAGATCGCACCGTTTTGGGCTGTCATATCGTCGCACCGCATGCCGGTGAGTTGATCCAACTGGCAGGCATCGCAGTAAAGGCAAAGTTGACCAAAGAACAGTTTGACGCGACATGTGCGGTGCATCCAACCATGTCCGAAGAACTGGTAACGATGCGCAATCCGATGCGCACCGCTTGATTTTCGCAGTTTAACGCACAATTTTGTAACAAGATCGAGATTACGCCGCGAAGCGCGGCAGATGAGGGGAAAGACTTAGATGGCAGGCAATACAGGCGGTCCTTGGGGCGGCGGCGGTGACAACGGGAAAGGTGGCGGTGGTGATGATCGCTCCAGCGGCAAAAGCGGCGGCGGGCGTGGTCCCGGCGGTGACAAACCGCAACTGCCCGAAATAGATGATCTGGTAAAAAAGGGTCAGGAACAACTGCGCGTCCTAATGGGCGGTGGTGGTCGCGACCGCACGGGCGGTCCGGGCGGTGGTGGCAATCGCGGTGCCGGTGGTCCGATGCTGACACGCGGCACTGTGGGCCTTGGCCTGCTGGCGGGTGTCGTGCTTTGGGGGTTTGCGAGCTTTTACACTGTGCGTCCTGAACAACAGTCGATTGAACTTTTCTTGGGCAAGTTTTCGTCGATCGGTACCGAGGGTCTGAACTTTGCCCCATGGCCTGTTGTCACGGCGGAAGTGTTCGACGTGACCACCAACCGCACCGAAAACCTAGGTGTGCGCAGTGGCAATTCCGACAACGAAGGTTTGATGCTCACCACGGATGAGAACATCGTGGACATTGATTTTCAAGTGGTGTGGAACATCAAGAATGCCAAAGATTTCAAGTTTTCCCTGCGCGACCCGGAAACGGCTGTAGGTGCCATTGCTGAATCCGCGATGCGCGAAGTGATTGCGCAATCTGAACTGGCACCAATCCTGAACCGCGATCGTGGCGTTGTCGCTGACCGGGTCAAGGAATTGATCCAGACGACATTGGACAACCGCGAAACCGGCATCAATGTGCTGCGTGTCAACGTAAACAAGGTCGATCCGCCTCAACAAACGGTGCAGGTCACCAATGCATCAGGTCAGACTTCGGCACAATCAGTTGTGGATGCGTTCCGTGACGTGCAAGCCGCCGAACAAGAACGCGACCGGGTCGAGCGTCAGGCTGACGCCTATGCCAACCGTAAGACCGCCGAGGCCCGTGGTGCATCAGCGCAATTGCTGGAGGCCGCAGAAGGCTACCGTGCGCGCGTCGTGAACGATGCGGTGGGTGAAGCGAGCCGTTTTGAGGCGGTTTTGACCGAATATCAGGCCGCACCTGACGTCACGCGCAAGCGTCTCTATATCGAAACCATGGAAAAAGTGTTGGGTGATGTGGACAAGATCATTCTTGAAAGCGGTGCCGGTGGTGTTGGCGGGCAGGGCGTTGTGCCGTATCTGCCGCTCAATGAATTACGTCGCAACTCTGGAGGGTCAAACTAATGCGTAAGGCTGGATTTTTGATCCCTATTGTGGTCATTGCCCTTGTGGCTGTGCTGTCCTCGATCTTTGTCGTGGATGAACGTGAAAAGGTACTGGTGCTGCGCTTTGGCCAGATTAAGCAGGTCCGGGTTGACCCCGGTATCGGCTTTAAAGTACCGCTGCTCGACGAAATTGTGCGGTTTGAAGACCGTATTCTGACGCTGCAAACCCCGGTATTCGAAGTAACACCTGCGGATGATCGGCGCTTGGAAATTGACGCATTCGTCATGTACCGGATCAACGACATCGTGCAGTATCGTCAGGCGATTGGTGCGGGTGGTGAACGTCAGGCTGAAAGCGATCTCAGCGGTATCATGGAATCCCAGCTGCGTGCGGTTCTGGGTTCGCAAGGTGTCACATCAAACACCATTCTGTCACCAGAACGCTCTGCCTTGATGGATCAGATCCGCGAACGTGCCGACGCGCGGGCTTCTGTGCTTGGCCTCAGGGTCGTGGATGTGCGTCTGCGCCAGACCAACCTGCCGGAACAGAACTTCGATGCGACGCTGAAACGGATGATTGCGGAACGTGACCGCGAGGCAACCGATGAACGCGCGCGCGGTCAGGAAGCTGCGCAGCGCGTAATCGCGCTTGCGGATCGGACCTACGAAGAAATCCTGTCCGAAGCACGCCGCGATGCGCGGATCATCGAAGGTGAAGCAGATGCTGAGCGCAACAAGATTTTTGCGCAAGCCTATGGGAAAGATCAGGAATTCTTTGAATTCTATCGGTCTCTGACGGCCTACGAGCAATCTCTGAAGGGCAGCAATTCCACCATGGTTTTGTCCCCTGACAGCGAATTCTTTAACTATCTGCGGTCCGATCAGGGCAGCCGTTCAATCGAAGGCGAGCGCAATTGACACTGCTTTTGCTGGCCCTTGGGTTGGTGATGATTTTGGAGGGGCTGGTCTATGCACTGGCCCCTTCGCTTTTGGAGCGGATGCTTGAGATATTAAGTGAGATGCCGCAATCGGCGGTGCGCCAGATCGGGGCGCTCGTGGTGGTGGCCGGGCTTGTCCTGGTCTGGCTTGCGTTTCAGATCGGGGTCTGAGCCGCCACGCGAAGACGAATTGCGGTTTTTAACCATCACAACGTTATCTGGCGAGTTGAAATGCCCGTGATCAGGCGTATGTTTAATGTTGCGGTGCACCGAGGCAGGATGCACTCTGTCGCGAACCGGTTTCGGGTCAAGGGACCCCACGACTATCCAGCAGGAGATTATCAATGCAGCCACAGGCGCAAGCTCAGGCACGATCCTTCCAAGAAGCCTTTGTTTTCAGGGCGCTTCTCCTAAGCTTCTTCACAATCGCATTTATCGCTGTTCAGGCGGTTACAGCCTTTGCCAAGCCCGAAAGCCTGGCACCTTTGGCCGAACAAATCAGCCCGTCGGTGGTGAACATCACAACGTCAACCGTCGTTGCAGGGCGCACCGGACCGCAGGGGATCGTGCCTGAAGGCTCTCCCTTTGAAGATTTTTTCCGTGAATTTCAGGACCGCAACAATGACGGCGAAGAACCGCGCGCGCGCCGGTCTTCGGCTCTTGGGTCCGGTTTCGTGATTTCAGAGGATGGTTTTGTTGTCACCAACAACCACGTCATCGAGGGCGCGGACGAGATCACGATCGAATTCTTCTCGGGCGAGGAATTGATTGCCAAGGTCATTGGCACGGACCCCAAGACAGACATTGCACTGCTGAAAGTCGAATCAGACACGCCGCTGCCGTTTGTGAGCTTTGGCGACAGCAACGCATCGCGCGTGGGGGATTGGGTCATTGCGATGGGCAACCCGCTGGGACAGGGATTTTCGGTCTCTGCGGGCATCGTTTCGGCGCGCAACCGGGCGCTGTCGGGGACTTATGATGATTACATCCAGACGGATGCCGCGATCAACCGGGGCAATTCGGGCGGACCGCTTTTCAACATGGACGGCGACGTGATTGGCGTGAACACCGCCATCCTGTCACCCAACGGCGGGTCCATCGGGATCGGCTTTTCCATGGCGTCCAATGTCGTGACCCGCGTGGTTGATCAGCTTAAGGAATTTGGTGAAACCCGCCGTGGCTGGCTCGGTGTGCGCATTCAGGACGTGACCAAGGACGTTGCGGATGCGATGGGTCTGGACAAGGCTGAGGGGGCGCTGATCACGGATGTGCCCGAAGGTCCTGCCAAAGAAGCGGGGCTGATGACGGGCGATGTCATTGTGTCCTTTGACGGGGTTTCCGTGGCTGACACGCGCGGTCTGGTCCGTCAGGTCGGTAACAGCCCCGTGGGGGCGGCTGTGCGTGTCACCGTCTTGCGTGAGGGCAAGAGCCAGACCATCAAAGTTGTTTTGGGTCGCCGGGAAGATGCAGACTCTGAAGCATCAGCCGAAACAGACGACGGTGCGCCGGATGAGGGCAGCGAACCAGAGAACAAATTGATTCTGGGGCTGACCCTGACGCCGCTCACCGATGATCTGCGCGAAGAGTTGGGCGCGGATGCCACAATGGAAGGCCTTGCGGTCACTGAGGTAGATGAGGCGTCAGAGGCTTATGAAAAAGGTCTGCGTGCGGGCGATATCATCACTGAAGCCGGGCAGCAAAAAGTGTCAGCCATTGATGATTTGGAAGCGCGGGTCAAAGCCGCCAAGGACGGTGGGCGCAAGTCGCTTTTGCTGTTGGTGCGTCGGGCCGGCGATCCGAGGTTTGTAGCGCTGTCGCTTGGCGACTAATCATATCACACATACTAATTTGAAAGGGCACCCAAGGCGGTGCCCTTTTTTATTGATCCGGAGAACGTGCGACCGCGACCAACCCTAGTTTGCGTGCGGTCGCCAGCGAAAGGACTCCGCTGTCCAGCCCATCAAGGCGCTGAAATGACTGAATGGCGGCGCGGGTTGCCGCGTCCATTTCGCCGTTGACGATGCCAATGTAAAAGCCGCGCACCGCCAATGCCCGCTGGAGCGACGCGTTGAACTCAGCGGTCAGTGCCTCAGGGCAGGGGGTTTCGAACCAATTGTCGACCCTCTGCGTGACGATCACCGGACGCGCTTCGGTTTTGTAAACGGGCAGTGAACTGATTGTGCCATCAGGGTTCACCTTGGCGGGTTTGACCTGCACTTGCTCGGTCACTGTTTCGATCACTGCGGGGCTGACAGTACGGCCCCAGCAGGTGCCGGGTGCCGCACCGGAAGGTCCGTTGCGTGTGGCCTTTATCACGCCCGGTTCTGGTGGGGCGTCTTGCCCGACTGGTCCAGGGTCGCATGCCGAAAGGGCGGCTGAAAACGCCAACCAAAGTGGAACGCGACATGCGTGAATTACTCGTTGTGCCTCAATCATGGCCCAATGCCTTTTGGGTCTGTTCTTTGGCGTCATCATAGCGGCTTTGCGCGGGCGTGCCTAGCGGCAAGGGTGTGACGCGAGAATTGTCGCCGAGTGGCCATGAAATATCGCAAAATGAGGGGTGGCACTGGACAGGCGGGATAGCTAGATAGCTGGGGACTGATTTTTTAGGCGAAGGGTTCGATCAATGGCCAAAATTACATATGTTGAACATGGTGGCACAGAACATGTGGTCGAGGTTGCCAACGGCCTGACCGTCATGGAAGGTGCGCGTGACAACAACATCCCCGGCATTGAGGCCGATTGCGGCGGTGCCTGCGCCTGTTCGACCTGCCATGTTTATGTGGATGCGGCCTGGGTCGAAAAACTGCCCGCCAAGGACGACATGGAAGAAGACATGTTGGATTTTGCCTATGAGCCAGATCCGACACGCTCGCGCCTGACCTGCCAGATCAAGGTTACAGATGCCTTGGATGGTTTGCGCGTCCAGATGCCGGAAAAGCAGATTTGATGCAAAAGATCGGTGCAGCATTTGCTGCACTGTTCTTGTGTTCGCTCGGGTCGGTGGTTGCCGCAACACAGACCATAACGGCGGCCCGGTTTTCGCAGCCCACCTCACGGTATGATCATGGAATTCTGGGCGACGCTGAGGAATGGGAACAGCTTGAGATCGACGTCAGCGGGGTGAGCCCAGACAAAGCGTCTGATGTTGATGCGCACCACAAGGTGACCCATCTTTTTCGCCTGCCACAGGATCATGTATTTGAAGACGTGGCCCCGCGCCTTGTGGATGTGACCGGTGATGGCCGTCCTGAGGTGATTGTGGTGGAAACCGATGTGCGCCGGGGTGCCGCGCTGGCGATCTATGACAGCAAGGGAAAGCTGGCCGAAACGCCGCATATCGGCACCCGCAATCGGTGGCTCGCGCCCATTGGCGCAGCAGATTTCGACGGTGACGGGCATACCGAGATTGCTTATATTGACCGTCCCCATCTGGCCAAGACATTGCGGGTCTGGCGGTTCAAGGACGGCAAGTTGCGCGAAATCGCCAGTCTTGCTGGCCTGACCAATCACCGGATCGGGGAACGCGACATCGGCGGTGGCATACGCACTTGCGCAGGTCTGCCTGAAATGGTGGTGGCAAGCGGCGATTGGCAGCGGGTCATGGTTGTCGGGTTCAAAGCGGGCAGGCTTGCCGCGCGCGACGCAGGCCCGCATCGCGGGCGCGCCAGCTTGAACGCTGCGCTAAAGTGCCAGTGATGTTGGCCCGCACAGTATTTGCTACGACGATTTGCTTTGCCGCACCATGTCTGGCACAGACGCAAATCACCCCCGAAGCGTTCCTGGATCAGGCGGTCGGCAAGACGTTGACCTTTAGCGGGTACAAATCCGGTGAAGTGGTCGGCACGGAGCAATTCCTCAGCCGTGACAAAACGGTTTGGGCGCGGACAGATCGACGCTGCACCTATGGTCAGATTGACGTGCGCGGGCCGTTGATTTGCTTTATCTATGAGGATCACCCGGACCCGGAGAATTGTTGGATGCCGTTCATAGATGGCGAGGGGCTGACGGTGATTTCCCGCAGCTTTGATATTCAGCGCATTACGGCCATCACCGAAAAACCGGTGATCTGCGAAGATGCGCCGCTTTCCTGACGAAGCGGGTGCCGCAGAATCAGGTAAATCCCCGCCAGCCGATATCCCGGCGGCAAAATCCTTCGGGCCAGTCGATCTGATCGACCATTTCATAAGCGCGTTTGTGTGCTTCGGCCAATGACGCGCCACGTGCTGTAACATTCAACACACGGCCCCCAATGGCGACCAATGCGCCGTCCTGATGTGTGGTGCCTGCATGAAAAACCATGTTTGAACTGTCCTCTGGCAAGGCGTCCAGACCCTTGATCTGCGTGCCTTTCTCATAGGCGTCAGGATAGCCATTGGCGGCCATGACCACCGTTAGCGCATGATCATCTGCCCAGTTTACCTTGATTTCGTTCAGCCGCACTTCGGCGGTGGCCTGCATTAGGTCAAAGGCCTGTGCGCCGAGCCGCATCATCAGTACCTGACATTCAGGATCACCAAAACGGACGTTATATTCCACCAGCCGCGGGGCGCCGTCTTTGATCATGAGACCTGCATAAAGCACGCCTTGATAGGGCATTTCGCGGCGTGCCATTTCGGCCATGGTGGGGCGGATGATCTCATCGAGTGCCCGCTGCGCAATCGCGTCCGTCAAGACGGGCGCGGGCGAATAGGCACCCATGCCGCCGGTGTTTGGTCCGGTGTCACCATCGCCCACGCGTTTATGGTCCTGAGCGGTGCCGATGGGCAGCACGGTCTCGCCATCACAGAGCACAAAAAATGACGCTTCTTCGCCGTCCATGAATTCTTCGATCACCACCTCAGTTCCGGCATCGCCAAACGTGCCGTCGAACATGGTGTCCACGGCGGCCAAAGCTTCGGCATCAGTCATCGCGATAATCACACCTTTGCCTGCGGCCAACCCGTCGGCTTTGATCACAATCGGCGCGCCTTGTTCCGTGATATAGGCCCGTGCAGCTGCCGCGTTGGTGAAGTGGCCATAGGCGGCAGTGGGCGCGTTTACAGCGGCACAGATTTCCTTGGTGAAGGCCTTGGACGCTTCGAGATTGGCAGCAGCCGCCGAAGGGCCGAAAACCGCGAACCCCGCCGCCCGCAGATCGTCGGACACACCGGCGGCCAAGGGGGCCTCTGGGCCGACGATCACAAAGTCGATGCTGTTTTCCTCGGCAAACACCACAACCGCTGCGCCGTCCATGATGTTGAGGTTTGCACAATCGGCAATCGCGGCGATGCCGGCATTGCCCGGTGCCACAATCAGCTTGTCACATTTTGGGTTTTGCATGACCGCCCAGGCCAGTGAATGTTCGCGACCGCCGCTGCCCAGAATAAGAATGTTCATACGTGCGAAGCTCCCTTGGCCTTGGTTCACGCGCGTTCTAAGCTGGGGTCAACCCAGACACAAGTCAGACACAGAATTGAGAGCCCGATGGACCTGATTGACGATCCCGCAGAAGGCCTGAACAGCCCGGAATTCACCGTGACCGAGCTTTCTAGCGCGATCAAACGGGTGATTGAGGGCGAGTTTGGTCATGTGCGTATCCGGGGCGAGGTGGGCCGGGTCAGCAGGCCACGGTCGGGGCACATCTATCTGGACCTCAAGGACGACAAATCGGTCATTTCCGGGGTGATCTGGAAAGGTGTTTCCGCGCGGCTCGAAACCCAACCCGAAGAGGGGATGGAAGTTATCGCCACCGGGCGCATCACCACTTTTGGCGGGCAATCGAAGTACCAGATTGTGATCGAAGACATCAAACCGGCGGGCATGGGCGCGTTGATGGCGCTGTTGGAAAAGCGCAAAAAGATGCTGGCGGCAGAGGGGCTTTTTGCACCCGAGCGCAAGCAACCGCTGCCCTATCTGCCTGACGTCATTGGCGTGATCACATCGCCTTCCGGGGCGGTGATCCGTGACATATTGCACCGCTTGCGCGACCGGTTTCCACGCAAGGTGCTGATTTGGCCTGTGGCTGTGCAGGGGGCGAAATGCGCCCCTGAAGTCGCACGCGCCATTGCTGGGTTTAATGCGCTGACACCGGGTGGTGCGCTGCCGCGCCCGGACCTGTTGATCGTCGCGCGCGGTGGCGGCTCGGTCGAGGATTTGTGGGGCTTTAACGAAGAGATTGTCGCCCGGGCAGCGGCGGCTTCTGACATTCCGCTGATCTCTGCTGTGGGGCATGAAACCGACACGACGCTGATTGATTTTGTGTCCGACAAACGCGCACCGACACCCACGGCGGCGGCGGAACTCGCGGTGCCTGTGCGGCATGAACTGGCGGCTTGGCTGGAAAGCCAAGAGGCCCGCATGGGCGTGCTGCTAAGCCAGGGTCTGACCCGGCGCGGGCAGCGGTTGCGCGATATGGCACGGGCGTTGCCACGGGCGGATGCATTGCTGGATGGGCCGCGACAACGGCTGGACCGGGCGGCGGAAAAACTCGAACCTGCATTGATTGCGGGGGTGCAGCATCGCCGGGTGCGGTTGGCAAATGTGTCAGGGTCGCTGCGGCCCGCGACATTGCGGGCGCGTTTGCAGAATGATCACCGAAAACTGACGGGTTTGGCGGACAGGCTGAGACCTGCTTTGACGCGGACGGTGGTGGCGACGCGAGACCGCTTCAATGCGCGCGCGCAGGGGTTCAGGACCGATGTGCTGGTGGCCGATATTGACCGCGAAGCCAAGCGGTTGCGCGATGTCTGGGAGCGTATCAGTGCCGCTGACAAACGGGTTATGGAAAAGCGCCGGTTGCGGATCACAGCGATGGCACGGACGTTGGCAACGCTGGGCTATACCGAGACGTTGGCACGCGGTTACGCGGTTGTGCGCGGCGATGGCAACGTGGTGACCGGCAAGGCGCAGGCCAAAAAAGCGGGTGCGTTAGAGATCGAGTTTGCAGATGGCAAGCTGGCGGTTGTTGCCGGGGCGGTTCCAAAGTCCGAGAAGAAAGACAAAAAGAAAGATGCGCCGCCAGAGCAGGGATCGTTACTCTGACGAACGCCTGCACGCCATGTGCGCGGTATCAAACACCAACCTTTGGCCCCAGACACAGCATTTCCTGACCCTGATCCTGCGCCTCATAAAGCTCTGTTGTGTTGAGTTCATTCTCAAAGCGCGCAATCAACCCTCGGGTTCCTTCGACAAAGCTCCAGCATTGCGGATCGGGATTGTCTTCATAGACAAAGCAGATCAATCCGGCCTCTTCGTACCATTCGCCCTCTTTGCAGATGCCGTCCAGAAACGACCACTGCACCCGGCGATCTTCATGGTATACTTCAGCGCCGTACGCATCCCCCCCGCGTCCATAGAACAGGGTTTTGCCACGGGTATAGGCGTCAAATTCTGCCGCAGTCATCCTGTCCTGAGCCAGAGCAGGCAGAGCACATATGGTACAGAGAAAAACGGCAATATATCTCATGATGTCAGACTGGCAGAAACCGCCGCAACCTACCAGAGCAAGCCGCAGTCTACGCAAGCTTTTGCCAGCGTTCGACGCGCCGGTCCATGATGCGCCGCCACAATGGCGGGACCATCGCGATCGCGGCCATTACCGGAAGCGAACGAGGCAGTATCGGCATGGTCGCCGGTGTGACCTCAAGTGCGGGAAACGCGCGGGCGGGGCGCAGGTGATGGTCCGAATGACGCGGCGCATTCAGCATCATCGCGGACGAATACCATTTTGGGGCATTCCAGCTGTGTTCAGGGCCGATGGGTTCAGGTTTGCCCGAATTGTTTATCGTCCGCCGCAGGCCGTAATGCTGCACGTAATCTGACAGCAGCAGCTGCACTTGCGCATAAAGTACAAGTCCCAGATAGGCGATAACGCCGCGCCACCCGGCGAGCGCATAGGCGCACCCAATACAGACCAGCCCGCCCATGACATACCCGATGTACGGATGGGTCCACATGGGCGGCACATTTTCCGCGCGTTTGCGGTGCAGGTTATCGGCGCGCCATCCAGCGGTAAATTCACCGTGCATGACACGGGCAGCATAGGTCCAGAACCCTTCGCCAATGGGGGCTGAGTTTGGGTCCGCATCGGTGGCGGCAAAGATGTGATGGACCCGAAGGTGCGCGGATACGTGATGGCCGTGCAGGACCGAAATGTAAATCAACGCGCCAATGCGTCGGGGCAGGCGGGCACTGGCGTGGATCATCTCATGGGCGTTGGAATTGGATACTTGCCCGAAAAACATGCCAAGCCCGATGAACAGAAACAGCGTGTCGAGTGGACTTAAATAAGGTGCCGCGCCCAATGCCCAGACCCCAAGGGCCAGCAGCGGGAAATGCACAGCGGCCAAGGTCAGGCTAAGCCCGCGGCCAGAGGCGTCTTGCTCTGGCAGGGTATGCGGCAGCTTGTCCATCAAGAATACAAAAGCGGTGATCGACAGCGCCGCAAGCAGCGGCCATATGCCGCCCAGGAGACAGGCAAGTGCCAGAAGCATCGCGGGTGTCAGGCTTGCAATCGCGTACCAGACCATGAGGCCCTCCTTTCCTGAAGAGGTTTAGCCGCAAAATGTGACGGGTCAAAGCATTGTCAAATGGCAGCAGCAACGCAAAGCGCTGCACAATTGTCGTTTTTTGATCGCAGTCCGCCCCCGTGCTTTGATAGGGTCAGGCCAACGACCAGAACAAGGGGGCCATCATGGCACTGGATGAGCACGCGAAGAAATCAGGCAAAGGCCCCGAAAAAGGTGTCTGGAAATCTGGCAAGGGCAAGGGACGCCGCCACACAAAAGGCCGCCAATTACTGGATGGACCGTGGGAAGAGGTGCGCGCATTGCTGGGCGACCGCCCGCGGCACCGCGATCTGCTGATCGAACATTTGCACCTCATTCAGGACGAATATGGCCACCTGTCTGCGGCACATCTGCGTGCGCTGGCCGAGGAAATGCGCGTTGGCATGGCCGAAGTCTATGAAGTCGCTACATTCTATGCTCATTTTGATGTGGTCAAAGAAGGCGCAGCACCACCACCGGCACTGACCATTCGCGTGTGCGATTCGCTATCGTGTGAACTGGCGGGCGCGCAGGCCCTTAAAGCGGCGTTGGAGCAGGGTCTGGATGCCTCTGAGGTCCGGGTTTTGCGCGCACCTTGCATGGGCCGGTGCGACACGGCACCTGTGCTTGAAATTGGCCATAATCACATCGACCACGCGACACCGGAAAAGGTAAAAACGGCCATTGCGACATCTGATACCCATGCGCATGTGCCCCACTACGAGGCATTTGCGACTTATGAGGCCGCAGGTGGCTATGCCACGTTGAAGGATCTGCGCGCGGCCGGTGATTGGGAAGCGGTACAAGAAAAAGTGCTCGCATCCGGTCTGCGTGGTCTTGGCGGTGCGGGCTTTCCGTCGGGCAAGAAATGGGGCTTTGTACGCGCCAATGCGGGTCCGCGTTACATGGCCGTGAACGGCGATGAGGGTGAGCCGGGCACTTTCAAGGACCGCTGGTATCTTGAGCGCACGCCGCATTTGTTTCTTGAGGGCATGCTGATCGCCGCGTGGGCGGTCGAGGCTGAAAAAGTGTTCCTGTACATGCGCGATGAATATCCTGCGGTACTGGAAATTCTGGCACGCGAGATCAAGGCGTTGGAAGATGCGGGTATTGTCGACGGGGGCTATATCGATCTGCGTCGCGGGGCCGGAGCGTATATCTGCGGTGAAGAATCCGCGATGATCGAGAGCATCGAGGGCAAGCGCGGCATTCCGCGTCACCGGCCACCCTTTGTGGCCCAGGTTGGCGTCTTTGGGCGGCCGACGTTGGTGCACAATGTTGAGACATTGCATTGGGTCGCGCGCATTTGTCGCGAAGGGGCAGAGGTTTTGTCCGGCACTGAAAAGAACGGCCGCAAAGGGCTACGCAGCTATTCAGTGTCCGGGCGGGTGGCTGTACCGGGTATGTATCTTTTGCCTGCCGGTTCGACCATCTCCGATATCATCGCGGCGGCTGGCGGTATGGCTCAAGGGCATACGTTCAAAGCGTATCAACCCGGTGGGCCGTCTTCGGGTCTGCTGCCCGCACATATGGACGACATCCCGCTTGATTTCGATACCTTGCAGCCGCATGGCTCCTTCATCGGCTCAGCCGCGGTTGTGGTGCTGTCTGATCAGGATTCAGCCCGTGCTGCGGCGCTTAATATGTTGAAGTTCTTTGAGGATGAAAGCTGTGGTCAGTGTACGCCGTGCCGGGTCGGTTGTGAAAAAGCGGTCAAATTGATGCAGGCCGACAGTTGGGATACCGGTCTGCTGGAAGAGCTGAGCACCGCCATGGTCGACGCGTCGATCTGTGGTCTGGGGCAGGCGGCACCGAACCCGATCCGCATGGTGATCAAACACTTCCCGGACGAGATTTAGCACAGGGAAAAATACCTGTTTGCAGAAACGGATCAGGCGCATGCCATGCGTCTGATCCGTGCGCAAAACCGATCCGCTGCGTTGCGCGTATGGTGGGCATTGCGTGCCAACCCTTTCATCTGTCTGGCAGAGCCTATAGATCAAAGAAAACCAGCAGTGGAGACCCCCTTTGGCATTTTTCAAGAAGCTGAAAGAGCGTTTGTTCAAATCCTCGTCCAAGATCGACGAGGGGCTTGAGGCCATTGTCAGTGATGGCGGTGAAGAAGAGGTACTTGGCCCAGATGAGGCCGTGCAAGATGCACCAGCAGTGGCGGCGGATGATCTGCCGCAGGCGATTGATACAAGCGTCGAAGATGCTGCTGCCGCGGACAAGGCCGCACGCCAAGAAGCCGAGCGTATTGCCGCAAAAGATGCCGAACGCGCAGCCCGTGAAGCTGCCGAAAAAACAACCCGCGATGCCGCGGAGCGCGCAGAAAAAGAGCGTGTGGCAGAGGCTGAGCGTGCCATAGCGGTGAAGGCGCAACAGGACGCTGCTGACAAATTACGTCGCGAGGCGGCCGATCAGGCACAGCGCGAGGCAGCAGAAGAGGCCCAAAAACGCGCTGCAGCTTTGGCGCAACAGCAAGCAGCCGACCAAGCCGCACGCGACGCCGCAGAAACCGCTGCACGTGAGGCCGCAGAATTGGCTGAACGGCAAGCCGCCGAGCAAGCCGCGAGAGACGCTGCAGAACAGGCGGCAAAGGACGCTGCAGAACAAGATCAGAAAGAGGCCGACGCCCGTGCAGCAGAAGCCGAAGCGCAAGCCGCATCCACACCTGCACCGATCATGACGGACCTCAGCGCCGTGGTTCCTGCCTTAAGCGAGGAACCAACTGAACCCGCGGCAAAACCGGGATTACTTGGTCGTCTGATGGGGCGCGCCGCGCCAAAAACCGTGGTGCGCCGGGTGTTGGACGACGACATGCTCGAACAACTCGAAGAGCTGCTGATTGCTGCCGACATGGGGGTTGATACCGCACTGCGCGTCACCGCAAACATGGCCGAGGGGCGCTTTGGCAAAAAATTGTCCGTCGCTGAGATCAAGCAGTTGATGGCACAGGAAATCGCCCGGATCATGGAACCCGTCGCGCGGCCCCTGCCGCTTTATTCCAAGGCACCTCAGGTGGTGTTGGTGGTCGGCGTCAACGGATCGGGCAAGACCACAACCATCGGCAAGCTGGCCAGCCAGTTTCGCGCAGCGGGCAAGAAAGTGGTGATTGCGGCAGGTGATACATTCCGCGCTGCTGCTGTTGAGCAATTGCAGGTTTGGGGTGACCGCGCTGGCGTGCCGGTTTTGACGGCGGCCCAAGGATCAGACCCTGCCAGTCTGGCCTTTGATGCGATGACGCAGGCGCAGGCCGATGGCGCGGATCTGTTGTTGATCGATACCGCTGGACGGTTGCAAAACAGGGGTGACCTGATGGAGGAACTGGCCAAGATCGTGCGGGTGATCCGCAAGAAAGATCCGTCCGCGCCCCACAACACCCTGTTGGTATTGGATGCTACCACCGGTCAGAATGCGCTGAACCAGGTCAAGGTTTTTCAGGAAATCTCGGACGTGTCCGGTCTGGTCATGACCAAGCTTGATGGCACCGCCAAAGGCGGTGTGCTGGTGGCGTTGGCGGATAAATTTGGGTTGCCCATTCATGCCATAGGCGTGGGTGAACAGATCGACGATCTGTCGCCCTTTGATCCTGACGAATTTGCAGATGCGCTTGTCGGTCGCGATCGATGATCACCTGTTTGCCCGAGCTTGGCAGGGCACACTAGATTGACGGAATGGTTGCTCTTTATCGAAGGCACTCCAACGGGTCACACCGCCGCCTTGTGGTTGGCGATCATGGCCGCGTTTCTGCATGCGGTGTTTGGGGCGTTGCAAAAGGGGCGGCATGATCCCTGGCTCACGCGTGGGGCGATTGATTTTTCATATTGTGTGATGGCTGCACCCTTTGCGTTTTTTGTGGTGCCCTGGCCAGAGCCGCATATGTGGGTGATCTTTCTGGGCGCGTTTGTGATCCACGTGATCTACAAAATGTTGCAGGCTTGGGCCTATACCAAAGGTGCCTACACGGTCGTTTATCCGGTGGTGCGCGGGACAGGACCGCTTTTTACGGTATTGGGCGCTTATATAATTTTTGGTGAACGGTTCACCGGGTGGCAATGGCTGGGCGTGACTGTGTTGATGGCCGGAATCTTTGGTCTCGCGATCTATTACATGATCTATCTTGTGGCTGCGCGGGACACGCTGAATGCGGCCTTGGGCATTGCAGTGCTGACCGGGCTCTTTGTGGCGCTTTATACGACATATGACGCATACGGCATCAGGGCTACGGCGAACCCGTTTACCTTTCTGGCCTGGTTTTTCATGATTGACGGGTTGGTGATGCCGATGATTGCAGCGCGGCGATGGCGCGCGATGGCAAATCCGCCCGCCTTGGGACCGCTGATGATCCGCGGGGTGTTTGGCGGGCTGGTGGCATTCATGAGCTTTGGTGCGATCATGCTGGCCACGCGGCTTGATAAGGTAGGCGAGGCGGCAGTTCTACGCGAAACCTCAACGGTATTTGCCGCACTGATTGGCGTGGTCTTTTTGAAAGAAACCGTCGGACCGCGCCGGATTGCGCTGATGGCATTGATCGCGCTGGGCGCTGTGATAGTGGAGATGGGTGGATGAAGGAGCATAACCATGGCTGAGGCCAATCAGATCAACCCCTATTTGAAATCCGCATTGGAGTTTGGTCCGGTGCTGTTGTTCTTTGCGGCCTACCTGCGCCTGAAAGATCGGGTGTTTACCATCGGTGCCACTGAATATGACGGATTTATCGTCGTCACGGCGGCGTTCATTCCACTGTTGATCCTGTCCACAGGGGCGCTTTGGTGGCTGACGGGAAAATTGAGCCGGATGCAGGTGGCAACGGTCATTTTGGTGGTGATCTTTGGCGGTTTGTCGGTTTGGCTGAATGACGATCGGTTCTTCAAGATGAAGCCGACGATGATCTACGTTCTGTTTGGTGGCTTGCTGGGATTTGGGCTGCTGCGCGGGCAATCCTATCTGAAATATGTGATGGAAGAGATGATGCCGCTGGAAGACGCGGGATGGATGATCCTGACCCGGCGGCTGATGTTCTTTTTCCTGGGGCTGGCGCTTGCAAACGAGGTGATCTGGCGCAGCTTCTCGACTGAAACCTGGGTCTATTTCAAAACCTTCGGCCTGACAGCGGCGATATTCGCCTTTTTCATGACGCAAGGCAGGCTGTTCCAAACATATGGTCTGGGCAAAGACCAAGGGTAAGTACGGCGTGGTTTGACGACAACGTCCCGATCTAAGTTAAGGGATATGGGGCGACCTCAGGGCTTTTTCGTAAACAATTGATCGTGCGCGGCTTTGTCTTTGGCAATGTCGCCGCGTTTGTCCGCATGCAAGGCGCGGCCCGCCTGAACACCGGGGCGGGCGGTCATGGTATCGAGCCATCGCGCCATATGCGGCTTATCGTCCAGCGTCTGTTGCTGGCCTTCCCACAAGGATGCCCAGCTCCAGATTGAAAAATCAGCGATCGAGACAAAGTCACCGGCAACAAATTCATGCAGCGCCAACTGGCGGTCCAGCACCCCGTAAAGGCGTGCTGTTTCAGAGCGATAGCGGTCTTTGGCGTAAGGAAGATCGTTGGGTGGGTCCATATTCGGCGCGTATTTGAGGAAATGATGTGCCTGACCCGCCATTGGCCCAAGACCGCCCATCTGCCACATCAACCATTGATCAACGGCAATGCGCTGCCGCTCGGTCGTTCCATAGAATTGCCCGGTTATCCGGGCCAGATATTGCAGGATCGCCCCGGATTCAAAGATCGCAATCGGCGCGCCATCCGGGAAGTCGGGGTCCACAATCGCGGGCATCCGGTTGTTGGGCGAGATTTTCAGAAAGGCGGGCGCAAATTGTTCGCCTGCGCCGATGTTCACCAGATGGGTTTCATAGGGCAATCCCATTTCCTCAAGTGTTATAGAGACTTTCCAGCCATTTGGTGTGGGCCAAAAGTAAAGGTCGATGGGTTCGGGCATCCTGAGCATCCTTTGTGGTTGTGCTTATGATGCTTGTTTTGCAGCATATGCCAAGCCCAAGCAGGATTGACGAAGACTGCGCAGCGGCGTAGATCATGACCCGTGGTGATTTGTTACCGGATTGCGGGCCACGTTAAATATTCCGCTAAAAGGTCAGGATGAGGGACCCCCTTTCGCTTGACCGCGTCTGGGGTTTTTTTATGTCCGAGCCATCGGGCCAGAAGGATGAAGAACATGAGCAACGACTGGCAACCACGCACCCGCGCCGTACATGCAGGGACCCGCCGCAGCCAATACGGCGAGGTCAGTGAGGCAATATTTCTGACGCAGGGCTTTGTCTATGAGAGCGCCGAACATGCCGAGGCGCGGTTCTTGGAAAGCGGGCCGGATGAATTCATCTATGCGCGCTACGGCAACCCAACGGTCAAGATGTTTGAAGAACGCATCGCGTCCCTTGAAGGGGCAGAAGATGCTTTTGCCACCGCAAGCGGCATGGCGGCTGTGTCCGGTGCGCTGACATCCATGCTGCGCGCGGGTGATCATGTGGTGTCTGCCCGGGCGCTTTTTGGTTCCTGTCTTTATGTGCTTGAGGAAATCCTGATGCGCTTTGGCGTTCAGGTCAGCTTTGTTGATGGGACCGATCTGGCCGCGTGGGAGGCGGCGATCACGCCGAAAACCAAAGCGGTTTTTTTTGAATCCGTGGCCAACCCGACGCTTGAAGTCGTTGATATTGAAGAAGTTTCAAAACTCGCCCATGCCAAAGGCGCATTGGTGTTGGTTGATAATGTGTTTTCCACACCGGTGTTTTCAAACGCCATCGCGCAAGGGGCTGATGTGGTGATTTATTCTGCGACCAAACACATCGACGGGCAGGGACGTGCGCTTGGTGGAGTTATCCTTGGCAGCAGTGAATTCATCCGTGGCACAGTTGAGCCCTACATGAAGCACACCGGCGGTTCGATGAGCCCCTTTACCGCTTGGGTCATGCTTAAAGGGTTGGAAACCATGAGCCTGCGGGTCCGCGCACAGGCGGCCAGCGCCCTTGATGTCGCTCAGTCATTGGAGGGTCATGCGGCGCTTGCACAGGTGATCTATCCTGGCCTTTCCACCCATCCGCAGATTGAATTGGTCAAACGGCAGATGGGGCAGGGCGGAACGGTTTTGTCCATTGATTTAAAGGGCGGCAAGGCCGCAGCATTTAAGTTTCTGAATGCCATTGAAGTGGGCGTGATTTCAAACAATCTTGGCGATGCAAAGACAATTCTGACACATCCCGCAACGACGACCCACCAACGGTTGCCTCAGGATCAAAAAGATGCGCTTGGGATCACACCGGGATTGGTTCGGATCAGCATCGGGCTTGAGGACGCTACCGATATCAAGGCGGATATACTACAGGCTTTGGCGGCAGTTTAAGTTGGATCTGTTTGCCAGCGATGTGCGTATAATTTCTGACGATTGGTAATTCGGGCCCTGCACGCCTACATTGCAGGGGATGCGGCTATTTCAGGGAGCTTTGCGATGAATGTTGTGACACCGGTTTCAGAAGAATCTGATGGCAAAGCGGCCAAGGCGGCCCTTGCCACGCTGAAGGCATGGGCAGCAACAGCCAGCAAAGCCGAGATTGACGCGATGGACCCTTCGATT
>NZ_JBHGAR020000031.1:0-28003 GCF_042611115.2 Sulfitobacter sediminivivens
GACACTATTCCGGTGGATGATGGTACCGCTGATGTCGTCGTGTCTGGGCTTGTTCTGAACTTTATCCCGGACAAGGAAAAGGCCATGGCCGAGATGATACGCACCGTCAAAAAAGGTGGAACGGTAGCAGCGTATGTTTGGGATTATTCGGGTCACGTTCAGTTCATGCGCTATTTTTGGGACGCGGCTATAGCGCTCGACCCTGCTGCACGTGACAAAGACGAAGGCGTTCGGTTTCCGATTTGCCGCCCCGCTGCGCTGACCGAGTTGTTTTCAAACGCGGGACTGCGAGATGTCACGACCGCGCCCATCGACATTCTGACACCTTTTACAGATTTTGATGACTACTGGTCTCCCTTCCTTTCCGGAATTGCGCCTGCGCCGGGTTATTGCGCATCTCTGGACGATGCCGCGCGCAAGAAATTGAAGAACCGCCTGATCGATATCTTACCGACGGATCCGGATGGGATGATCCTGCTTGCCGCGCGCGCATGGGCAGTGCGTGGAACGCGATGATTCATAACTAGTGAATGAAACAGCAACGCCATTGACGCAAAGGCTGCATCGACAATCTCCCAACATCCGGCCAATAAGAATGCTGCACGATGCATGAATGACCGCTTTCGGGAAGCAGGTAAGACAAATTTGAACTTGGCTGAATGTCGGCAATGGGCCGACAGCAGATTTGCAGTGAATGCTCAAACCGCGGCCTTTGACCGAAAAACCTCGCCGTGTAATACCTAGCTGACCAGCTAAGGAAACATCGATGAGCCTGAACACGGATAAAAAGCAGCGCAAGGATCTTAACGCCGCCGAAATTGGAGCGTTAGCGCATCTTTATCGGGCTGAGGTGTACCGCTCGACAATCTGGCGGATGTCTAGATACCACGACAAATTGGGCTGTGGTGACATTGTGGATCGCCTTGTCAATCACCTTTGCCGCGCCCACAGCATCAGCACTGCCGCTTGTCCTCGTCGGCGTGTTGCTTTTGTTCTTTCTGATGGTCGAGTCACGTAGGTATCGCTTTTTCAATGTCTGGCGCGCTCGCTGTCGCTGGATGGAGACACATTTTTACGCCCCGATGCTGGACGATGGCGATTTGCACCTAGAGGAAAATTGGCAAAAAATGCTGGCAGAGGATTACTGGCGGCCGGAATACCACGTTAGCCTGATGGTCTCAGTGGGTCGCAGGGTTCGCAGCACATATCTCTGGATTTTATTGATCCAAGCGCTTGCCTACATAGGCAAACTTATGTGCACCCTGAACCTGCGCTTTCTGTTGCGGAAGTCTTTGAAAGGGGCTCTGTCGGGCCGATCTCGGGAATCGTCGTGGTAGATGAAGCATGGGCCAATTTACTCATACACAAAAGATCGGACACTCTCCACTCGAAGCGAGCCGCTTGGATCACAGCGCGCGCTTTGCACAATGCAATCAACCAGTTGAGCTAGCCTGTCTCCGTATTCAGGCCGCCTTTGCCACCAAAAATCACTCGATCTTGAATGGAACGCTACCACGAGAATTGTGATCAATTGTGATCTCTTTCCCGATCGGCGGCACAGATCTATGAAAGCAGTTTGTACGCTCACAAATCCGGCAACTTGCACCAATAGGTTCAAAATTCTGCTCATTGGTTAGGTCCAGGTCATCAGCATAGACGACGTGTCCTGCATGTTTGATCTCACAACCCAGTCCAATCACGTACTTCCGCACAGGCGACTTAAACCCAGCAACGCGTTTGGTTTGATCAAACGCCAGAGACAGATACTTCACTCCGTCCGGTGTTATGGCCAATTGACGTAATATCTCACCCGGAGATTGGAATGCATGATGTACGTTCCACAAAGGACAACTCCCGCCGAAACGCGTAAACTGCAAGGACGTGGCGCTATGGCGCTTTGTGACATTTCCTGCCTGATCAATCCGTAAGAAATAGAACGGTATGCCCCTGTTCCCGCCCCGCTGTAGTGTGCTCAATCTGTGGCACACCTGCTCTGTGCTTGCATCGAACTGGAACGCTAATTTTTCCAGATCATGCCGTTGCTCTTTCGCGGCACTAGTGAAATCTGAGTAAGGTAAGACTACGGCCCCTGCAAAATAGTTGGCAAAGGTCATACGACAGACCTCTCGGGCAGCATTCGTATGGAACTCCGCCGCTTCCAGCAAAGTTTCGACGAGCGTGCTTTGCTCGATCAGGCCAACTTGGTAGGCAAGTTGAAATAAGTTTGTCGCCTTGGTTGACGCGGCATTGAGATACAGCGTCTTGGTCGCAGATTCGAACGATCGGATGGTGCCAGAACTGGGCTTATCTTTGCGCAACACAACATGCACGCCATGCTTACTGCTGAGGTAGTCAACGAAATCCGCATGCCTGTCAGCAACGCCGCGTTGAACCGAGCGTGAAAACGCCTCTGCGGCGCGGTCCAGCTCATCTATATAATTGTCATTATAGTGGAAGTGATCGCGCACTTCTTCGTAAGGCAAGGGTGCCAAAGATGTCTCTCGGTCTTTCAGCGCATTGTCGACTTTGCCCAATTGTTCACGCGACTTCTGGAACATTGCGTAGAGGTCCAGAAAGGCCTTTGTCACGTTGGGGGCGTTTGTCGCCGCGACTTTAATTTCCTGCGTGAGTACCTCGTTGTCGGCAAAAATCGGGTCGGTCAGAATTTCTTGCAGATCAACAGACACCTTGCCAGCGCCATCAAGGGCAAGTTCTGTGAGGTCAAAATTGAAGGCATCTACCAGTGCTAGAATAACTGATCCTGACAACGCACGTTGGTTATTTTCTATTTGATTCAAATAGCTTGTGGAAATTGCGATCTGCTGCGCGAACACAGCTTGAGTCAAATTGTGGCTCTGTCGGAGGATCCGAATGCGGGCGCCAGCGAAGATTTTACGTGAGTTGTTGGACATTTTTACATTTTCGCAATTTGCATTTACATTTGTGTAATTGTTTGCATGTTAACACGTTCAGCCCTTTGGGAAACAGCTATTTTCAGTAGTTAGCTTACCTAACGGAACGATGATTCTTTAGAGCGTACGGACCGGGGAGGGGACAGCGTTGTTTTTTAATCTATGTCTCTTCTGATGGCGGCAAGCTGGCGACCAGACATCGCCCATCCTTGCCAGTGTGATGCGCTTCTTTTGATCAGTTGTTCTCAATTTGGGAGCGCTAAATGATGGCTGGATACACCGAAACTTATGCAGGCTGGCAGAATGACCCTACGGGGTTTTGGGCAGAGGCGGCGAGTGGAATCGACTGGATCAAGTCACCCGACGTCGTCTTAGATGCGGAAAACCCACCCCTAACAACATGGTTCCCCGACGCCGTCTGCAACACATGCTACAACGCCGTTGACAGACATGTCGAGGCAGGGCGCGGTGCACAAGTCGCCATCATCCATGACAGCCCCGTCACAAGCAGCACAATAAAAATCACCTACGATACGCTGCTGGATCGCGTTTCGCGCGTTGCAGGTGTTCTGAGTTCTCATGGTGTCACAAAAGGTGACCGGGTCATCATCTACATGCCCATGATCCCCGAAGCCTTGATTGCTATGCTCGCCTGCGCCCGGATTGGCGCAGTTCATTCCGTGGTCTTTGGCGGCTTTGCTGCGCATGAGCTCGCCGTTCGCATAGATGACGCTACCCCCAAAGCCATCCTTGCAGCTTCGGCTGGAGTCGAAGGCAAAAAGACCATCGCCTATAAGCCATTGATCGACGGTGCGATTGCCCGCGCAGACCACAAGCCCGACTTTACTTTGATCTTGCAGCGCCCCCATAGCGAAGCGGATTTGGTTGCTGGTTTTGATTTCGACTGGTCAACAGAAGAAAGCTTCGCGACTCCGGTCGGTTGTACGCCCGTGGGTGGCGCTGATCCGCTCTATATTCTGTATACCTCGGGTACGACGGGCCAACCCAAGGGCGTTGTGCGTCATAACGGCGGCCATATGGTTGCCCTGCACTGGACGATGAAGAACATCTATAACGTCAATGCTGGCGATGTGTTCTGGGCCGCGTCGGACGTCGGCTGGGTCGTCGGTCACAGCTACATTTGCTATGGGCCGCTGCTCGCGGGTTGCACTACAGTCGTGTTTGAAGGCAAGCCGATTGGTACCCCTGACGCGGGCACATTCTGGCGTGTGATCGAAGACCATGATGTCAAAGTCCTGTTCACCGCACCAACCGCATTGAGGGCTATCAAACGCGAAGACCCTAATGCAGAATACGTCCTCAGATACGATCTGAGTGGTTTGCAATCGCTGTTTCTCGCGGGTGAGCGTGCAGACCCCGACACGATCAAATGGGCGCAAAAGCATCTGCGAAAGCCTGTGATTGACCATTGGTGGCAGACTGAAACCGGCTGGGCCATCGCGGCTAACCCGCTTGGGATTGAGCAACTGCCCGTCAAGCCCGGCTCCCCCGCTGTGCCGATGCCGGGATACAAAATTGATATTCTCGACGAAGGTGGCAATCCAGTGGCCGCGGGCGAATTGGGCGCAATCGCAATCAAACTACCTCTGCCACCCGGTGCATTGCCAACCCTTTGGAATGCCGAAGATCGTTTCAAATCTGCCTACCTGCAAACCTTCCCCGGATATTATGAAACTGGCGACGCAGGCATCAAGGACGAGGACGGGTATCTGTACATCATGGCGCGTACCGATGACGTGATCAATGTTGCGGGCCATCGGTTATCGACGGGTGCGATGGAAGAAGTTCTGTCTAACCATCCAGATGTCGCCGAATGTGCGGTCATTGGGATCGGCGATGCGCTCAAGGGCCAGCAACCGCTGGGGCTTGTTTGCCTCAACAACGGCATTGACCGCTCCGAAGAAGAGATTGCAAAAGAATGCGTGGCGCTTATCCGCAAAGAGATCGGCCCAGTGGCGGCATTCAAGCGATGCATCGTTATCGACGCTTTGCCCAAAACGCGATCCGGCAAGGTCTTGCGCGGCACAATGGTCGCCATCGCTGACGGCAAACCTTGGAACCTGCCTGCAACAATTGATGATCCTGCAGCTCTTGACGCCATCGCCGCGAGAATTGCAGGCATTGGCGAAACACTTTCTGAAAACCCTGAACTTCAAAAGGAAGCTTAACATGCCCAACAATGTCGTCATTCTGGATGGTGTTCGCACCGCAATTGGTACTTTTGGGGGATCCCTTGCTGGGACGGCCCCCTCTGCCCTCGCCGCCGCAGTTGCCAGAGAGGCAATGTCGCGCAGTCAGGTCGATCCTGCGCAGATCCAGCATTCAGTCTTTGGCCATGTGATCAACACCGAAGCCCGTGACATGTATATGGGCCGCTGCGCCGCTGTTGATGCTGGCGTTTCCGAGGACGCTCCCGGTCTGACTGTGAACCGTTTGTGCGGATCCGGCGCGCAGGCGATCATATCTGCCGCACAGCACATCATGCTGGGTGACGTGGATTATGCGCTGGCCGGGGGTGCGGAAAGCATGTCCCGCTCGCCCCATTCGTCGCAAAGCACTCGTTGGGGCCAAAAGATGGGTGACTTGTCCATGACGGACATGATGATCGGAGCACTAAGCGATCCCTTTGGTGTAGGTCACATGGGCGTCACTGCCGAGAATGTCGCGGACGAACATGGCATCACACGTGCAGATCAGGATGGCTTTGCCGTAGAGAGCCAGCGTCGCGCTTTGGCTGCAATCGAGGCAGGTCACTTTAAAAGCCAAATCTTACCGATTGACGTGAAAGTTCGCCGCGACGTGGTTTCCTTTGATACGGATGAGCACCCCAAAGCAGGTACTACACTCGAATCTCTTGGCAAATTGCGCCCAGCGTTTCGCAAGGATGGGTCGGTCACCGCAGGCAATGCCTCAGGTCTGAACGACGGTGCCGCTGCGATGGTTCTTGCCTCCGCGGAAGCTGCTGAAAAGGCAGGGCTGAAGCCACGCGCGCGTATTCTTGGCTATGGCCACGCGGGCGTACGCCACGAGGTGATGGGTATCGGGCCTATCCCCGCAGTCACTCAGCTATTGAAAAAAATTGGCATGACCGCTGATCAGTTCGACGTCATCGAAAGCAATGAAGCCTTCGCCGCGCAGGCTTGCGCTGTGAATGCGGGTCTTGGATTAGAGACCTCCAAGGTGAATCCGAACGGTGGTGCAATCGCCCTTGGCCACCCGATCGGTGCGACTGGTGCCATCATCACAATCAAAGCAATGTATGAGTTGGAACGCATCGGTGGCCGCTTTGGCCTGATCACAATGTGTATCGGTGGCGGACAAGGCATCGCCCTCGCCATCGAAAGCCTCAAATGAACCTCCCTGTCCCTGCCGCCTTCCGTCCCTGTTTGGCAGCGGGGCAACTTTCGTCGTCCGGTGTATTTGCTGCCAACACGATTGCATCAAATGCACCAGACGGCGACTTTTCTTCACGCGGCCGCACCCTCTCCACGGTGCGCGCGCGCCCGCATATTCCATCCAAATGCCGCTTCGAAAGCGAGTTTCAAAAAGGACAATTCTTATGAAACGCACAGCACTCGTTACTGGCGGATCTCGCGGCATCGGTGCCGCTATTTCCAAAACTCTTTGGGAAAAGGGCTATACTGTCGCCGTTACCTATGCGGGCAACGACGAAGCCGCTGCGGCCTTCACAGAAGAGACCGGCATCAAGGCCTACAAGTGGAACGTCGCCGACTATGACGAGAGTGCCGCTGGCATCGCAAAGGTTGAGGCCGACATCGGCCCCATCGATGTCGTGGTTGCCAACGCAGGAATCACACGGGACGCGCCTTTTCACAAAATGACCCCCCAGCAGTGGAAAGAGGTGATTGACACCAACCTCACGGGGGTGTTCAACACCGTCCACCCGATCTGGCCCGGCATGCGTGAACGCAAATTTGGTCGGGTGATTGTGATCAGCTCGGTCAATGGCCAGAAAGGTCAATTCGCTCAGGTCAACTATGCCGCCACAAAAGCCGGTGATTTGGGCATCGTAAAGTCCTTGGCCCAAGAAGGCGCGCGCGCAGGCATCACCGTCAACGCTGTTTGTCCAGGCTATATCGCCACCGAAATGGTCATGGCGGTGCCCGAGAAAGTTCGCGAGTCCATCATTGCGCAGATCCCTGCGGGCCGATTGGGCGAGCCTGAGGAAATTGCGCGTTGCGTGGCCTTCCTTGCCTCCGACGACGCGCAATTCATCAACGGCTCGACCCTTTCAGCCAACGGGGCCCAGTTCTTTGCGTAAGTCGGCTCATCTGAACACGTGTCAGGCGCGCCGCCTTTGCGCCTGAGCCTGACCTCATTGGCCAATCTTGGTCCGACCATCTGCGGGAATTTGAGACATGCAAGACGATAAGCCTTCTGCCCAGACCACAGACATTGCCGAACAAACAGAACGGCTGGCCCGGTTGACCAATCGTGCCGTAATGGCATCGGCCCAGATGCAAGGCCACGCAATCAAGCAAGCGTCAGGTTCTGAATATGCCTTGATGGATGCCGGAACACTGGCCAAAGCCTATGGCACCTTCTGGACAGACGTGATGTCCGACCCTGGAAAATTGATGGATATTCAACAGACTGTCGGGACAGAGATGATGGCCGCATGGCAGTCCATGTTTGGCCTGTCGTCGGATGAACCAGTCAAAGACAAACGGTTCAAGGATGAAAGCTGGTCTGATGATCCAATCTCGCGCAGCTATCGTGACATGTTTTTGGCCTTTGACCGCGCCGCAAACGGTCTGCTTGAGCGGTTGCCCGACGGCTCCAAAGACCACCAACGCGTCAGTTTCTACACCCGCCAGATGATCAGCGCCATGTCGCCCAGCAATTACCTGATGACGAACCCCGCCGCGCGCAAAGAGCTGATGGAAACCCAAGGCGAAAGCCTGTTGGCGGGTCTTGAGAACCTGCTCACTGATCTTGAACGTGGTGAAGGACGGCTTAATATTGCCACCAATGACGACACCGCATTTGAGGTGGGTGTGGATCTTGCTACCACCAAGGGCGAGGTCGTTTTCCAGAACGATCTGATGCAGCTGATCCAGTACTATCCGACGACGAAAGAGCAGCATGCAACGCCGATCCTGTTCGTGCCGTCATGGATCAACAAGTTCTATATCCTTGATATGAAGCCAGAAAACAGCCTGATCCGCTATATGCTGGATCAAGGTCATTCGGTTTTCGTGATCTCATGGGTCAACCCTACACGGGCCCACGCAGACAAAGACTTCGCTGATTACATGACTGAAGGACCACTGGCGGCTCTCGATGTGATCCGCGGTATCACGGGCGAGGAGAAGGCCAATATCCTTGGCTTTTGTATCGGTGGCATCCTTGTCACCGCGATGCTGGCCTATCTCGCGGGTATTGGCGATGACCGCATTGCCTCTGCCACTACGTTGGCGACGATGGTCGATTTTGAGAATGTCGGCGAGATTGGTGTGTTCGTGGACAAGGAGCGTTTAGAAAGCATGCGCCATCATATGGCCGAAAAGGGCTATCTTGATGCGCACCACCTTCAGGACATGTTTTCGATGCTGCGCGAAAAAGATCTAATCTGGTCTTTTGTGGAGTCGAATTATCTGCGTGGTCAAAAGCCCCGTGCATTTGATCTGCTGTCATGGAATTCAGATTCCACGCGCCTGCCCTCTGCCATGCTGCTTTGGTATCTTGAAAACGTTTACCTTCAAAACGGCTTACGCAAACCGGAGGCGCTTGAGCTGAAAGGCGTCAAGATTGACATCACCAAAATCACAACGCCATGCTTTATCGTAGCAACTCAATTGGATCATATCGCGCCGTGGCGTTCGGTCTATCCCGCAACCGATTTTCTGGGCGGTGAGGTCGAATTTGTCCTTGGTGGTTCTGGTCACATTGCAGGTGTAATTAATCCACCCGCCGAGCGCGCTAAATATGGCTACTTAACCAGCGCCACGTACCCCACATCCCCAGATGATTTCGAAGCACAGGCAAAACAGCACGAAGGGTCTTGGTGGCCGCATTGGTCGGCTTGGTTGGAAGCCCGCGAAACCACCAAAGTTCCCGCCCGAAGACCTGCAACCAGAGGCAAGTACAAGGGCATCGAAGCGGCACCCGGCTCATACGTCAAAGCCGCCTGATCCCAAGCCCAAAGGAGTCTTAACATGACTGACGAAGTAGAATTAGAGGCCGCTTCCACGACTCATTCCACACTGAGCAAGACCGACATCGACGCGCGCATTGTCTTTCATGAGGAAGGTCAAATCATGGAGATCAGCTTTGCTAATGTAGAACTGTCCAATTCACTGGACGTGAACCAGTTTTACGACCGCATTGAAGAACGCATTGCCGAAACGGGCGAAAAACTCTGGTTCTTTCTGGTCAATTACTGTGAAACGCGCATCGACACTGAGGCTTGGTTTGCGTTTTCAAGCCGCGGCATGGATTTGAACAAGGCACACTCGATGGGGAGTGTCCGATTTGACGCCTCCGAAATCACGCGCAAACAAATTGATCAGGCTGCTGGCACCGATGCGTTTGACCCCAATATGTTCTTTGACCGCGAAAGTGCGTTGGCTCGTTTGCACGAGCTGCCCTCAAAACGGCGCAAGAAAATTGTGATGGAGCCAAGCTTTGATCGCAAAGACTGGAACTGGCGTGTTGATTTCAAGCCTGATGATCAGATCATGCAAGTCGATTTTAGAGACTTCTCCTTTGAGCATGGGCGCGATGTGCACGACGTCTATGATTTTATTGAATCTCGGGTCAAATCCACGGGCAGGAAATGGTACTTTCTTATCAATTACGAAGGTACGCGCATCCAGTCTCCGGCTTGGGTTGAATACGCCGCCCGCGGCAAAAAGCTAAACCAGGAATTCTCATTAGGGTCGGTTCGCTATGCACCGGGCTCAGAAACCGAGACTGATATTCGGTTGCGCGCAGAAAGCCAAGGGTTTCGCCCCAACATCCGAAACACCTATGCCGAGGCATACCAGCTCATTGTCGAGATGAAAGCTGCCAACGCAGGTCAAACGTAGATTGTAACAACATGAATCCAAGCCTTGCCACCCCATACAGTTTCTTAGGTCAAGGCCATCAACTCTTACAAACAAAGGAGCTTTTTGATGACGACAGATGCAAAGTCAAAGACCTATGCACCGAGCGCCGAGATGGTCGCGAACGCCCATATAAATGAGGCCAAGTACAACGAAATGTATGCTGCCTCAATTGCAGATCCCGATGCGTTTTGGGGTGAACAGGGCAAACGGATCGATTGGATCAAACCGTATACTCAGGTCCAAGACGTCGACTTTACCTTGGGCAATGTACATATCAACTGGTACGCCGACGCGACACTTAACGTGTCTGCAAACTGCATTGATCGGCACGTTGCGACCCGCGGTGATCAGACAGCTATCATCTTTGAACCTGACAGCCCGGACGAAGGCGCACAGCACATTACCTACAAGGCACTGCACGACGCCGTCAGCCGGATGGCGAACGTTTTGAAGGACCAAGGCGTTTCCAAGGGCGATCGCGTCATCATCTATCTGCCGATGATCCCAGAGGCCGCATATGCGATGCTGGCCTGCGCGCGGATCGGCGCAATCCACTCCATCGTCTTTGCCGGCTTTTCGGCAGATGCCTTGGCTTCACGGGTCAACGGGTCAGACGCAAAAGTTGTGATCACCGCTGATTATGCGCCACGCGGCGGACGCCAAACTCCCTTGAAGTCTAACGCAGACGAAGCATTGCTGCACTGCAAGGATACCGTCAAGTGCCTTGTTGTGAAACGGACCGGCGGCCAAACAACATGGGTTGAGGGGCGCGATCTGGACTATGGCGCTCTTGCGGCTGCCGCCTCCCCCGACTGCCCACCCGTCGAGGTCAGTGCCGAAGACCCGTTGTTTATCCTCTACACTTCGGGTTCGACAGGCCAGCCAAAGGGTGTGGTTCACACCTCCGGCGGCTACCTTGTTTACGCAGCCATGACGCAAGAACTGGTCTTCGATTACCACGATGGCGATGTCTATTGGTGTACTGCGGACGTCGGCTGGGTCACTGGCCACAGCTATATCGTCTATGGCCCGCTGGCCAACGGTGCGACGACGGTGATGTTTGAAGGCGTGCCCACTTATCCAGACGCCAGCCGCTTCTGGCAGGTGTGTGAAAAGCATAAGGTAAACCAGTTTTACACCGCCCCTACCGCTCTGCGCGCCTTGATGGGCAAAGGGAATTCCTTCGTCGAAGGCATCGATCTTAGTAGCATCAAAGTGCTTGGCACTGTCGGTGAGCCGATCAACCCAGAGGCTTGGAACTGGTACTATGACGTGGTCGGTGGTGGGCGTTGCCCCATCGTTGACACCTGGTGGCAGACCGAAACAGGCGGCCATTTGATGACCCCCCTGCCCGGAGCACATGCGATGAAGCCCGGTTCTGCAATGAAGCCGTTCTTTGGCATCAAACCCGTCGTGCTCGAACCTGCATCGGGCGAAGAAATCATCGGCAATGATGTTGAGGGCGTGCTCTGCATCGCAAGCAGTTGGCCCGGACAAATGCGCACCGTTTGGGGCGACCATGATCGGTTCGAGAAGACCTATTTCTCTGATTACAAAGGCTATTACTTCACGGGAGACGGCTGTCGTCGCGATGAAGACGGCGACTATTGGATCACGGGGCGTGTCGACGACGTGATTAATGTGTCCGGCCATCGGATGGGGACGGCGGAAGTTGAATCCGCACTCGTCGCACACCCCAAAGTCGCCGAAGCCGCTGTGGTTGGTTACCCACATAAGATCAAAGGCCAAGGCATCTATTGCTATGTCACCTTGATGAATGGCGAGGAGCCAACCGAAGAGTTACGTAAGGAATTGCGCACGTGGGTGCGGACCGAAATTGGCCCGATCGCAGCACCTGATTTGGTCCAGTGGGCACCGGGCCTCCCAAAAACGCGGTCCGGTAAAATCATGCGCCGTATCCTGCGCAAGATTGCAGAAAATGACTTCGGTGCATTGGGCGATACGTCAACACTGGCCGATCCATCAGTCGTCGACGACTTGATTGAAAACAGAATGAACAAGGTGTGAAACATGCGTGATTATAGCGAAGTGCCGGTGCTTATTTTGCTTGGCCCCCCAGGGGCCGGCAAAGGCACCCAGGCGAAGGTTCTCGAAGATCACTTTGGTTTGGTTCAGCTCTCTACTGGTGATTTGTTGCGTCAGGCAGTCTCTGCCGGCACCGACGCAGGCAAAGCAGCCAAATCCGTCATGGAAAGCGGCGGATTGGTGAGCGACGAAATCGTCATCAACATCTTGAGCGACCGATTGAGCGACCCTGATTGTGCGGCAGGCGTGATCCTTGATGGCTTTCCGCGCACGATACCGCAGGCGGAAGCGTTGTCAGAGTTGCTTGCGTCGCAAGGCACGCAGGTTCACGCTGCAATCAGCCTTGAAGTCGAAGACGATGCGGTGGTGGAGCGTATCTCAGGCCGTCACACCTGTGATGGATGTGGCGAAGGGTATCACGAGACCTTCAAACGCCCGACCGTTGACGGCACCTGTGACAAATGCGGCGGGCAGAAATTCCGCCGTCGTGCAGATGACAACGCCGAAACCGTGCGCCGCCGCCTTGTCGCCTACCATAGTGAAACCGCACCGCTGATTGCGTTTTATGAAAAAGCTGGCGCGCTTCAGACATTGGACGCGATGGGCGACATTGACGCCATTACTAACACTCTGCGCCAGATGGTTCGCCCCATCGTCGTTGATGTGCGCGGCGTTCACGCCGCCAACAAGAACTCAAAAACAACTCAGATGGAGGAAACACAATGAGTGAACAACCAGACCCAAAGGCATATTGGGCAGCCAATATGCGTGTCATCAAGATCAGTCTGATTATATGGGCTATCGTTCCATTCGGCTTTGGCATCCTGTTCCGGCCGCTGCTTTCGGGCATTCAAATCGGCGGCACTGACCTTGGCTTTTGGGTGGCCCAACAGGGGTCGATCCTCGTCTTTCTTGCGATCATCTTTTTCTACGCATGGCGGATGAACAAGCTGGACCGTGAACACGGCGTGGAGGAATAAGCACAATGGAACAGTTTACCATTAACCTGTTATTTGTGGGCGCGTCATTTGCGCTCTACATCGGCATCGCGATCTGGGCCCGTGCAGGGTCCACGTCTGAATTCTATGCCGCGGGCCGGGGTGTTCACCCTGTCACTAACGGCATGGCTACTGCGGCTGACTGGATGTCTGCGGCGTCCTTTATCTCCATGGCGGGTCTGATTGCCTTCACCGGATACGACAACTCGTCCTACCTGATGGGCTGGACGGGCGGATACGTTTTGTTGGCTTTGTTACTGGCACCATACTTACGTAAATTCGGCAAGTACACCGTGTCCGAGTTCATCGGCGATCGTTTCTATTCCCCGACTGCACGTCTGGTTGCTGTTATCTGTTTGATTATCGCATCTACGACATATGTGATCGGTCAAATGACTGGTGTCGGGGTCGCATTCGGACGCTTCCTTGAAATTTCCAACACTGCTGGTCTGCTCATCGGTGCATGCGTTGTCTTTGCATACGCGGTTTTCGGGGGTATGAAAGGCGTGACGTACACGCAGGTTGCGCAATACGTTGTTCTTATCCTTGCCTATACGATCCCGGCTGTGTTCATCTCATTGCAGTTGACAGGCAATCCTATCCCTGGCCTTGGTCTGTTTGGCGAAACTGCCAACACAGGTGGCGAAGGAAGCGTTTACTTGCTTCAGAAGCTTGACCAAGTTGTGACTGAATTGGGCTTCGCCAGCTATACAGAAGCGCACAAAGACAACCTGAACATGGTTTTGTTCACGCTGTCGCTGATGATTGGTACCGCTGGTCTGCCCCACGTCATCATGCGCTTCTTCACGGTTCCAAAAGTATCAGACGCTCGTTGGTCGGCTGGTTGGGCATTGGTTTTCATCGCGCTGCTTTACCTGACCGCTCCGGCTGTTGGTGCGATGGCGCGTTTGAACATCACAAACCTGATGTGGCCTGATGGCACAAGCGGCGAAGCTGTTTCTGTGCAGATGATCGAAAACGATGAAGCTTATGATTGGATGGCAACATGGCAGAAAACCGGTCTTCTCGATTGGGAAGACAAAAACGGTGACGGTCGCATCCAGTACTATAACGATCAGTCCGATGCAATGGCTGAGCGTGCTTCGGCAAATGGGTGGGAAGGCAATGAGCTGACCAACTTCAACCGTGACATCCTGGTGCTTGCTAACCCTGAGATCGCAAGCTTGCCAAGTTGGGTCATCGGCCTTGTTGCCGCCGGTGGCCTTGCAGCTGCGTTGTCCACAGCGGCTGGTTTACTACTGGCAATTTCATCCGCTGTCAGCCACGACTTGCTGAAAGGTCAATTCGCACCCAACATGTCTGAGAAGACCGAGCTGATGTCGGCGCGCATTGCTATGGCAGTTGCCATCGTTGTTGCGACGATCCTTGGTTTGAATCCTCCTGGCTTTGCGGCACAAACTGTGGCCTTGGCCTTTGGTCTTGCCGCAGCGTCGATCTTCCCTGCGCTAATGATGGGAATCTTCTCAAAGCGGGTGAACAACTTAGGCGCAGTTGCGGGCATGTTGTCCGGTCTGATCTTCACGCTGGTCTATATCTTCCTGCACAAGGGTTGGTTTTTCGTTGCCGGAACAAACTCGTTCCCGGATACGGTTGACGGATCCTTGTTTGGTATCCAATCCACCGCGATCGGTGCGGTAGGTGCTGCGATCAACTTTGCGGTTGCTTATGGTGTGTCCATGGCCACCAAAGACACACCACAAGAGATCAAAGATCTGGTTGAAAGCGTGCGTGTACCAGCAGGCGCTGGCATTGCCGTAGATCACTAAAACAAAGGGTTCTGGCGCAATAGCTGTGCCAGAACCTAACCCAATAGAAGGGTCGCTATTGTGACGATAGATCAAACATCCATCCTGTCCTATCTGCATCCCTACGACGTGCTGTCTGATGACGTACGCATTGACATTCTTGAGCAAAGCGAATGGATTGATGTTGGCAAGGGCCGCAAGATCTACGAATTTGGAGACCACTTGAAAGGTCTTTATATTATCGAAAGTGGTCAGGTTTCGATCACGGATGCGAACGGCGTCCCCCTTTCCCTGCTCAACCGAGAAAATTCGTTTGGCGAACGTGGCCTATTGCGCGATGGCATTGCCGCCACCACGGCCACTGCCGATGAAGACTGCCGATTGCTCTGTATCCCCGCCGCGTTGTTTCAAAAACTGTCGACGCAACATGAAGCCTTCCAGCGCTTCTTTGACCGTTCACCAACCATCACAGCACGCGCTAACCAGATCGCTAATCTGACCAGCGTTAGGGTTGAAACCCTGATGGCAATCGACCCTACCGTTTGCGACCCCGACACGACGATCCAACAAGCAGGCCGGCTTATGCGTGACAGGCACATTTCTTGTTTGTGCGTGGTGGCCGATGACAGTTTGGAGGGGATCGTCACGTTGCGAGACATTGTGAACAAGGCGGTTGCCAGTGATCTGTCAGGCGCAACCCCGGTTCGCTCCATAATGACTAAGTCGCCCCGCGTTCTATCGCCAGCGGCCATTGGGTCAGACGTGCTCCACCTAATGATGGAATACGGTTTGGGGCATCTGCCTGTTGTCTCAGCAGGTCGCGTTGTGGGCATTGTCACGCAGACCGACCTTACCCGCTTTCAGGCCTCCCATGCTGCCAGTTTTGTCTCGGAAGCCGCGCAAGCCGGATCAGTGCAAGATCTGGCGGAGATCACCGCCCGTATCCCTAGCCTGCTCGTCCATCTTGTTGCAGCGGGAAACAGGCACGATACCGTCACTCGCATGATCACTGATATCGCCGACGTGGTCACGCGCCGTCTGTTGCACATGGCCGAAGACAAATTTGGCCCACCTCCTGCGCGATATCTTTGGCTCGCCTGCGGATCACAGGGACGCCAAGAACAAACAGGCGTTTCCGACCAGGACAACTGCCTGATCCTTGATGATGGGATCAGCGAAGAGGACCGCAAATACTTCCAGCCCTTTGCGCAATTTGTCAGCGACGGGCTGGATGCTTGTGATTACGTCTATTGTCCGGGTGAAATGATGGCGACAACCCCGCGCTGGCAACAACCGCTGTCGGTTTGGAAAGACTACTTCAAAGGCTGGATCGCAAGTCCGGACAAAGAGGCGCAAATGCTTGCGTCGGTGATGTTCGATCTGCGCCCCATAGGCGGGGATGAAACGTTGTTTGAGGACCTGCAGGCGCAAACATTAAAAGCCGCCGCCGCAAACTCTATTTTCACCGCGCACATGGCCACAAACGCTTTGACCCATGCCACGCCGCTTGGACTGCTGCGCGGGCTGACGACAATCCGCGCAGGAGAACACCGCAATACCATCGACACAAAACTAAACGGTGTGATCCCTGTGGTTGATTTGGGGCGGATGTACGCGCTTCAGGGACAGTTGCCCGATCTGAACACCCGTGCGCGGCTCAAAGCGGCCTTGGCAGCCGGTATCATCAGTGAAAGCGGTGGCAATGATCTGCTCGACGCGTATGATCTAGTTGCGCAGACGCGGTTGGAACATCAGGCCAATCTGATCAAGCATGGCAAAGCACCTGACAATTTTCTGCCCCCCGCGACACTTTCGGGTTTTGAGCGAAGTCATTTGCGTGATGCTTTTGTTGTGATCAAAACGATGCAGTCCGCTCTTATGCAAGGGCGTGGCGTGCTCGCCTAGACGAAGAAGGAAACGATTAAATGTTTTTCGAACTCATCGGCACCATCGTCGCAGGCATCGCAACTGCGCTTTTTGTCTGGGCCCTTAACCGCTCCCTCAAAGGTCGACTGCCGTCGTGGTTGGTCCCGGTGGCAGCGGGTGCTGCCATGCTGACCGCGACAATCTCAAGCGAATACAGTTGGTTTTCCCGAGCGCAATCCAACATGCCCGAAGGTTTCGTTGTGGCCGAAACCGTAGAAGAAACCCAGTTTTATCGCCCGTGGACCTACGTCAGACCCTTTGTCAGCCGATTCATAGCCGTTGATCAGGCCACAGCGCGCACCCATCCCTCACAACCAGACCAAAGGATCGTTGATTTGGTGATCTATGGTCGTTGGGCTCGCACGGCGAAAATTCCTGCTTTGTTCGATTGTGCAACGAACGCTCGGGCTGATCTGGTCGATGGTGTTGATTTCGGGGTCGACGGCGAAGTGTTGAACGCCGATTGGAGAGGTATGGATGCCGACGCGCCTCTGTTGCGGGCTGCATGCGCGAAGATTTGACATGAAAAATCTCAGTTTGCGCATAAGAGTTTTTTTGTTCTTCTGCCTCGCCGCCATGGGTAGTCTCGGCATCACATTGATCGCACTTTGGATCGGGTATCGACAGCTTGGCCAGCCGGAAGCCATCTCAGCTTTCATCACCACCGCCATTATTGCGGGGTTCGGGATCACAGGGCTCGTGGTGTTCATCTGGCTTCTCTTTGACGAAAATGTAAGCAAACCGGTCGAGGCGATTGCCGCCAGTTTACGCGTGCGCGCCCATGTCGGTCTCAGCACACCGCTTGATGTGGCAAATGCAAACTACCTCGGTGATTTGGCACCAGCTGCATCAGCGATGGGGACAATTCTTGATAATCTGGCACAGTCGCGATCAGAAAAGAACGATCACCTGCTTGCAGAAGTGAACACGCAAAGAGATCAGCTTGTTAAGATCCTGTCGGACATTCCCATCGCGACAATCCTAGTATCCGCTGACCATCAGATTGTTTTATACGATGGTCAAGCGGCCGCGCTTATGGAACGTGTTAGGACAGCGCGTTTGAAAACATCGGTGTTCGACTATCTCGAAAAAACCTCGATCCTGAAAGCGCTTGAACAGCTTGAGATCACCCACGCCCATCGTCAGAAAATTACCGTGAAAGCGCTATGCGGTAGGGATTACTCTGGACATATTAGGGAATTTGGAACTGACGCGGGCTATACCTTGCTTCTGGAACCAATAGAGCCTTCCGTTGTCCGCCCTCTGACCTATGATTTTGAAATTTTGTCATCTGCAGCGTCCGCGAGCCTTGGTGATACGCCGCTGCGCGACCTAGTTTACGTTGTGTTTGACTGTGAAACAACGGGGTTGGACCCCGTTAAAGACGAAGTCGTGCAATTGGGAGCTGTACGTGTGGTGAATGGGAAAGTCGTCGCAGGTGAAGTTTTTGAGACACTTGCCAATCCGGGAATTTCGATCCCGAAACGATCGACTGAGATTCATGGAATAGACAATACGATGATTGCCGATGCGCCCGAGTTTGATGAGGTTTGCACCAAATTTCATGGGTTTGCCTCAGGCGCGGTTTTTGTAGCGCATAATGCAGCATTTGATATGGCTTTTTTACACAAGCAGTCGCCCAAAATTAACTGTATTTTTGACCATCCGGTCCTCGACACCGTGCTCATGTCCGCCGTCGTTTTTGGCGGCTCAGCGGTTCATACACTTGATGCAATTTGCGACCGCCTCGGGATCGTCATTCCTCAAGACCATCGGCATACCGCAATGGGTGATGCGGTCGCAACCGCAGGTGTTTTGGTCGCGATGATCGACATCTTCGAAGGGCGAGGCATTCGAACCTTCGGCTCACTGCAAAATGAGATAAGCAAACATCGCAGAATTCTAAAGACCTGAGTCTGCGATGAAACATCTTTCTATCCAGCGCCAGATGATGATTGCGACACGCATCACTAGCGGTCGTGGCGACAAGAATTTCTCCGTTGACGACCAAATTAAATTGGCCCGGCCACCAACACCGGGTTCAACGAAATTTACAACACTCAAGGAGTTCAAAAAATGGCCAGACCTAAGATCGCGCTGATCGGCGCAGGAAAGATCGGTGGCACGCTTGCCTATCTCGCCGCAATGAAGGAACTGGGCGATGTAGTCCTTTTCGACATTGCCGAAGGTATCCCCGAAGGCAAAGCGCTGGATATTGTCGAATCTGGCCCGGCCGAAGGGTTCGACGCCACCATGTCGGGCACCCAATCTTACGAAGATATAGCCGGGGCTGATGTCTGCATCGTGACCGCTGGTATCGCCCGCAAACCGGGGATGAGCCGCGACGACCTGCTGGGCATCAACCTCAAGGTCATGAAATCAGTGGGCGAAGGCATCCGCGATCATGCGCCAAATGCCTTTGTGATCTGCATCACCAATCCGCTCGATGCGATGGCCTGGGCGCTGCGCGAATTCTCCGACCTGCCGCATGAAAAGGTCTGCGGTATGGCTGGCGTGCTCGACAGCGCCCGTTTCCGCCATTTCCTGAGCTTGGAATTTGGCGTGTCGATGCGCGATGTTACCGCATTCGTATTGGGCGGGCATGGCGACACAATGATGCCATTGACGCGCTACTCCACCGTTGCCGGTATCCCTCTGCCTGATCTGGTCGACATGGGTTGGACGACGCAGGAGAAACTAGATGCAGTCGTTCAGCGCACCCGCGATGGAGGGGCCGAAATCGTTGGTCTGTTGAAAACGAGCTCGGCCTTTTACGCACCCGCCACATCGGCGATTGAAATGGCCGAAGCCTATCTAAAAGACCAAAAACGTGTGCTGCCCTGCGCGGCCTATGTTGACGGTGCATACGGGCTGAACGGGTTCTATGTGGGCGTGCCCACGGTGATCGGTGCCGCCGGGATCGAAAAGGTTATCGACATCAAGCTGACCAAGGACGAACAGGCAATGTTCGACAGATCCGTCAGTGCGGTCCAAGACCTTGTCGAAACCTGCAAGAAAATCGACAAAACGTTGAATTAGGGCAGCAAAACGCCAATCTCGCGTGCTTTCGCTGTTCGCCCATTCTGCGCTTATTGAACCGATGCACCCGCCTGAATTGTCGTTAGATGCTCGAAAATTTCCAATCCGACGAAAGGAAAGCCAATGGCTAACAATGAAAAGACAGCAAAATTCTCCCTAGGCGACATGGAACTTGATCTGCCAATACTCTCACCCACAGCAGGTCCAGATGTAGTAGATATCCGAAAGCTCTATAGCCAAGGCGATGTCTTCACCTATGATCCAGGCTTCACTTCAACCGCCGCATGCGAGTCAGCAATTACCTTTATCGACGGCGATAAGGGCGAGCTATTGCATCGTGGCTATCCGATTGATCAGTTGGCGGATAAATCACATTATCTGGAAGTGTGTTATCTGCTGATTTACGGTGAATTGCCCTCTTCGGTCCAACTCAAAGACTTTGAATCGCTGGTGACTAACCACACCATGCTGCACGAACAGATGATTCATTTCTTTCGTGGTTTCCGCCGTGATGTGCATCCGATGGCCGTCATGGTCGGCGTGGTCGGAGCAATGTCGGCATTTTACCATGACAGCACCGACATCTCTGATGAACATCAGCGCGAAGTCGCTTCGATCCGTCTGATCGCCAAGATGCCGACCATCGCGGCGATGGCGTATAAATACACGATCGGTCAGCCATTCGTGTATCCGCAGAACGATCTGGACTATGCGTCCAACTTCCTGCGGATGTGCTTTGCAGTGCCTGCCGAAGACTATGTCGTGAACCCGATCCTGAGCCGCGCGATGGACCGTATATTCACGCTGCATGCCGACCATGAACAGAACGCGTCAACATCTACGGTGCGTCTGGCGTCGTCTTCGGGTGCGAACCCATTTGCCTGTATCGCGGCGGGCATTGCCTGTCTCTGGGGTCCCGCACATGGCGGGGCAAATCAGGCGTGTTTGGAAATGCTCAAGGAAATTGGCACACCTGACCGCATCCCCGAATTCGTGGCGCGTGCCAAAGATAAGGATGATCCTTTCCGCCTGATGGGATTTGGGCATCGGGTTTACAAGAACTTTGACCCACGCGCGAAGGTGATGAAACAATCGGCTGATGAAGTTTTGGAACTGCTTGGTGTTGAAAACAACCCAACACTTCAGGTAGCCAAAGAATTGGAACGCGTTGCACTGGAAGATCCATATTTCGCTGAGCGAAAGCTGTATCCCAATGTCGACTTCTATTCTGGTATTATCCTTGATGCCATGGGGTTCCCGACTTCGATGTTCACGCCGATCTTTGCGTTAGCCCGTACAGTTGGCTGGATAAGCCAATGGAAGGAAATGATTGCTGATCCAACTATGAAGATCGGTCGACCCCGCCAGCTCTACGTTGGTGCCCCTCATCGCGATTACGTAAATGTGGAAAACCGCTGAGCGACCTACGCGGCTGGATGACTCGGGCGGGAGCACTCCGCAGTATGAAGAATTTCCTGAATCGGCTCGCACGTCGCTTTGTTTTTCACATTCGAGCCGATACATCTTGCGACAATTTTGGCCAAACATTTCATTGCTGTGCTGCTAAATCGCTTAGCTTGAAGGGGACACTCTTCAATTAACTACTGATCTTCACTTGCGCTGACGGGTTTCAAATTACGTTAAAAGGAAAGAATAACCACTGCACAATTCAGCCCGAAAATCGGAACTTTGGTAAGACCGGAGTGAATGAAAATCTATTTCACATAAGCGCCATTATCAGAATCCTCCAAGCTGAAAGCTATGCTCATTCTAGTCATTTTAATTTTTCAATAGTATGAGCCGCCCACATACCACTTGAATTCAGGCTGATCGAGCCAGTTGAGAAACTGCGACAGACTATCGACCTGGTCGTCGTTGCGTGCATTGGGAAACAGGGTCAACTCCCGGCGGAAGTCAGCCAGCCAGGGAGCCTCTTTTGGGATCAATATGCGACCCGCCTCAATCATGGCAGAAACGTTCATTAACCGGCTTGCTTTGTCCTGTTTCGGAATGATGCCGATGACGTTCAGGTCGCTGGATCTTGACAGATCCTGGATCAGACTGATCCCGGATCCGGCTTGCTCAATCAGGATCCGGTTTGCGTTCGCCTGCACCGCCAAAGATTGAATCTTCCGCTGCAGGTCCGGATATTCAAGGCGGCCGCGCCATAGATCAAGCATCCATGCCTGTGGTTTGCGGACAAGCCAT
This sequence comes from Sulfitobacter sediminivivens, assembly GCF_042611115.2. Lineage (NCBI taxonomy): Bacteria > Pseudomonadati > Pseudomonadota > Alphaproteobacteria > Rhodobacterales > Roseobacteraceae > Sulfitobacter > Sulfitobacter sediminivivens. The sequence goes on from NZ_JBHGAR020000031.1 coordinate 21,990, forward strand.
GTGGTGCAAACAGAATAGTCATTTAATTCTCCTGCACTTGAGGCCGTGTCCCAGGACTGAACAATCTCATCTTGTTCCAGCTGCTGCGGAACCACATCATACGATTTGAACCAGTTCCACTTCACAATGCCGCCTTCGATCGGGGCCGGGCGCTGTTGATACTGGGCCGCGTAGACATAGGAACCAAGCTGCGTCTTATAGTCGCTGAGCAAGTCGCGCGGCAACCGCTCGGCATGCAGCAGGTCTCCTTCTTTGCGGTGAATGTGCCCGCGCCTTCCAAGATCAAAGGATTCCGGGTCATCAGCAACAGCCTGCAGATTGAGATGCTCCCAGCCTCCCTGTTCAAGAAGCATGCCAGCCAGATCATTCTCATGAATCCGCTGCTGAATGACGATAATTGGCGTGGTGGCCGGATCGTTACAGCGGCTCAATAGTGTCGAGCCATACCAATCCAACACGCTGCTGCGCCTGACCTCCGACTGCGCTTCGTCTGGTTTGTGAGGGTCGTCGATGATGATGATATCGCCCCCGCGACCCGTCAGCGCGCCACCAACCGATGCAGAATACCGGCCACCGCCTCGTGTGGTTTCAAAATCGAACTTCCTTGATCTGTTTCTGGCAACGCGGGTCTGCGGGAAGGTGTCCTGGTACCAGTCAGAGGCCAGCACTTTCATGCAGTCGAACGCGAGTTTCTCGGCCAGGTTCTCAGAATAGGAGACCGCCAGGATCCGTTTCTTCGGGTATCGGCCAAGGATCCAGGCCGGGAAAGCGATGGAGGCGGAGATCGATTTTAACGACCTTGGCGGCATGGTGATGATCAGACGCCGGATCTCGCCGCGCGCAATCCGTTCCAGCTGGTACGCAATCGCGTCGATGTGCCAGTTGTGGCTATAGACCGAACCCGGATCAACGGTCGCAAAACTGCGCTGGATGAAGCTGGAGAGGTCGCTGCGCAATAAGACCGCCAGCAGATCTGCTGTGTCGACGTTATTCACTGCCAGAACCCTCCGGATCGGAGCCGTTGCCGGACAACGTCGACCGCCCAAGAATATCTTTCTCAAGTTTGCTCAGCTTTTGTTCGCGCAAACCGGCATCCGATGCGCTGGAGCTTTCCTGAGCATACCCAAGCACAATCTCGAGTGCCCTCAGCTCCCCTTTCAATGCCTTCTCTCTCAGCCGCATCAATGCCGCCTCAACAACGCTCACTGATTTGGGCTTGCCAGCCACGGTGACAGTCACCTTTGATCGGAGAACAGAAACCAATTCTGTCTGGAAGTTTTTAACGCCTTTGGGCCGACCGTTCGGATTGCCTGACTGGCCCTTTTGGAACATGCCGCCTTTTGGCGGTTTGCAAAACCCGACGTCATACTCGTCATCATTATCGTTGCTCATGCCCCGACCTCCTCAAGCTTCTCGGCTTCAAGTGAGGCAAGCGTGCGATTGTCTGACGCGCGGCGTGGCTCCTCTCCGGTTTCTGTTCGCCAGCGCCTCAGCGCGACATCGACATAGGCCGGATCGATCTCCAAGGCATAGGCCACCCTGCCCGACTGCTCGGCGGCCATCAGTGTGGTGCCGCCCCCTAAGAACGGATCCAGCACGATCTCACCGCGTTTGCTTACATCAAGGACCGCATCCCGCACCATGGCCACTGGCTTTGCTGTCGGGTGCGCTGAGAGCTCTTCCATCCGGCCTTCCCGGAAGGTGTTGACCCCGGCGTAGGTCCAGACGTTTGTGCGATTGCGTCCGAAGCGGCCGAGCTGGACATTGTTACGGTGCTGAACCTTGCCCTTGCGAAAGACAAAAACCAGTTCATGCTGCGACCGATAGAGGGACCCCATCCCGCCGTTTGTCTTTGCCCAGACACACAGGTTCAGATAGGCGTCGAATGACCGCTGCCCGGCCTCGAGCAACTCCCCCATGTGACGCCAGTCCATACAGACAAACGAGATGGAACCATTGCGACACGACTGAGATGTGTTGGCAAGAACCTCGTCCAGAAAGGCTGTAAATCCAGACCGGGTCATTTCTCCGCTTGCCTCATGGAATTCCCGGTGGCGTGCCCTGCCCTTTCCGGACACGTGGCCTGCGATTGGCACGTTGTAGGGCGGGTCGGTAAAAACCACATCCGCTTTCTGCTGTTCGACAAGCAACGCAAAGTCGTCTGGACTGCGCGCGTCGCCGCAGAGAACCCGGTGTTTGCCGAGGTGCCACAGGTCCCCGCGCCGGGTTACAACCGGAGTGTTTTCGTCAGGAACTGGTGCAAGCTCAACTTCGTTTGAACTGCGATCCGAGGCACTGTCAATAATGATGTCGATATCGGCAACTTCAAACCCGGTCAGTTCCAGGTTAAATTCAAGATCCATCGACGACAGATCAGCCAGTTCATTGGCCAGCAGGTCCATGTCCCAGCCGGCATTCAGTGCGATCTTATTGTCGGCCAGCATCAGCGCCCGTTTCCGGGCGTCATCGAGATGCGCCAGCACAATGACCGGGACCGACCCAAGCCCCAGGGCCTTTGCTGCCGACAAACGTGCATGTCCAGCGATCAGCACGGCGGCCTCGTCAATCAGCAGCGGATTTGTAAATCCAAATGCCTCGATGCTGTCTTTGATCTGCTTGAGTTGCCGTTTGTCGTGGGTTCGGGCGTTGCGCCGATTGACCGCAACCTCAGATACTGGGCGGTAAGAAATAGTTAGATTTTGCATGTCGCATTCCTTCGCGTTTACTACATGCAAATTTATGACTCTCAGCACCGTCAGATCGACGGAGGAGTTATCGCCAAAAGTCTGGTTTACTTCTCCCGCGGTTTCTTGGCGGTTTCAGCAGCCCGATTTTTGATCACCTCGTCAACTATAAATGGGAGCTTGAGGGTCGTAAGCCCACCGCCTTTTGCCTTGAGCTTGGCGTGTGCAATTTTAGCCACATCTTGGCAGAGCTCCAAAAACGCCTCATCTCGTCGACCCCGCCCTTTGTCCGTCGTCGGCGGCATGCCATGGCAGATCTCCCAACACCCTGCCAGCCAATCCACCATTTCCCTCAGAGCAAGATTGTTCGGGCCGCGCGACGTTATTCCGTCGGCCGAGCGCGCAGTTAAAACTAAATCTTTAACCAGCCCAAAAAGACGATCATCAAGGTCGCGAAACCGATCTCGACCAATACTGTCGTACTCGACCCCGTCCACTTTAGAAAGTTGACGCAGCCAGTTCTTGGTCACTGGATCCAATCCAGCAAATTTTTCGTAGAATTTTGCGCCAGCTTTGGTTAGCTGCTCCATTTCCCGTTCAACAATTGTGGAGGGCTTAGAAACCTTTTCGAGTTTTCCACCGCGTTCACGATATCCTTCGTTCATAGCCATGACGACAAAAGACTGGAACTGCCATTTTATGGAGCGGGGCAGTTGCGGGTCGTTGAAATTATCCGATGCACTGAAATGCTCCATCACACGACCGAGTTCGGCGTCTGTCAGGCTCTGTTCAGGATCGTCCAGCCAAAGGGCTTCTCCAGACTTAAGAAAATCATGGTCTGGATCTTTTGAGCCGTCAGCCATTTGCAATACTCCTATTCTGCAATCTGGATGCAATGGTACAACCCAAAGCACGGTGGTCTAGGCTCTGGGCCCAAAAACAACCAGAGGTCTAAGAAATAGCTTTTTTGAATAACCGACGTTTAGTGAACAATTGGAAATGTCCGCAACGCGGACAATGCTGCCAATCATTGGATGAGAACCAAAGTCCGCTTGAGCGTGAATTGCGGACGCAGCGATAAGCTCCAGATGGGAAAACGAAAGCTATCTGCAGCTGCGATGCGCCTCGGCTTGGTTCGCGAATGCAGACGTTCTGACGGTCTTGGATCAAAGGAGTTTTTACAGAGCCGCAGTATTGGAGAAACCGCATTCCGCGCGACGTTTGGAGTCACGCCACAGGTTGATCGGCCAGCGAGTTTTCCGGGATTGTCGGATAATCGGGCTTTGATCGGAAATGATCCTCGAGCGCGGACATGACCGCAAGAACAATGTCCTCCCGCCAGTGCCTGGCCACCACCTGCACGCCTACAGGAAGGCCTGCACTCCCCTGTTCCACGGCGCTGGCGGTTATGTCTGCCAAGTCTCGGGAAACGACGCGATCCGATTCCTCATCGGGCCTGACATTCGTTAGCGAAACCACCCCAGCGGGGGCGCCAATCACGTTGTAGACAATCGCATAGCCGGCTGAAGGCAGAAGATGTTGGCACGTGTTATGGGGTATTGCGGGCAAGGCGAAGGGCGGGCAAATGACGGCGTCGAAATGCCCATCGTCCAATGATTGCAGGAATTTTTGCCTGAAGTCTGTGCGCGCATCTGCCAGCGACCAGTATTCTGCGACGGAGCGGGTACCCAGACACCGCATCGCATAGGCCTGATGACCTTGACCTTTCATGTCCTGCAGCCATGCAGCGACACGCAGCAAAGCCGGTTTGGTCCAAATGCCGCGAAGCAGGTCGGCAACCTGCGGAATTGGTTCTTCGTCACCAAGCAATGTCTTGAAGAATTTGCCACCACCGGCTGACGTTGCGCCGATGAATATTCGGATCGCCTCTCGCGCATCGGGAGGCACAATGGGTTCCACGGTCGCGCCCATGGACCTCAGCGCGTCGGCCGCTTCCAAAATTGCGCGGCGTATTGCGGGCGAAACCGGAAAATGGCCGTTTTCAACATACATCCCGATGCGCATGCCTTTGATTTGAACAGCCGCCGGGTCAGGCCACACTGTCGGCGCAACGACGTCCCGCGTGATCTCCTCGGAAGAGGTTTCTGTAAGAAGGCGCATCGCCAAGGTTAAGTCGGCGACAGTCCCGGCAATCGGACCCGGCTGTTGCACGACAACCTCCTGCCCGTGGTTCACAGACATCAGGCCCGGCGGGAAGTCATCGCTCGTCAGGCGACCGGAGGTTGGCTTCAAACCATGCAAACCGCAAAAATGGGCGGGAATGCGGATGCTCCCTCCAAAATCTGCGGCCAAGGCAAGCGGGGCGCCGCGTGCGGCTATAATCGCACTGTCGCCACCACTGCTTCCTCCGGGTGACCGGGCGTGGTCCCAGGGATTGTTGGTCCGACCGTAGACACGATTGTCGGTTTCCCAACCAGACAGCGTCTGCAGCACATTCGTCTTGCCAAGAATGACCGCCCCAGCCTCTCTCAATTTTCTGACCAAGGGGCCCTCGGTGTTGTAGACATTGCCGATCTTGTTCTTCGCACCCAGTGTTATCTGTGTTCCCGCGACGCGAAACTGTTCTTTGATCGTGATGGGCACGCCGTGGAGTGGGCCTGGTACATCACCGCGCGTGAAAGCCTCATCAAGTTCTTTGGCCCGCGCCCGCGCCTCCTCAAAAAGCGGGATCGCAATTGCATTGAGACCCGGATTTACCTTGTCCACTTGCGCCAGAAAGGCTTCAACAACCGCCGTTGCTGAAAGTCGTCCAGAAGTGGTCTCGCGCGCCAATTCAACAGCGCTCAGATCGGTGATGCGGGTCGGCTCCATTGAGCTGCGGTCGAGCGGTACCACCTCACGCCCCCGCTGCAGTCGACAGAGCATTCAAGACCATGACCCCCGCAATGATCAAACCGATGCCCAGATAGGCATAACCATCCAAGGATTGACCAAAAGCGGTTGCGCCCAGAAGTGTGACACCTGCGATACCGCCACCCGCCCAGACAGAGTATGCGATCCCGAGCGGCATGGTCCGCACGACGAGCGACATCAAATAAAATGCCAGTGCGAAGCACATGAGGGTGAGAGCCGTGAAACCAGGCCTGGTAAAACCATCAGAGAGCCGTAGCGACGCCGTTGCCGCTATTTCAATGGCAACACCAATCGCGAGGAGAAACCAGTGCATGCCTATCCTCTCATCACTTTGAAAACCTTGGGGTCGACGCTGGCCGCACAAAGGATGCCACCCCATAGCGCGCCTTGAATGCCTTGGCTGACCACATCCTGCCCGGACAGATAGAGCCCATCGATCGGGGTCTTCGCCCGCAG